>JAKPFT010000093.1 GCA_029551285.1 bacterium | reverse complement strand
ACCAGCAGATTTTTTAGAAGAACCAGAGAGAGTGACTGAAGAAGTCTAAACAAAAGGTCCCCCCTTTCCTTTTTTTGTCCACCTTAATCAGAAATTGATGGGGAAGGGCAATAGACTTGACATAGATACAGGGATTATGTTATTATAAGGTCAGTGAAAATGGGAATTGAAGCATATACCGAAAAAAAGAACAAGGAGGCAGCATGAAGAGAAAGGGTTTTACGCTGATAGAACTTCTGGTGGTGATAGCCATCATCGCGATCTTAGCCGCGCTGTTACTTCCGGCCTTAGCCAGGGCCAGAGAAAAAGCCCGGGCCGCTACCTGTATGAACAACTTAAAGCAGATTGGTCTGGCGTTGAGGATGTACGCTCAGGACTACGACCAGTATATCCCCCCCTGGAGCAACAGCGGCATTTACTGGCCGATGGCGTTGATGCCTTACTGTGCCAGAAAGATAACCCTCTGGATATGCCCGTCAGGACCGGAAGGCCGTTACGCGACCATCGCCCAGCAAACGATGAACTTTGGCTACATGAACATCGGTATCAATGGAGGCGCTTTTTACACGACCCACCGCAGGTTGACCGTCATCAGCAACCAGTCAGAACTGATTTACTGCGGGGATGGCACCGGCAACAGCACTGCCTGGTACAACCCCAGAAACGGAAACGGATATCTTTATGTTGGTGGTAAATTGTTTTATCCTGACCATGGTGCTTCCTGGTATGCGCGGCACAACAAAGGGATAAACTTTTTATTTGTGGATGGGCACGCTTCCTGGCATTCGGAAGGGGAAGCGCGTGGCTGGCCTCCGTACGGGAGTCGTTTTTACGTGCAGTAAGTAAGGATGGATAGAGTTATTGAAAACCTGGAGGTGGCAGATGAAGAAAGGGTTTACGCTGATAGAACTTCTGGTGGTGATAGCGATTATCGCGATACTGGCGGCAATGCTTTTGCCGGTGCTGGGAAAAGCCCAGGAGCAGGCGAACCGTTCGGTATGTGCATCCAACCTGAGGCAATTAAGTTTAGCCCTGCACATGTATGCCCAGGACTACAACGAGTGGTTGCCGACAGCGGTGGAAACCTGTTTAGTGGACCGGCGGACCTAACCCTGGGCGCCGTATTACCGAGACACCAGTTATAGCCAGCCGGTCTCCTGCACGCGGTCACTTTGTTTGTTGACCGGCCAGTATGACCCGGTGACGGCGGCCCGGGAAGGGCCTGTTTTTGTGAAGAGCACGGAGTTATTCATCTGTCCGTCAACTGAGGACCGGGCATCAGATACCGGGGTACTGGACTGGGGGAGATGTTCTTACTGTTATGCGACCAACATTCGGGAGCGGGACCCGGCGAATTATGCGGTGATGGCGGATTTAAAGTTTGGTCCGTACTGGCATCCGGAGATTGGTGCAGGTTTTGTGGTCTCCTTAAACCAGACCGGGCCGCAGACGACCAATCACGGACGGGGTACCGGCGGCAATCCAGGTTCGCTGGCGCGGGCCAAAGGCGGGATAAATGTTTTATATCTTGACGGTCATGTGAGTTACATTGCGCCGTCCAACCGGACACCGTTGCGGCTGTTGCCGGAAGGTAACCGCTGGGCAGTAGAAGTCTGGACGATTCCTTTTTCCGTTTCCGACATCCCGCCGAATGTAGCCCGGTGTACCTTAAGCGGCAGCAGTGGAACCTTTGCGACCTATTTCGCCAAGTCCCTCTGGACAGCCTGCGGGTATTAGTCGGCAAACGCAGTGCGTGAGAAGTCTGTGGACTTGCCGGCCGCCTGGAAGATGGTGTATGCTCTTCTGAAACGAGTTCAAACGTATCGTGTCGGGTTTACCTTTTCCCCGGGGGAGAAAAATGAAAAAGATGGCAGAATTGCTGGCAATGTTGCTGCTGGCTGGTTTTCTTGAAGGGAACGCGGTCGGGCAAAAGAGCGGTCAGGGCTACATCCTGGTTGTGCCAAAGACAGCGAAGCCTCCGGTCATTGATGGCCGGATTGAGCCAGAAGAGTGGCGCCGGTCAGTGGCCGTTACTGGTTTCCAGCACATTTTTGGCTGGACCACACAACGGCAGGTGGTGGCTTATGTTACCTACGACGACAGAAAAATTTATTTTGCCTTCCGCAGCACTTTTCCGCCTGAAGCCAAACTGATTCGGGCCGCCAGGGAGAGAGACCACAAACGGCTGTGCGGGGATGATGCGGTGGAGATTTTCATCGCGCCTGATTTTGAAAAGCCTCAGGACCTTGACTACCACTTTCTTGGCAATTCCTTAGAGGTTATTCAGGACTTTGAAAGCCGGCCCTCCATCGGCAATTCCCTGTTAGGCTGGAATGGAAACTGGCAATACCGCTGCAGTTCTGGTCCTGGCTGGTGGGAAGCAGAAGTCGCCATTGACCGGAAAGAACTGAAGATAGACCAGGAAGGAAAGGATTTCGGGATTAATCTCTGCCGGGACTACGCCAAGTATGTCTTTACCAACTGGACGCAGGGCGGGTTTCGGAACTATGCCCGGGGAATTTTTGGCGGCAATTGCCCGGCCGTAAGGATTCTTTCTCTGGGGAAAATTCTGGAGGCTGATGCTCAGATTGATGCTGAGGTTACGGCTGGCCAGCAGGACACCACTGTCAGTATTGAGGTGGAAGTCACCAGGGAAGCCACCGGCGAGTTGTTGAAAAAGGTGGTGGAAATGATTCCCGTAAAGGCCGGCGCGGTGCAGAGGAAGGTGGTGGCGGTGAACTGGGTGGACAAGGCTGGCCCGATAGAAGAAAGGGTTCAAAAGCCGGACGACAGTGGTTTCGGTTCCTGGGTTAACACCAACCGCAAGGTGGTCACGCTGAAAGTGACGGACATTCGCTCAGGTCAAACCTTAATCCATCAGGTGATGCAGGTGAAAGAGGGATTGAGAGACTGGATTGACCGGGCCGGTCAGCGTTCCTTTGAAGTTTTTGTGGATGCCTATCCTTCTTACGGTGTTATCCGGGCTTCTGTGGATACCTTCGACCTGAAGGATAAAGAGAAATTGGACCGGGTGGCGGTTTATCTGAAGGCAGAGAATAGTGAGGAGATTGCCGGCTGCGGCGTGATTAACAGATTCAACCTTGGTTACGGGGAAACATTAATCAAACATCTGCCCCTGGTGTCGGTTAAGTACCAGGCCGTGTTTGTGGCGCTGGACAAGGAAGGAAAAGAGCTGGCGCGGGAAACAACTGAGTTTGAGCGGAAAAGTTTTGAATGGGAAGGGACCAGGCTGGGTGTCTCCGATGAGGTCATTGAACCCTTTACCCCACTTGAGTTAAAAAATAAAACAGTTTCCTGCTGGGGCCGGCAGTATCAGTTCAGCGACACCGGCTGGCCTTCCCAGATTATCAGCCGGAACAAGCCGCTTCTTTCCCGTCCGGTAGTACTTCAGGGCCAGAGCGATAAAGGGAAAATTGCCTTTCGTTCCTATGGTTCTCTGGAGAAAATTTCTGCCGCACCCGGGGTGGTGCAACTGCGCGGGTACAGCCGGGCCGGTGACCTGCGGGCTGAAGTGAGGCTGACGATGGAGTATGACGGTTTTGTTAAGTACCAGTTACTTCTTTCCCCGGATAGAGAGATGACCATTAAACACTTATCTCTGGACATTCCGGTCAGGAACGAGCATGCTTTGCTGTACCATGCCTGCGGGGAAAGCATCAGATTAACCAACCGCGCCGGTTATCTGCCGGAAGGTCAGGGGATTGTCTGGAGCAGCCGGGAAATTCCCAACTCGGTGGTGCTGGGTACCTTTATTCCCTATTTCTGGTTAGGTGACTATGACCGGGGCCTGTGCTGGATGGCTGACAGTGACCGGGGCTGGATTACCGATGACAGCAAAGACTGCATTCAGTTTATCCGGCAGGGAAAAGAACTGCTGGCCAGAATTAATCTGGTCAACGCGGAGCGGAAAATTAGCCGGACCCGAGAGATAGTCTTCGCTCTTATGGCCGGTCCGGCCAGACCTGAGTTAGAGGGATGGCGCATGGACAGGAGAGGTGGTTATGCCTGGTACTGTGGCTACGCAAGGACCTTCCAGGGGTATGGCTGCCCGCCGGACATGGAGGCTTACCTGAAGGATGTGGAGTATTACAAGAAGCAGAGGGGTTACTGGGGAGTGAACACCAGTCCTAACGACCTCTGGGGGGTCACCCCGGCCAACCTTTATTACGAAGCCGAATGGTCACCCGGGGTGCCGACGGAAAAAAGGAATGATTATGTGATGTATTACCTTAACAAGTTTATGGAAGCCGGGTACATTGATGGTCTCTACAGCGATGATGTCTACCCGGTGGCTGATAAAGACCTGGTAACCGGCCGGGGCTATCTCAGGGAAGATGGGAAGGTTCAGGCAGGCTATTCCATGTTTGCCCTCCGGGACTTCTTTAAGCGAAGCGCTTATCTTTTCCAGAAGCACAACTGCAGCCGGAGGATGACCGTACATATGACTGATTCTATGATTCTGCCGGCTTACTGCTTCTGGGACTACAAGCATGACAACGAGTGGCGTAAGGCTGGCCTGGGCGGAGGCGACCAGATTGATGGCTGGGATTTAGGGGAACTGTGTGCCAGAACGATGTCGCGTCAGTACGGGATGGGCGCTTCCTGGCATACTCCGTCTGACTGGGATACTGACCCGGAAACTGGTGGGGATGACCATTCCTGTTTATTGCTGCTGCACGATGTGCTGGGCCGGTCGGAAAACCTGAATAATCGGACACTGCCGGCAAAACTGCTTTTTGGTATCGGCGAAAACGATGTGGAATTTTTGGGGTACTGGCTGCTGCAGCCGAAAAATGACCCCCGGAAAAAGGATGTCAAGGTTTCTGCCTGGGTGCGGAGAACGAAAGGGACAGCCCTGGTGGTGGTGGGCAATCTCTCCAACCAGGACTGGTCGGGACAGATTGCTTTGCCACTGAAACTGATGGGTTTGAAGGGGAAATTGGTGGCCTGCGACGGTGAGGAGAACCATCAGGAAATTCCCCTGAAAAATGGTGTTTTTTCTGTGGAAGTAGCCAGGCACAACTACCGGCTGGTGCTCATCGGTCCAGCCGGGGTTTTTCCGGTGAACGCGCCAGTGCCGGGCTTCAAACTGGAGAAGCCAGCGCAGTTGTTGCCAGAATTTTGCGATAGTTTTGACGCTCCGGTGCTTAATCCTGTGTGGAAACTGAATGCCTCACCAGTCGCCGCAGCCATGGCCAGAGTTTACCGGAAAAGGTTGATGCTGCGCAGCCGTGACTACAAGTTTGCCGTGGTGGAGAGACCCTTCAGCCAGGATAATGTTACTGTCCAGGTCAGGGTGGAAACGGCAAGTTTATCCCACCAGAACTGGAACGGGCTGTTGCTTCGCTGGGCTAACGGAGACTCTGTTTTTGCCGGACCGTTTCTCCGGGAGAAAAAGTTTCTTTACGCGACAACGGTGGCCGGACGTACCAGAACCCGGTGGGGTTCAGCCGCTTCAGTCAGCCAGCCTGAAGGTGTGCACCAGGTCAACTGGGTAAGGATTTCTCTTCTCTTAGACAAAATTATTTTTTCCGGCTCCGGCGACGGCGAAAAATGGAGTGTGGACTGGGAAATACCGCGGCCAAAGGAACTGCAGGGTCCGCCGGAGGTTCTGCGTCTGGGAAAGTCTCCTCTGGGAAAGGATGAGACACCAACGCCTGCTCCTGCCATTATCTATTTTGATGACCTGGTCGTCGGAAGGAACTTATGAGACGGCGGCTCTTGTTATTTCTGGTATTTTGCAGTGTGGCGGTTGGTAGCGAAAATCCCGTGCTTATCTATCTTCCTTTTGACGGTAACTGCCAGCCAGGATTCAGCGCTGTGGCGGTTACCCCGACCATTAAGGGCACACCGGTTTTCCAGGCAGGTTACCGTGGTGAAGGCTTGCTCCTGGGCGGAAAGGAAAGCGCTACGGTCACCTACCGGAAGGAAGGACTTATCAGAGCCCGGCAGGGAACTGTTTCCTTCTGGGTGATGAGCACTGACTGGGACGCCACCGAGGACAAAGGTTTTTACTTCTTCAGGTTTCTCAACGAGGCTTTTCTTTACAAGTACCACACCTTTGAAGACACGATGAGTTTTTACTGCAAGTTTCCGGCTTATAATAAGTACATCCTTTACGGAGCACCATTACCGCTAAGAAAAGGGGTCTGGTTCCACGTGGTGGTTACCTGGCTGGACAATGTAATTCAGCAATACACCAACGGCGAACGAAGCGGTGCTGATTTTTTCCTGGAACCGATGAAGCCTGGCTATCACGACCAGGGTTTACAGTTTGGCTATCGCTACGGAGACAATCATGCGGTTATTGATGAATTCTATATTCTGAATTATCCCCTGGCCGAAACTGAGGTGAAAAGACTTTACCAGTTGTACCGGGAAGGGAAAAACCCTGTTTTCAACTCCACCAGCGATGGTCGGATGCATCTGGTTCACTACCCGGAGCTGAAGAAGGTGCAGGTCTGGCTGGACCTGCCTGAGACAGAGTGGTTGAAAGACCTGAAAAGAATTGATTGGTGGGTAACAGGTGCTGATAACAAGCGCTACCGTCTGGGACAGACAACCATTTCTGAGGCCCAGCAGCCATTACTGTTTGACCTGCCCAAACAGCTTCCAGCCGGTGAGGTCGTGGTCAGTGCCGAACTGGTTGACCCCAATGGCCGGGTTCATCTGGCCTTGACAGCTGAGCCTTTTGAACGCCGCCTTTATCCCTGGGATGGCGCCAGAGTGGGTGTTTCCGACGAAGTTATTCCCCCCTTTACGCCGCTGGAAGTGAAAGGTCAGGATTTGTTCTGCTGGGGCCGGCAGTACCGGCTGGACAGAAGTGGCTGGCTAAGTTCGGTGGTGACCAGGGAGAAGGAAATTTTAGCCAGGCCGATTAATTTTCAGGCGCAGGTTGATGGCAAAAGTTTAGTCTGGAACGCAGGCCGGCTTGAACTGAAGGAGAAAAAGTCAGGGGTGGTGAAGTGGCGGGCAGGGTCAGCCTCCGACAGGGTTGGCCTGGCTCTGGAGATTACGGCGGAATATGACGGGATGATTAAGTACAGGATGGAACTGGTGCCCAGAGGTGAAGTTACCCTGGAAGGCCTTTCGCTAAATATTCCGTTGAAGGCCGAGCACGCTCTTCTATACCACGCCTGCCGGGACGCAATTCGGCAAACCAACGAGGCGGATTATCTTCCTGAAGGGGAAGGAAAAATCTGGGGTAGTTCTGCCAAAGCCAGCCGGATTGTTCTGGGCACTTTTCTCCCTTATCTCTGGGTCGGCGATTACGACCGGGGATTTTGCTGGATGGCTGACAGCGATTATGGCTGGTCCCTCAAGGATAACCAGGATGCCCTGGAAATCTTTCGGGAGAAGGGAATTGTTACGATTAAGGTCAACTTTTTCCGGGAACCGAAAAAGCTCAGCCAGACCTGGGAGACTACTTTCGCTTTAATGGCCAGCCCGGCCAGGCCTGAACCTGAAGGCTGGCGGATGGACAAAGCCGGTCTTTCCTGGTACTGCGGCCGGGCCAGAACGCTTCAGGGATACGGCAAACCTCCTGACTGGGAGGCTTATCTGAAGGATGTGGAATACTATAAGAAGACATTCGGCTACTGGGGAGTGAACACCAGTCCCAACGATTTCTGGGGAGTGACGGAAGAAAACAAGTACTTTCAATTAGAATGGAGCGGCGGAAGCACCCACGGTTATCCTACCGAGCAGCGGAACGATTTTGTTGCCTGGGTGGTGGATGACCTGATGAAAAAGGGTTACATTGATGGTCTTTACAGCGATGATGTTTATCCCAAAGCCACCTACAACCTGATTACTGGCCGGGCTTATGTGCGACCAGACGGACTCATTCAGCCAGGTTATTCCATGTTTGCCCTGAGGGATTTTTACAAGCGGCTGGCTTATCTTTTCCGGAAACACAACTGCTCCCGGGGGATGCTGGTCCATATGACTGACTCTATGGTCGTGCCCTGCTACTCCTTCTGGGACGGAAAGCACGATAACGAGTGGGGCCGCACTCACAAGGCCATCAGCAACTATCCGCTGGGCGAAATCTGCGCAAGGTGCCTCTCCCGGCAGTACGGAATGGCGGCTTCCTGGCACACAGAGTCCAACTGGATGACTGACCCGGACGATGGCGGGGATGAACTTTCCTGTCTGTTGTTACTCCATGATATCCTGGGCCGGGCCGACACTATGGACGACCGGACCCTTCCAGCCAGGATATTGTTCGGTTTCGGAGAAAAGGATGTTGAGTTTTTAGGTTACTGGGTCTTACAGCCTGATAAGGACCCAAGAAAGAAAGATGTAAAGATGTCAGCCTGGGTGAGAAGGGAGTTAAAGACGGCTCTGGTTGTTGTCGCTAATCTTTCTGAGGATGACTGGCAGGGGGAGATTACTCTGCCCTTTAAGTTAATGGGACTTCCAGAAACGGTGGTGGTTTGCGACGGTGAAGACAACCACGCCAGCCTGCCTCACCAGCGCGGACGGTTGCATCTTTCTGTTCTTAGGCACAATTACCGCCTCTTGCTGGTTGGGCCGAAGGGAACTTTTCCGGCAGACCAGCCGTTACCTGGAAGTATTCTGGGAAAACCGGGAGAGTTACTTCCGGAATTATGTGACACCTTTGAAGGGAAAGTTCTCCGGCCGGAGTGGAAACTGGTCTGTTCTCCAGCCTCCAGCGGCCGACTGGGTAACTATCGGGGCAAGTTGATGGTGCTCGGGTCTGATTATCGGTTCGCGGCCGCGGAAAGAGCCTTTGGTCAGGACAACGTGACTGTTCAGGTCAGGATAGAGAGTCGGGGACATGGCAACCCGGTTGGCCTTCTGTTGCTCTGGGAAAACGGCGGGTATGCCTTTGCCGGGGTGGTGCACCAGCGGAAACAGTTTCTTTACGTCTGCCAGGCAGGCACGAAGAAAACGGCCAGCTGGGGTCCGGAAATGAACCTGGCCAATCCGGGGAAAATGCATCAGGTAAACTGGGTGAAAATTTCACTTCATCCGGAAAAGATTGTTTTTACCTCTTCCTCAGACGGGAAAAGCTGGAACCAGCCCTGGGAAATGAAACGGCCGGCAGAACTGTCGGCCGCACCAGCAGTTTTAAGACTGGGCAAGTCGCCCACCGGAGAAGAAGCCAGCCACAACGTCTCTCCTGATACAGTCTTCTTTGACGAGTTGCTGGTGGGAAAAGAGATCTGAAGGGTTAGTCTATCGGCGGGGACATCTGTTGATTCGGATAGATTTCCCGCCACATATCAAAAGGAAACCAGCGCACATGGCCATCAGCGTAAAGGCCATGTCCGCCCAGGAATTCGTATCCACCAGGAATGTGACCTACCCAGCGGTTAGGGATGTAGGTGGAGCCCGGAACTTTGTTAATGTCTGACATCACCGGCGCTTTAATCTTGTTGGCCACTTTCTCAATTCTCGCAGGATTGGTCCAGCGGCCGTAGGGGTACATGTATCCGTTGCCCACCAGAATAAAGTAGCCGATACTCCAGTAACCGGTGGGTATGGTGCGGGTGGCTGGCGCCAGCCACCTCACATTTCCTGGACAGTAGAACATCTTCAGGGATTCACAGTACATGACCGCCAGTTTATACCAGGCCTGATTAACCCCGTAGTCGTAGCCGATGGTAGTGTAGGTACCAGGGGTATAGTGCCAGGTTGGCGGCAAGAATCCGTCAAAGTCGTTGGCGTAGATGGCCAGAGCAATACCTATCTGTTTCAGATTGCTGGCGCAGGCAGCCTGCCTGGCTTTCTCCCTTGCCCTTGAAAGCGCTGGCAGCAGCATCGCCGCCAGGATAGCAATAATCGCAATCACAACCAGAAGTTCTATCAGGGTAAAACCTTTCCGCTCCATAACTGCTGCTCTTGTTCCTCAGATGATAAAATCGCACTACCAGTTAACTTTTCACAGAAACAGTTCATCTTCTGGTTCAGCGGTATCTTTCCCCATCGGGTTGTCAATTTTATACTGGCCATAACACCCTAATTTTACCCCCTGGGGGTTTTTCTGTCAAATTTTGTGGCGATACCTTGAGACATCCGGGCTCGGCCAGTTTCAGGAAAATATTGACAGCCGGGTCTTCCTCCAGCATATTTTAGAGGCGGTAACAATCGGCCAGCAAAAATTTGAGTCAGGACAAGCAGAAGTTAGCAAAGGGATAACCACCATTAACCGGAGTAATATGCCGGGCTGGTCTCTTAACTGTTTTGCTTAAACAAAGTCAGGGTTTATGGCGAGGTCAATTTCGGTGTATGATTAGAAGGTAGTGTCAAAAAAGGAAAGAGGAATGAAAAGAAAGGGAACGAACTGGCTCACTCAAGCTGCTCCGGCACAGACAAGGACTACGCCGAAATCGGTAGCTCGGCGAACTCGCTCGCCATCTGGCGAGCTCAGACACCGCCGAGTAAGGTATTGCGTCCCGGATGGAATTGCCCGGTCCGCTTACCGAACGCTGCCGCTTTT
>JAKPFT010000090.1 GCA_029551285.1 bacterium | reverse complement strand
GGGTTCTTTGATGAAGAAAGCGAGAAATTTACGCCCTGCGATGATCCGTTTGGTTTTAAGATAGTAATTTGAAGGAAATATGAATAAAAGTGTAAACTATCTGCCAGGAATAAAGTGTAAACTATGTGTCAGAAAGAACACTTTTTTGACAAATTGCCTTCGCGCGCCAGCGATTATATTCTTTTCTTTATCATTTCAAATTCAAAGATTTCCGTTATCCTTGCAATGAATCGTAATTGGAAGAAATTATGGAAGTATTGGAACCGTTGCCCGGACTATTCTAATATGCTAAAGTTAAGTCAAATAATAAATCAACAGGACGGTAAAGCGTGAAGAAATATCGTCCCAAAACGGGTTTTCGCCAGGAGACAGCGTCTTTAAAATTGGCCGATGTTACCCATAATACCATTATCAAATATAAAAACTGAGTCGGCTGCAAATAGAAACCCGACCATTGAGATGTTAGCGGAAATTGCCAGGGGTTGGGCGAAGTGCAAACCATTTAACAAGGTAAAATCTTTATATGGACAATGGTAACAAAAACCTAAGAAATTTATCTGCTTCCGTTAGCCTTTTTGACCCCGATGAAACGAATGGCAAAGGTAATAAAAATCTGGATATGGTTAGTGAATTATTAAACAAGTATTTCATAAGAGATATGAATGAATGGGAGAACGTAAACGCCTGTTTGGAGAATTACACGACGTTGTGTTGCACAGAATCGTTACTTTCCAGATATAAAGACCTTGAGAGATTCACTCATGAGCCATTTTCTCAAATTCAATTCACCAAATGAAACATTAGGAATACCATGCGTTAACATTTAATGCGTTTCATATAATTATGAAGATTACGCTTTTTTGTATTTCATAAGACCCAGTGAGTTGATAGAAGAAAAAGCGAAAAATAATAATTATAAATAATCTACCGGATTTTAAATTATGAAACTCATAATCTCACCCTGGAAAAATGAATTCATCAAAGTTATAAGTAAGACAAAGAAAGAGTTGTTTGTTTCTTCTCCTTTTATTGATATACATGGTGTAAAGATATTATCTGGTGCAATTCGAAGAAGAGATTCAGTAGACTTCTCCATCATTACAAACCTAACGCTGGATACCATACTAAACAAAATTACTGACCCTTCAGCACTGTTAGAATTATATAAGCAATTTCAACGGGTTAAAATTTCAAGCCTTGGCAGATTACATGCAAAGGTATACTTGATAGACGGAGAGGTTGGAATAATTACTTCAGCCAATCTTACAACTGGTGGTTTGATTAATAATTTTGAATACGGAGTTTTAATAGATGATAGAGAAATGATCAGAAGTATAAAAGAAGACATGCAAAAATACTATTCGTTAGGGAACATTCTTGATGTAGATATATTAAAAAAAGTTTGTAATGAATTGGGGAAACTGCAAAAAATTAACGACAAAACCGAGAATATTTTTATTAAGAATAAAAAATTGTCGCAATTATTAAGAGAAACTGCAGATTCTCTCAATCTTGAACTGTTGAAAAATAGAATAAAAGACGGAAAGACGATCAATGCAATCTTTTGCGACACAATTCTCTATCTATTAAAAAAGAAGGGGCCTTTGAGCACGAAGGAAATTCACCCTCTGATTCAAACGATACACGCTGACATTTGCGATGATAGCGTTGATAGGGTGATTAACGGACAGCACTTTGGCAAAAAATGGAAACATTTAGTTAGAGATGCCCAACAATCTCTTAAAAAAAATCGGCTGATAAAATTAGAAAATGGAAAATGGCAATTAACAAGTAAAAAATATGAAGTGGGTAATAATAATTAAATCAAAATACAGTTTACCAAATGCCGTCGCGGATTTCATAACAGAACTTGTTAGCGAAGAAGCCCGGAAAACCATTAGTTCTTATCATTTTATTTTGCACGATGTTTTAGGAAACAAGAAAAGTGTTGGAATAATTATTGAGGGTACAGAGATTGCCCTTAAAAACTTGCTGTTGGTAATCAGAGATAACCTTTTTCCAAAACTTGAAATTTTTGGAATTTTAAGTACAAGAATAAAATGATAGTGAAGCGACGGCAACGGCTATAAGGGAATATGGTTCTGTTGGTTTAATTCTTGCTATGGGGGAAGTAAAGTATAATGACGATAAACGGAGTTTTCAAAAATGGCATGAAGCACTTAAAGGAGGCAAATCAAAATACGAATTAGAAAGAATAACAAGGGGAGCGTGGTCAAGATTGAGAAAGGTAGAATTCAACTTAAAACAAATCTCTTTTCTTAAAATTGATGATGCCGTCCTTGTCAAATGTGGTTCCTTTCAGGTAGACTTCAGAAATTCCAATGGGAGACCAAGACGAGAGAAAGTTCTATTAGACTTGGAAAAATTAGACGAAGAAGAAATAGTTTATTTTTTGGATTTTGATAATGAAGAAATCTGAACATTGGCCGAATTTCGATACCAGGCACATCACCTGCTGGTGGCGCAGCGGGAGATTTGTTGAGAAAGCATGGCGTCCCGGTGAAGAATGAATTGTTGAGTATTTTAAACACCATGAAAAAGAGGTACAGGCAAAACCGCCAGGAAATCGGTTGTTATTCTTAACTAAGGTTGCTGAGTCAGTGACATCTTATTCAAAAATCCGATAAACGGGGACTATAAATTCGGGAGTGGTTAATAGCCCTTCTAAAGGTCCTGATTTTGTGCTATAGTATAAATGGTAATAGTTACATCCGCCTTGAGATCTTCAGAAGATAAACATAGAATAATGGCGTATCCAGTTACCGATACCGAAAACATGATTAGGAAAGTCCGCAGATATGATTTCACATACTAGTTCTGTAGCAGTTAAGCCAGCAAGTGCATTGAACGCAAGATATTTGTATCTTTTGGGGTTATCGGCTTTATTTGAGAGTATAAGAGCAATAAGATATCCGGTTAGAGATTTACCCCTCCCCAAAAGTTAAATCAGTTGCTGGTGATTGGTGGCTTTTATCATCTTTAATAGATAAATTGGTAATTTCCTCATCTGCATGCCCGCGCAGCGGGAAGAGCGTAGCTTTTCGAAAGTTCGACGGAATTTTCTTTGACATAAATTCGGATTTTATTCAGAAGAGACAGCGGGGTGGGTATTGGGCACCATCTTAACTTAGTCAGGCGCGCCAAACGAGAATACCGGAAAACGAGGAGACCGGCATTGGTTTACCCCAACATCTTTCCTCTCCGGCGGAGGCAGGCGGCCGGAGGGCAGGCAACACCGGGAAGCGAGGAAAGGAGAAGCGTCATGCAAAAGGTAGGCGTCTTTATTGATGTCCAGAATATTTACCTGACCACCCAGGCGTTGTGGAGAGAGGGAAGAATTAAATTCGGCAAGATTAACTTTGCCAGACTGCGCGACTATCTGAAGGGAGAAGGAGCCGTGGTGATGCTCAATGCTTTTACCTGTTATGACCCGGAGAATGAGGGCCAGCGCTCTTTTATCAACGCCCTGGCTCTGCTGGGGTATCGGGTTATTTCCAAACCGACCCGGAGGCTGCCGGATGGTTCCATCAAGGCCAGCGTTGATTTAGAGATGGCCATTGAAACGCTTAACCTGGCGCCTCACCTGGACAAGGTGGTGCTGGTTACTGGCGACGGTGATTTTAAGACCCTGGTGGATTGTCTTTGCGCTGCAGGTAAAATTGTCAAAGTCATTGGTCCGGCCAATATGACCTCTCCGGAGCTCATTCAGGCGGCTCATGAGTTTGTTAACCTGCACGGCATAGAAGGGATTGGCGATTTAACCGGACTGGGGCAGTCAAATAGCGAAACTTAATTTTCGTCATGCTTACCCGCCGGCAGAATCTCCTTAATGTTTTCCAGCACCAGATACCGCAATGGCTACCGGTGACCGGCCATGTGGACCCCTACAATCAACCCAGCCAGAAAGATCTGCCAGCCGCGCTGGCAGAACCACTGAAAGAAGTTAAATGGCAGGATGAAGCCACCATTGCTTTCTCCCGGTACCTGGGCCTGGAGATTATGGACTGGTACAAAATTCCGGTCAAGGTTACCAGAAAAAGGGTGGTGGTGGAAACCTTCTCTCAGGGAGAGACGACCATTCATCTGTGGCACACTCCGGCTGGAGACCTGCGCGAAATAATCCGTTGCTGCCGCGGTCCGGGAAAGGTGACCTCCAGTAACCGGGTGGAGCACCTGGTTAAAGGTCCGGAGGACCTGAAAGCGCTGGCGGCTATCTTTGAAGATGAAGTTATCCAGCCTGACCCGCAGGGGCTGGCTGAGGTGAGACAGCGCCGGCAGTTAATCGGAGAGGAAGGTTTGCTGTTAGGCCCGATGGAAGGCACACCCCTGGGCATGATGTACCGTGTTTTCACCGGGGTGGAGACCTTAGCCTACCTCTGGACTGATGCCCGGAAGGCTCTAAAAGATTGTTTTTCGGTGATGGAGAAAAATTACCTTCAGCGTCTTCGTCTGGCTCTTCAATCCGACCTGGACGCTATAGTGACAGTGGATGACACCTCCACCACAGCCGTCTCGCCGGCCATGTTTGAAGTTTGTAACTTAGACCTGACCAACCGGAGAAGCCGCCTTACCCACCAGGCAGGAAAACTTTATTTCCATCATTCCTGCGGCCATATCAGAGACCTGCTGCCTCTTTACCGGCAAACAGAAATGGATGCGGTTCATTTCTTTACCATCCCGCCCTTGGGCAATGTCACGGTAGGCCAGGGTCGGTGCCTATTGGGCGACCGGATTACCATCATCGCCGGACTTGTTCAGTTAGCGGAACCGATGGATGACCTTGAGCTGGTAAGACGAAGTATTACTGAAATGCTGAGCCAGGCAGTGCCCTGGGACCATTTTATCCTGAGTGTGGCGGCCTACCCGCACCGGACAATGGAGCAGACAAAATTTGTAGTGGACTGTGTCCGGGAATTTGACAGAAAGCATCTTGCCCGGAAGGAGAATTTGCCGGTTAGCCGCCACTGAATCTGGCGGTCGTTTGGCGCGATTCTTGCCGGGAAAAATCTCATTTTTTCCTGCCCCGTCACTCTCTCCGGGCAGTCTTTTTTCCGCTGAAATCAGGTTGCAAACTGCCAATCGGCTGTTAGAAGGTAAGGCTGAACCCTCAATCATTTTTTGCCGGGTTCTGAAAATTAACTAATATTAAAGGCAGAAGGACGCGGATGAAACTTTCCGAATTAGTCGCCAGAGCCAGGGAAGAAAAAGTCACCCTGTTAGGGGTAGGCCCGGTTTCGGAAACTGTCGTGCAGGCAGCCCTGAAGGTAGCCAGAGAGATGAAGGCGCCGGTGATTTTCCTGGCCTCCAGGAACCAGGTGGAAACACCGGAGATAGGTCAGGGGTATGTCAAGGGCTGGTCTCCAGGAGAAATGGTTGAGTTTATCCGCAGGCAGGCTGAAGGGGCTACCTATTTCCTGGAAAGAGACCATGGCGGTCCCTGGCAGCGGGATGAAGAAAGAAAGCCTTACCTTTCAGAGAAGGAAGCTTTCCGCCGCGCCTTAACTTCCTACCGGGCTGACCTTCAGGCTGGCTTCCACCTGCTTCATATTGACCCCACCAGAAGAAAGAACACCACGCCGGCGCAAGTGATTCAAGATACCCTTTTTCTGATGGCCAGAATAGAAGCAATGAGAAAATCCCTTTCTCTGCCGCCGGTTGACTATGAAATCGGCACGGAAGAAAACTATGCCGGGGTGATGTCGGCAGGAGTTTTCCGTCGCTTTCTTCAACAACTGACCGGCCGGCTGAAACAGAGCGGGTTTCCTTTACCGCTCTTTATTGTGGGACAGACCGGTTCTCTGGTCAGGATGGACTACAATGCCGGATGTTTCCATCCCGGGGCCGCTCAGAAATTAGCCTGCCTGGCTGCGGAGTTTGGGCTGGGCTTCAAGGAGCACAATACCGACTATCTGGAAGAGTACTTCCTGGTCTGTCACCCGCTGTGCGGTATTACCGGCGCTAATGTAGCGCCAGAATTCGGAGTGGTGGAAAGCCGGATGTTGCTGAAGCTGGCGGTTCAGGAACAGATGTTGAAGGAGCAGAAGAAAATCAGGGAAGTCTCCGGTTTTCTGGAAGTCTTCATCTCCAGCAGTCTGGCCTGCGGTAAGTGGCAGAAGTGGCTGGACCGGCCGGAGAAGGAAGTTGACCCGGACAGCGATTACTGGAGGCTAAAACTGACTGCAGTCTGCGGTCATTATGTTTTTGACCGGCCAGAAGTGAAAGAGAAAAGAAGGGTGATGATGAGGAATTTACGAGTTCTTTATCCTGACCCGGAGGCAGTTGTGCGAGAAGAAATCAGTAAGGCCATTCGCAAATACATCAGGTGTTTCCGGCTGGAGAACTTTTTGAAAGAGTGACGGTGGTTTTAAGATGGCGAAGGGAGGTGCTCAAAGATGGTAAAAGGGAAGACCTTAGAACTCTGGGAAGATGGATACCTGCCTGAGGAAATCCAGGGCAAGCCGCTGAAAAAACTGGTAAGGATTGGTTCCCGCCACAGTCCTGAGGAAGCGGTGGAACTGGTGTTTTATCTTAAGTGCGCCGGCGATGTGGTTGAGGTAGCCAGCCGGCTGGCCAGGGATGAGACCACCGGCGGCTGGGTTGGCCGGGGGCACCCGACGGCGTTATTTAAAAAATCCATGGCTGACCTGGACCGCGTTTACGTTTATGGAAAAGACGAGGGAATTATCGTCATGCGTACCCCGGTAAGCAACATGTCCGGACAGGACCCGCTTTACCAGATGATGATGCTGGCGGTCGGCGGTCCGGTGCTGGAGTTTGTTTACTATTCTGCGGTGGCTTTTCTTGATTTCAGGCTCCCGGGGAAGCTGCGGAAGAAATTTCCCGGCCCGGCTTTTGGCCTGGAAGGAGTGAGAAAACTGGTGGGAAGCGAAAGGCCCTGGCCAATCTTAGGCACGATTGTCAAACCCTGCGCCGGGCTGACGGCCAGGGAGGTGGCTCAGAAGTGTTATCTGGCGGCCAGGGGCGGCTGCCAGTTTATCAAGGATGATGAAAAAATGCTCGGTCCGGACTACTGTGAGGCGAGAAAGAAGATTAGGCTGGTGGCACAGGCTCTGAGAAAGGCCTATGAAGAAACTGGAAACAGATGCCTCTACGCTCCGCATCTGGTCGCCCGGGCTGACCGGCTGCTGGATACTGCCAGGCGTTACCTGGAATGGGGGGCCACGGCGCTGATGCTGAATGTGATTTTGGGGCACAACGTGGAGGTCCTGAAAATACTCAGAGAATGCCGGGAGATTACCGTTCCTCTATACGCACACAGCGGTGGCCGAAGCGGTCTTTCTACCGGGCCGCGGCGGATTGACGACACGGTCTGGGTGAAACTGGTGCGTCTGTGCGGAGGCGATTTTTTTCAGCACGGAGTTTTCGGAGTGGAAGACGTCCACGTGGCTTCCCGGAAGGAGAATCTGCTCAACCACCTGGTCCGGGTAATGCGGGAGAAGGTTCCTGGCATCAGGGATACGATTCCGGTGGCGGCTGGCGGATTGAACCTGGACCGGCTGGAGTTAAACCTTTTCAGGCACTGTGAGAAACAGTACGGTTACGGAGTAGCCCTGCTGGCCGGTTCCCATCTCTTGAATGACCCTGATGGACCGGAAAATGGAGCCCGCCGGTTTTCCGCTTTGATTCAGAACATCATTAAAAGGAAGGCAGGTGCGGGTAGGAGGCCGGAATAACAGCCAGGCCTTCTAATTCCACCAGCCAGCCAGGACGGCACACCGGAGCCAGAAGTATCAGAAAGGGTGTTTCGGGGAACAGGGCTTCCATTGCCTGAGAAATTCTTTTCTGGTCAGCCGGGTCACGGACATAGCCGGTAAAAGTAGCCACCTCCTTCAGGGTCGCACCCGCCGGAGATAACAGTGCCGAGATATTGTCCAGGGTACGCTCAAACTGGGCCTGGACATCTTCAGGGTAGAGAATCCGGCCAGCCCGGTCAATACTGGCGGTGCCGGAGATAATAACATGTTTCCTGTCGCTGTAAGAAACAGCGGTGCCCCGTTCAAAGGTGACCCCGTACAGGTAGGTCGGGCTCATGTGCTCCGGGGCTGACAGATAGGAAATTTGTTCTTTCCCTATTCCCGAGATGGCGTAAGCATCCAGGGTTACCAGGGCCTGCCGGTCGCTGCTTCCTCCGCCAATGCCAGAACTGGCGACAAAATGTGTTTCCGGGGTCAGTCCGCAGGTGGCAAAAAATTCTTTGCGGGCCGCCACCAGTCCCTGATAATTGTTGTCAATATCCCGGACAAACAGCCAGGTACGGATAAGGTTGTCAGGAAGAGTCATCCCTTTTTTCTGCAACAACCTGGTACACTGACGGAAAACCTTCCAGCTCTGCCGGTAGGCGGAATTTCCGGCAGCAGTGATACCAGTTAGCCAGTGATGGCTGAGTTTGCCGCGGGAAAGACTTAAGAAGTTAGTAGAACCGGTTTTCACCAACTGGCTATCGGCCAGATGGTAGGCCCAGAGCGCAACTCTTGCCGGCGGCAGGGGCGGTTGCTCCACAAGGGAAACAGCCGATAAGGTGGTGTCTTTTCCGCAGGAGAAAAACGCTGCCTGAAGAGCCTCGGCCTGGTTGGCTAAATCAGAACAGAAGAAACGCTGAAACACAGCCGTTTCCATCTTTAGACGGAGCTGGCGCAAGGTTTCCTGATAAATCTGGTAGAGGTCTTCAGCTTGTTTTAGAAAACTACCCTGACTTTCCGGTATCATCATCAAATGGTATTCTGCCGGACCGGCGCTGCCCTGAAAACAGGCTACTTTTACCGTAGCGGTCTTTCTCGTCTTCAGAAAAATCATCTTTCTCCTTTATTGTTTTACGCTTCTGCCAAAGACTTCAAGTTTTTTGCCCTTTTCCTGTTTCTGGCAATAGTGTTGCCAGTCCTTATCTCTCCGCCTTCTCCTCCCCCCACTATGTCAAAAAAGGAAGGGGACAGCTGGCGAACGATTTGCGAAGGCACAGTTACAAGACAAGACGAAAAGCGGCAGCGTTCGGTAAGCGGCCCGGATAAGTCCATCCGGGACGCAATACCTTACTCGGCGGTGTATGAGCTTGCCCCCGGGCGAGCGAGTTCGCCGAGCAACCGATTTCGGCGTAGTCCTTGTCTGTGCCGGAGCACTCTGAGTGAGCCAGTTTGTTCCCTTTCTTTTCATTCCTCTTTTATTCCTTTTTTG
>JAKPFT010000085.1 GCA_029551285.1 bacterium | reverse complement strand
AAAAGGAATAAAAGAGGAATGAAAAGAAAGGGAACAAACTGGCTCACTCAGGGTGCTCCGGCACAGACAAGGACTACGCCGAAATCGGTTGCTCGGCGAACTCATTCGCCAGGTGGCGAGCTCAGACACCGCCGAGTAAGGTATTGCGTCCCGGATGGAATTGCCCGGTTCGCTTACCGAACGGTGCCGCTTTTCGTCTTGTCTTGTATCTGTGCCTTCGCCATTCGTTCGCCAGCTGTCCCCTTCCTTTTTTGACAGTGTAGGAGGAAGGGCAGGGAAACAAAAGCACAGGCAGAACCATTGAGACACACAAGAAAAGACTAAAAGACAACCGGGAGTTTTTAACTGAACTCCGAAACATCCTGGACATAGCATGGATGAGAACTGGCTGGAGAAGGTCCTGGCACTTCTGAAAGCAAAGGAAGGGTTGAGAGAGGAGTCGCTGCAGGTCGTGCTCAAGGAAAGGGAAAAAACAGGCGCTCCTTTTGGTTATCTTCTCATCAGGTTTGGCCTGCTGTCGGCCGAGCGCTGGTATTCTTTTGTACTGAAGGAACTGAAGATACCCAGCCTGCAGGTGAAAGAGATGGAAGTTCCCCGGGAAGTGTTAAACTGCCTGCCAGAGTTCACCTGCAAAAAATACCAGGTTTTGCCTGTTCATAAAGGAGGCGGTAGCCTGGTCTGCGCTCTGGTGGACCCGGCTGACCCCCAGGTACTTCAGGAACTGGAGAAGATTTCCGGTTTGAAGATTGAGCCAAGACTGGCAAAAGAAAGTGACCTCCGGGAAACTCTGGACCGCCTTTTTGCCCAGGGCAGCCTGGAAATCATCTCACCGGTAGCCCGGACCGGAAGTTCGGGGCAGTTTGTCGCGCCGGTGGCGGTCAGGGAGATTACCGAATCCTCGGCGGCCAGAATCGTGGAAGAAATCGTGTCCCAGGCCGTGGAAGTGCGAGCCACCGATATTCATCTGGAGGTTGAAGAGGAAGGGCTGAGAACACGCTTTCGCATCAACGGCCTTCTTTATGAATTCCCGCCACCGCCGCTGGAACTCTATTCCGCTGTTGTTTCCCACATCAAGGTTCTGGCCAATCTGGATATCGCGGAAAAACGCGTGCCCCAGGACGGTTATTTCAAAATCAGGTTGGCCAGCCGGGACGTGGATTTGCGCGTCTCCACTTTTCCAACGATTTTCGGGGAGATGGTGGCCCTGCGCGTGCTGGACAAAGCCAATATCCTTTCCGGGCTGGAACAATTAGGTTTTCTGCCGGAGGTGCTGCACCGCTGGCGCATGCTGCTGGACGAGCCTTACGGAATGCTGCTGGTAACCGGGCCTACCGGCAGCGGCAAAACCACCACGCTTTACTCCTCCCTGAATGAACTGGATAGTGTCCACCGCAAAATCATGACCGTGGAAGACCCGGTGGAATACCACCTGAAAAATGTTGATCAGACTCAGATTAACCCCAAGGCAGGCCTGACTTTTGCCGTGGCATTGCGTTCCATTCTCCGGCAGGACCCCAATGTGGTCATGATCGGAGAAATCCGGGACCTGGAAACGGCTTCCATCGCCTTCCGGGCGGCCCAGACCGGCCAGTTAGTTCTTTCTACCCTGCATACCAATACCGCGCCGGGTGCGGTCATCCGTTTACTGGACATGGGCGTGGAGTCATACCTGGTCAGCGCTTCGCTGATCGGCGTGTTGAACCAGCGGCTGGTGCGCACCATCTGCCCGCAATGCAAGGAGTTCTACCAACCTTCGCCTGAAGAAGTGAAGGAGTTATCGGCCGAGCTTGTCGGCAGCGAGGGTCGCTATGCCCGGGGCAAGGGATGCCATCGCTGTAAGGGCACAGGTTTTGCCGGTCGCACCGGCCTCTACGAACTTTTGGTGATGAACGAAGAGATTAGAAGGCTGACTGTCAGAAATCCTTCTCTGACTGCTCTGCGGGAGGCGGCGCGGGCTTCAGGCATGAAGACTCTACGGGAAGATGGCGTCAGGAAGGTTCTGGATGGGGTGACCACCATCGCCGAGGTAATCTACACGACGAAAAAGGAAGAAGAGTAGAAAAGGCATAAGAATAGGAGGAAAATTTTGAAGACAGACATTTTTAACCTGGCCGGGAACTGGTACCGGGGCAACCTTCATTTGCATACGACTTTCTCAGACGGGACATTAACACCGGAAGAAATTTGCTCTGTTTACCGCCAGGCCGGCTACCATTTCGTAGCGTTGGCTGACCACTGGAGTCTGACCGAGGTGCGTCTGGATTATCCTGATTTCATTACCATCCCGGCGGTGGAATACAACAGCGGCGTTTACCACATTGTGGCCCTGGGGGTTAAAACGCTTCTACCCTCTCCGCCGCCAGACGTCCAGGAGATTATTGACGCCATCAACCAGCAGCAGGGAGTGGCTGTCCTGGCGCATCCTTACTGGTCAGGAATTACTTCCGCAGACCTTTTAAACCTGAAAAACTTCCAGCACCTGGAAATCTATAACAATGTCTGCCAGATTACCAAAGGGAAGGGTTATTCTACGGTTCACTGGGATGAACTGCTGCAGAACGGTCGGCGTTTGTCAGGCGTGGCTGTGGATGATGCCCATCACCGGCCGACGGCGACCATGGAAGATGACCTGGCCGGAAGTTACGTGATGGTTAAAGCCACCGCCCTGGAACCGGAACTAATTCTTGAGGCGATCAGAAATGGTCATTATTACTCTTCCACCGGCGTCAGTATCCACGAGATTTCTTTAAAAGATAACATCCTTACGGTACAGACCAGTCCGGTCCGGGAGATACGTTTCCTCGGTTACAACGCTCAGGGTTTGCGGGTTTCTGGTTGCGGGAAAGAAATTGAGAGGGCCGAGTATAAGATTTCCGGTCACGAAAGATATTTGCGGGTGGAAGCCGTTGATGCTCAGCACCGTTTTGCCTGGACTAACCCCTTCTATCTGGAGGACTTTTTTCGTCCGTCAGGGTAACCCTGGTTGAGGTTACCGGAAAAAAGAATAAGTTCTACGGTCCCGGAAGGGAATGAAAATGGTTAACTGGCAGGAAAGACAAAGGCAAAAGTTGTACCGGCTGCTGGGTCAGTTGCCCGCCCGAACACGCCGTATCAGCGCCAGAGTGGTGGAAAAGGTTGATTTTGATGGATACTGTCTGGAAAAACTTGTTCTGGACTTGAACGGCGTAGAACCGGTTCCCGCCTATTTTGCCAGACCGGCAAACCTCTCCGGCAAAATTCCGGCGGTTCTTTACAATCATGCCCATGGCGGGAACTACGAACTGGGTAAGGACGAGCTGATTTACGGCAGGAAAGGACTCCAGTCGCCACCCTATGGTAAGGTGTTGACGCAGGCTGGTTATGCGGTGTTATGTCTTGACGACTGGTGTTTTGGCGAGCGCCGTGGCCGCAGCGAAAGTGAAGTCTTTAAGGAAATGCTCTGGAAGGGCCAGGTGTTATGGGGCATGATGGTCTATGACCACCTCCGGGCGATTGACTATCTGGTGAGCCGTGCGGAAGTGGAAAAAAAATGTTTAGCCACCATGGGGATTTCCATGGGCAGCACCATGGCCTGGTGGGTGGCGGCGCTGGATGTCAGAATAAAGGTGTGTGTGGACCTCTGCTGTCTGACAGATTATCAGGCCTTAATAGAAAGGCGCGGGCTGGATGGCCACGGCATTTATTACTATGTGCCGTCCCTGCTGAAACACTTCACCACAGCCCGGATCAACGCTTTGATTGCTCCTCGTTACCATCTGAGCCTGGCCGGGGAGTATGACTACCTGACGCCCCCGGCAGGTCTGGACAGGATTGATGCTGAACTGAAAAAGGTTTATGCCTCTTTCAGGGCTCATGACGCCTGGCAGTTGAAAAGGTATCCCATCGGCCATTTTGAAACAGCGGCCATGAGGCAGGAAGTAGTTGAATTTCTCCGGTGTCACCTGCGCTGAACCAAAAAAAAGATAAAATTTTTTGTGGTATCATAGATTTGAGCCCATCCGACGGATAAGGAGCAAAATGCGAATTTCGGTGCTGATTCCGGTGTATAGAGAGCCGAAGTTTCTCGCAGATATTCTGGCCAAACTGTTGAAAAACACCTACCCGGATAAAGAAATTCTGGTAATTATTGACGGCCAGACAAATCGCGAAATAGAGCAGGCGCTTGAACCCTACCGGAACAAGGTCAGAGTCTATGAAAACGGGGCGCGCCGGGGTAAAGCCAACTCTCTGAATTTTCTCAGTGAGCAGGCTACCGGGGAGGTGCTCCTGTTTCTGGACAACGATGTGGAATTGCCGGAGGAAGAAAATTTTCTGAGCCAGTTAAGCCAGGAGATAGCCGGATATGACCTGCTGGAATTGTCCAAGGAGGCTATTGCGCAGAACTTCTTTTCCCGGATTACCAGTTACGATTTTCTTTCGGGTTCTATTCTCTGTCTGCTTGTTTCCAGAATTTTCAGAAAAAGTTTGTTTCTCAGTGGTGCGGCCTTTGCCATCAGAAAAGAGACTTTTCAACAGTTAGGAAAGTTTTCCCGGGTTATCAGCGAAGACTGGGACCTGATGCTCAAAGCCTTCCGGGCGAGAAAAAGCTACTGGTTTTCCCCCCGCCTTAAGGTAAAAACCATGACTCCGACCAACTTTGAGGAGTGGCTCCAGCAGAGGAACCGCTGGGCTCTGGGAATGAGTTACTGGTGGCAGGAGATTTTAAAGGATATCCGGCTGTATCTAAAGAGTCTACCGATTATCATGAACATTCTCCTTTTTGCTTTCTTTCCGGCGCTGGTTGGCTTGCTCCTGCTGAGAATCCACTTTTTCAGCTGGATTCTTCCTCTGCTGATTCTTATCAGCCAGCACCTGACTGCCCATGTGGGGGTGAGTTCTGGTCTCTATCTTTTGTCTCTGATAGGACTGCTCCTTCAGGGAGCAGGACCTTTCCTGGTTTCCCTGGTAATTTCGGTGACCACATTTTTTATTTTCTCCAGACTGTTGAAGTTCAGGTTCAGCCTGTGGGAGTATCTTCTCTACAGCCTGGGTTATTTTCCTTTTCTCCTGTTTTTCTACATCCTCTATTTTGTTCTGGGAAAGCTACTCCAGCCAGGGCTGGACTGGCAGATGGAGTAAGCGAGGTTTTCGTCCAGACTGGTGGCTTTAGCCAGCCATGAAGATACCGCTTCTGGTTCCAGAGTTTCGGGAGTTCCTGGCTCAGAACAAAACCCAGGAGTTGAAAGAGTTTTGCGAGACTTCTTCACCGGCCCTGGTGGCTGATTTTCTTTCCGCCCTGGAACCGAACGAAGCCTGGGCGGCCCTTCAGTGTGTTTCGCCTCAAGTGGCCGCGGAAATTTTTACCTACCTGGAACCGGACCTCCAGAAAGAATTGGTGGAAAGACTTTCCCGGGACCAGTTAGCCCGCCTTTTTTCTGACATGTCAGCCGATGACCGGGTGGACCTTTTCAAGTCCCTCCCGGAAGACAGAAGGGAAATGATTCTGCCGGCGATGGCCCAGGCTGAACGGGAGGATATCCGCCGGCTTTCCTCTTTTCCTGAAGGTACCGCCGGCTCGGTGATGACTTCTGATTACGCCACATTGCCGGCCGACATTTCCGCGGCTGAAGCCATCAACCGTTTGAGGAGAGAAGCGCCGGACCGGGAAACCATTTATTATGCCTATGTCGTAGACGAAAAGCGTAGGCTGGTTGGTTTTGTTTCTCTGAAGGACCTCATTCTGGCTTCACCTGAGGCGAAAATAGAAAAGATTATGCACCGTGATGTTGTCTCCGCCTGCGTTAATGACGACCAGGAAGATGCCGCCCGCAAAATTCAGAAGTATGACCTGATTGCCCTTCCGGTAACCTCGCCTGAAGGGGTGCTGATGGGTATCATTACCCATGATGACGCTTTAGACATCATCACCCAGGAGCAGACCGAGGATATGGAAAAGTTGATGGCCATAACCGGTTCTCATGAAACCGGGATTTATCTTCACATGTCAGTCCTGGAACATTTTCGCAACCGGGTCGGCTGGGTGGTGGTTTTAGCCATCTTGGGATTGGTTTCCGGATACATTGTCCAGAGGTACGAAGGACTGATTCTCCAGTTTGGCCTCCTGGCCACCTTCATGCCCATGCTAACTGACACTGGCGGCAATACCGGGAGCCAGTCCGCCACGCTGGTGGTCAGGGCTCTGGCTTTGAGGGAGGTCTCCACCCGGGATGCCCTGAAGATTGTCTGGAAGGAGTTCAGAGTTTCGCTGTCTCTGGCTCTGGTCCTGGCCCTGGTCGCTTTTGGCCGGGTAGCCTTCCTTGCCAGAAATTGTATTCCCGCGGGTTATTCCCTGTGGACAGTGGGGCTGGCAATCTCCACGGCTTTAGGGCTCCAGGTAGTTACGGCGACTCTCCTGGGGGCACTCCTGCCGCTGGCGGTGGCCAGTTTAGGACATGACCCGGCTGTGGTCGCCAGTCCTGCCCTGACCACGATTGTGGATATTACCGGTTTGTTTATCTATTTCGCCACGGTCAAATGTTTTCTCTGGCCTTAATCTGGGAAACTCTATGGACCCTGAAGTGAAGATTGCCTGGCGGAAAGGTACGGCGGTGCCGGGTTTCAACATACCTTACCGGCCCATGATGGCGCCGGTAGTGAGCGCGCTGGTGGATACCAATACCTTTGGGCTGGTGATGGTGGCCCGTCTGGAATGGGAAAAGTTTCAGGCCGGCAGCCTGGAAGCCATCGCCGAAGAATACTTCCGGGTGGGCCGGGAAGGTTTTACCCGGTTACATCTGGACCATGTGCCGGTGATTGACGAAGACGGTCAGAGGGTTGATTTTGAAGAGATTGTGGCGCGAGCCCTGAAGGTGGGGTATCACTCGGTGATGGTGGATGGTTCCAGACTCTCTCTGAGGGAAAATATCCACTGCACCAGGCTGGTGGTGGAGATGGCTCACGGCCGGGGGGTTCCGGTGGAAGCCGAATTGGGAGCTGTCCTGGGGCACGAAGCCGCGGCACTGCCGGATTACGAGGAGATTTTTTCTTCCGGGACCGGTTTCACCCGGCCGGAGGAGGCCGCCCTTTTTGTCAGGGCAACAGGGGTGGACTGGCTTTCCGTGGCCATCGGCAATATCCACGGCGCGATTTCGCAAGCCCTCCGGCATCAGCCCAAAAAGCCGGCCAGGCTTGACCTGAATCATCTCCATCGTCTTCAACAGGCTGCAGATATTCCTCTGGTCCTGCACGGCGGCACCGGCATCCAGAAAGAGTACTTGCAGGCGGCCATCAAAAATGGTATTGCCAAGGTAAACATAGCCACAGCCATCAGACAGGTCTACGAAAAATGGATGGACCGATCAGTGAGTAAAGCCCAGGAAGAGGTTTATCGGACGGCCACCACCATCCTGAAGGAAGAACTGGCCGTGGCCGGTAACCAGACTATTTTAAGGCAGGCTTAAAAATGAGCCTTTTAGGGGTTGATGTTGGTACCTCTGGCTGCAAGGCCGCTGTTTTTTCTATAAACGGTCGGTGCCTGTCCTCAGCCTACCGGGAATACACACCTGAAAGACCGCGACCTGGCCGGGCCCAGCTGGATAGCCAACTCGTCTGGGATAAAGTCAAGCAGGTGATAAGCCAGGTTGCGGTTGCGGCCGGAAAGGATAAACCGGTAGCCATGTCGGTCAGTTCTATTGGCGAAGCTTTTATTCCGGTGAGTGCCGACAGGGAAATTTTGGGGCCAGCGATTCTTTCTTTTGACACCCGGGGAAGTCAGTACAGCCAGGCACTGGTAAGAGAATTCGGTCTGAAAAATTTCTACCGGATTAACTGTAATCTACCCGGTCCCCATTTATCCCTGCCTAAACTTCTCTGGATAAGGGAGCACCAGCCGCAGTTGTACCGGAAGGCGGATTATTTTCTGCTCTGGGCGGATTTAGTGAATTTTCTGCTGGGGGCCGAACCGGTCACGACCAATTCTCTGGCCAGCCGCACGCTGCTGTTTGATTTTTCCCGGCAGGACTGGTCAGAGCCTTTACTGAGCTGGAGCGGTCTGGACAGGGAAAAACTGGCCCGGATAGTTCCGGCGGGAAAGGTCGTGGGTAAGATCGCGCCTTCTCTAACTGAAGAATTGAATTTGCCGGGAGGTCTTCTCCTTGTCTCCGGCGGCCATGACCAGTGTCTGAACGCTCTTGGCTGCGGGGCTATCGCGCCAGGCAAACTTGTCTGCGGTCTGGGCACCTACGAGTGTCTGGCGCCGGTTTATTCTCCCTTAGCCGACCCGCTGAAGTTACTGCCAGAAAA
Organism: bacterium; assembly: GCA_029551285.1. Classification (GTDB taxonomy): domain Bacteria; phylum Ratteibacteria; class UBA8468; order B48-G9; family DSTR01; genus JAMWDF01. The sequence goes on along the minus strand of JAKPFT010000085.1, from coordinate 29,933 downwards.
GTTGAATATGGAAAACCATGTGGTCCCTGGTCTGGTCGTTTCCTTCCTTTACCATCAGGCTGGCCTGCTGGTGCGCTGGTTTCGGGACACCTTTGCCTCTTCCGAATCCGCCTCAGCAGACATCTACCGGAGATTGAACCAGGAGATACCAGAGCAGCCTACCGGTCTTTTTGTTCTGCCCCATTTTGAACCACCCCAGTGGCCGGTCTATGTGAAAGAAACAGCCGGAGTAATCCTCGGTCTTAAAACTACCACCAGCCGGGGCGAAATTCTCAAGGCAATTATGGAAGGAACCAGTTTCTATTTTCTGAAAGGGATGGCTTCCCTGAAGCGTCTGGGTATTCCGGTGAAGGAGTGTCTGGCTTCAGGAGGCGGCGCCAGCTCTGACGCCTGGCTGCAGATTCATGCGGATATCTTTGGTTTTCCCTTTACCCGGCCCAGGGTGACGGAAGCCGGACTGGCTGGTTGTGCCATGCTGGCAGGGCTGGCCTGCGGTCTCTACGGCTCCTTTTCCGAAGCCGCGGCTCTTTTCATCCAGGAAGAAAAGACTTTTTACCCGGACGCGCGGCGTCACAGGATTTATCAGGAAAAGTACGAAATTTTCCAGAAAATTTATTCGGCCGTGAAACCGCTTCTCACTGCGATGGCAGAACCGAAAATCAGGAAATCTCAATAAGCAATGCGCCGGCAATACTTCAAACCAGCCGGCGATTTCTTTGCCGGTGATGCCATGCCCTTTTACCACCAGGGTATTTTTCATGTTTACTACCTGCTGGACCAGGGACACCACAGCAGTCGGGCCGGGCTGGGCGGCCATCAGTGGGCCCACCTTTCCACCACGGACCTGGTTCACTGGCAGCAGCACCCGCTGGCTGTGGCCATTACCGAAGACTGGGAAGGGTCAATCTGCACCGGCTCAGTTTTTTATCACCAGGGTCGTTACCACGCTTTTTACGCCACCAGGAAAACAGACCGCACCCAGCACCTGAGCCATGCGGTCAGCCCTGACGGCGTTCACTTTGAGAAAGCCAGACCCAATCCCTTCCTTTCTCCGCCAGCCGGTTTTTCTCCCTACCATTTCCGGGACCCGTTTGTCTTTGAATCTGAGCCTGGCCGGTTTCAAATGCTGGTCACGGCGATGCTGGAGAAACCATATTCTTCCGGTCAGGGCTGTCTGCTGCGGTTAAGTAGTTGTGACTTATGGTCCTGGCAGGTGGAAGAACCATTTTTTATCCCGGAGGAAGTTATAGTTCCGGAGTGTCCGGACTACTTTTTCTGGAACGGCTATTACTACCTGCTTTGTGGTCTTAATCTGACCACCAGGTACCGGTTTTCCAGGCACCCTTTCGGTCCCTGGGTTAAACCCGGAGTGGATTGCCCGGGCAGCCGGCTGGAAGCGGTGATGAAAACGGCGGCCTTTGGGCCCGGACGGCGTCTGGGCGTGGCCTGGGTCGGTACGCGGGCTGGCAACAAAAATGATGGCCAGCTTCAGTGGGGCGGCCAGCTTCTTTTCCGGGAGTTGGTCCAGAACCCTGATGGCACGCTGGGCACAAGATTTGTTCCGGAGATGCTCCCGCTTTACTCCGGGAGTGGTTTTCCCGGCCAGGGACCGGTCAGGCTCTCCGCGGAAAAAGGACCGGCGGAAGTCTGCTGGCACCCGCTGTCAGAAAATTACAGTTTCCGATGCCAGGTGATACCGCAGGGGAAAGCCGCCCGCTTCGGTTTTGGTCTCAGGTGTCAGGAGAAGATGGCCTCAGGCTGTCCGCTGGTTTTTGATCTGGCCACCTCCAGCATGAGCCTGGGCCAGGAAAGGCTGGAAAAAGTGGCCTTGACGGAACCTTTCTTTCTTCATATTCTACTTACCGGAGATTTGTTTGATGTGGAGATTGCCGGAAAAAGATGTTTGATTAACCGCTGCCCGGAAACACGCGGAAACTGTCTTCTATTCTTTGCGGAAAGAGAAGGGGTGAGTTTTGAGAACATAGAAGTTAAAGCCTTTTCTCTGAAGGAGTGGTGATGAAGGGCAAAAAACTGGCCAGGGCGGTCTTGATTTTTTCTCTGACCGGGCTGGTGGGTTTAACCTTTCTGCTGGAAGGGGCTGTCTACCAGTGTCAGAAGGCTACGGGTAAGATTACCATTGATGGCCAGCTGACAGAATCAGACTGGGAAAAAGCGCCGGTGGTCAAACTGGCGGACATCGTGACTGGAGAGCCACCGCTTTTTGTTTCCGAACCGAGATTATTGTGGGACGATAACTTTCTTTATGTAGGCGCCTTTTTTCAGGACCCGAACGTCTGGGCCACCGTGGATTTGAAAAGGCGCTATGGCGCCCCCCTGGTTTTTCCCCGGAGTGAATCCGAGATTATGGGCAGCGACACCTTTCTCAAGGTTATCCTGGACCCGGACGCTGACGGCCGCAATTACGTGGAGTTCCATGTCAACCCCTTCAATTCCATATTTGACTGTTTCTTCACCAGCGGAAAAAATTCTCTGCAGCAGTCTCCGGTTGACCGGGTTTATCATCATGAATGGTCCTGTCCGGGCGTGGTGAGTGCGGTGCACATCCTGGGTACCCTGAACGACTTTACCGATAAGGATACAGGCTGGTCAGTGGAACTGGCCGTCCCCTGGTCCAGTTTGAAGCCTTTCCTGCGCACTTTCCCCGTAAAGCCCGGGGATATCTGGAAGGCGCACCTTGGCCGGGTGTGGCGCACCGGCCCTTACACAGAAAGGGTTTACTGGACCTGGCCGGTGATGGGTATTGTGGAGTGCCACATCCCTTCCCGGTGGCAGACGATGGAGTTTGTGGCTGGCGCACCGCCTGAGAAAAAAGAAAAAATCTGGCGGGGCGGCTGGTCAGCAGCCGTGAAGGACCAGGAGAAACTTTTGTCCGTCGCAAAAAAACTCGGGTTTACCGCCCTGATGATTAATGCGCCAGCTAACTATCTCAATGAACTCATTCCGAAGGCTAACGCTCAGGGTATAGAAATTTATTACTGGTTTCACATCATCGGTCAGAAGGAAAACCAGGAGTGGTGGCAGAAAGTCAGCCCGGAAGAGGAAGCGAAAGCCGCCAGGATTAAGGCTGATAAAACTCCGGGCCGGCCACCATATCAGCATGGTGGCGAACCGGTAAGTCCCCAGCACGATGTGGATATCAACGAATTTCTGTGTTTCCATCGGCCGGAAGTGGTGGCCTGGTGCCAGGAGAGATTGCTCCAGGTGCTGAAAGAATCGCCAGGCTTGACCGGGATTGCCTTTGACTATTTCGGCTACAAGAACTACCGCGGTTGCCGCTGCCCGGTTTCGGAAAGTTTGTTTCAGGAATATTACCGGAAAAACCTGAAAGAAAAAATACCGGAGGAAAAAGCCCGGGAACAGTTTTCTCTGGAGACGCTCGTTGATTTCTATCATACCCTGATTGACTACCTTCAGAGTCTTTATCCCTCCTTGAAATTCGTCACCCACATCTATCCGACCTTTATCCCTAACCCACTTTATGGCAACCGGCTGAAGGTTGATTACTGCTGCCAGACCGTGGCCTGGTACTTTGAGCCTTTCTGGCCCCTGGAGAAGGTGAGCCAGTACACCAGGGTAGTGGTCCAACGGGATAAGGATTATTACGGTCGACCCCGAGGTATTCCCTTTGTGGGCATCTACCTTGACCGGCCAGGTATCAGCAAACCTGTGGAAAGGTTCCAGCAGGAACTGCGGGCTGTCCGGCAGGCTGGTTCCCGCTGTTTGAGCCTCTGCCCCTTTACCATTTTCATTGACCATCCGGAGTTAGGAGATATTCTCCTGCAAGAATTAGGAGCAGGCCAGGAGTAAAATAGTAAGGAAAAATCGTCCAGCCAATGGAACAAAAAAAACAGGACAGCTGGATAAAAGCAGAAGTTGAAAACCCTTCCCTTTCTTTTACCCTGGGTGGAAAGCCTTACCAACACCTGGCGCCCTTTCTGAAGCGGCGTCTCTGGCGAGAAGAGACAACTGCCAGTGTCGTTTTCAAGCAAATCTTCACTCACCCGGCCAGCGGATTGAAACTGATTTTCACCAGCCGGACCTTTACGGATTTTCCCGGCAGTCTTGACCGGCTGCTGGAGGTGGAAAACGCTGGCCAGACCCGAACACCTTTAATTGAAGACATCCGGCCGCTGGACCTATTCTTTCCGGTTGAGAAAGGAGAAAAAATTATTGTCCATTATGCCCGGGGTAGCCAGTGTGAGATGGACGATTTTCTTCCACGGCAGGCGAACTTGCCGGTCAATTCTTCTCTGGTCTTGAAACCGGATGGTGGCCGCTCTTCCAACGGGGTGCTTCCCTTTCTCAATGTTCAGAGAAGCACCGGTGGCTTTATCCTGGGGGTAGGCTGGTCCGGCCAGTGGAAGGTGCAACTTGTCCGTTCAGAGTCTTCACTGAGGATTACCGCTGGAATGGAGACCACCCGCTTCTTCCTTTATCCCGGGGAGAAAATCAGGCAGCCCCGTTTCCTTTTACTTCCCTGGGATGGCCACGAGCCGGAGACCGGAAACAATTTGTTGCGGCAGATTCTCCTGCGCTACTACCTTCCCCGTACAGGCAAGAGAATAGTGATGCCTCCGGCTGCCTGCTGTCTTCAGTGGTATTTTTATCTCACCGGGAAGGCCAGAGAATCCCTGGAACTGGCGGCGCTGGAGAATGCCTCCCGGGCCGGTCTGGACACTCACTGGATTGACGCTTGCTGGTACGGCGGAAGCGGCCAGTGGTGGCAGGAGGTCGGTTCCTGGCAGGTCAACCGGCAGAAGTTTCCCCGCGGCCTGAAACCGATTGCTGACCTGACTCACAGGAAAGGGATGAAGTTTCTTCTCTGGTTTGAGCCGGAGAGGGTCAGGAAAAACTCACTTCTTCACCGACAGCATCCGCAGTTTTTGCTGAGCCGGAAGGATGACCCGGACAATTTTCTGCTGAACCTGGGAGAGAGAGAAGCCCTGGCCTTTATCCGGAAGATTATCTCCAGACACATTTCCAGGGTAGGCCTTGACATTTACCGGCATGATTTTAACATCAATCCGCTGCCCTACTGGCAGGCGGCTGATGCCGCCAACCGTCAGGGTATCACAGAAATCAGGTACATAGAAGGACTTTACCGGTTGTGGGACAGCCTGCGGGAAGAATTCCCGCATCTGCTGATTGATAATTGCTCCAGCGGGGGCAGAAGAATTGACCTGGAAACACTCTCCCGTTCCCTGCCGCTGTGGCCCAGCGACTTCCTGGACATTGGCGGGCTTTCCACCGGTCCGGGAATCTTCGTGGGTTCGCAGTGTCTGAAGGCAGGCCTGGCGCGCTGGGTGCCCCTTTTCGGCGGAGGCTGCTGGACACTTTCTCCTTACGGGATGAGAAGCGCTATGATGGGTGGATTTACCCTGGGTTACCATCTTGAAGAGAAAGTCCTTCTCCAGAAGAAAACTTTAACCTGGCAGGAAGCCCTCTCTTCCGGAAAAGTAATCTTTGACCGGGATTTCCCGGTGGAAACCTTAAAAGCGGCTGTCCTTGAATGGAAAAGTCTCAGGCCGTATTTTACCGGTGATTTTTATCTGCTGATGCCGCTGAGTGCGGCCTTTCACGACTGGTGCGGCTGGCAGTTTCACCGTCAGGACCTTCACGCCGGGATAGCCATGTTTTTCCGCCGGCACGAAAGCCCCTTCCCGCAGGCAGAAGTGCGGTTGAAGGGGATTGACCCCGGGAAGGACTATGAGGTAAGTTTAAGCCCTGATTACCGGGAGAAGCCACGCAAACGGGTGCAGGGGAAAAATTTAGCCCGCTTGAAAGTGGCGATACCGGCGGTTTCTAAAAGCCTGCTGTTACGGTATGCGGAAGTAAAACCGGAGGAGAGACGATGAGCGAGAAACAGGAAGAAGACCCCAGATACGAAACTTTTTTGGGCCGGGGACCAGCCCACATCATTCACTGGGAACACTGGTCCAATCCGGATGCGGCTACCTACATTACCGGAATAAACTACTACCAGCGCCCGAAAACCTGCATAGAAAAATTGAACCAGCTTTACCCGTATCTTTACCTTCCAGCACCGGCCACCGACCAGCCACTGCCCAGGCCGGAGACCCAGAAGGATAAAGGGAAAGGCTTCTGGGGAAATGCTTACCGGGACTACTGGCAGCAGGAAATCGCCAGCCAGCGGTTTTCCAGCCAGGAGGAGATGCTGCGCTTCAGTCCGTTAGAACAGGGAGATTTCACCGGCTGGAATGTAGTGGTGGATGGCGATTACCGGAGTGAAGAGGTTATCTACCAGCGTTTTCGCCAGAACTATCCTGCTGAATGGGGCGAGAAAGCGCCGGAAGGTTCCGCCACCATGGTTGGTTTTTACAACACCCTTTTTATGTGGCCGCTGCTGGTCTTTGGCTACGAGAATTTTCTCTCCATCTGTCTTGAGCCAGAATTTGAGCGGATTCTGGAAGAATTTGCAGAAATCAACCGTCGGGTCTTCCGGGCCTTTGCCCGGCTGCCGGTTAACTTTGTCGTCTGCCACGACGATATCGTTATCTCCAGCGGTCCGGTCTGCCACCCGAAGTGGATGCGCCGGCACATTTTTCCCAGGTATGAAGAATTCTGGTCCATCGTGAAGGCTGCCGGCAAACACGTTATTTTTATGTCTGATGGCTGCCTGGACGTTTTCGTGGATGACATTATGGCCTGCGGCGCGCTGGGGGTGATCAGCGAGCCTTACACCAACTACAAAAACATTGCCAGAAAATACAGAGACTGTTTCTTAGCCGGAGAAGGGGACAACCGGGTGCTGATGCGTAACCGGCCGGAAGAGATCAGGAATATGGTGGAAAAAATGGTGGAGACTGGCCGGATGTGCCGCGGTTACATGATGTGCATTGGCAACCACATTCCCTATAATGTACCGCCGCAGGCAGTCAAACTCTACCTGGACCTTGCCCACGAGCTGGCTTTCCGCTGGTAAGAATCTCAGCAGGCAGCAAGTCTTGCCCTCGGTAGCCTGGAACAGGCGAAACGATGAAGCGGGAAAAGCTTTCTGCGCGGGAGAGAGTAAATCTGGCACTGGCGCACCAGGAGACAGACCGTATTCCCATGGCTATGGTTTGCGCCGGGATTAATCCCCCGGCCCGGCAGGCCCTGGCGAAGTACCTGCAGCAGACACGCGGGATCGGTGTGGAAGAGTATCTGAAAAGTTTCCTGGATATCAGGATGGTGTCTCCGGCTTACCGCGGTCCGTCTTTACCGGAAGGCACTGACATCTGGGGAGTGGTTCGTCAGCCGGTTGCTAACAGCCTGGATAGTTATGAAGAAATCGTTTGCCATCCACTGAAAGAATTTCAAACCATTGACCAGTTACAGAACTACCCGTGGCCCCGGAAAGAGTTTTTTGATTACCAGGTCATTGGCGAGCAACTGGCGGCTCTGGACAGGACAGGTAACTGGGCAGTGATGATCGCCAACGGCAATATCTTTGAAACGGCCTGGTACCTCCGCGGTTTCCAGCAACTACTGCTTGACTTCATGGTCAATCCAGAACTGGCTGACTACTTACTGAGCAGGGTGGCGGATTTTATGGTGGCGCACTTTCAAGCGATACTTGAAGCCGGTCGCGGAAGGATTGACCTGGCTTTTACCGCTGACGACCTGGCCGGCCAGCAGGGACTTTTGGTCTCGCCTTCGCTCTGGGCCAGGTACATCAGGCCGCACCATCTCCGGCTGAATAATGTAATTCACCACTACGGAGCGCGGGTAATATATCATTCTGACGGCGCAGTAATAGAACTGGTGCCAGAATTGATGGAGATAGGTATGGATGTTCTTCAGAGTTTGCAGTTGGATGCGCGGGGCATGGATCCGGTAGAACTTAAAACACGGTTTGGCCAGCGACTTTCCTTTCAGGGAGGCGTGAGTGTCCAGAAGACGCTGCCCTTTGGTTCTTCCGAGGAGGTCCGGCAGGAGGTGGAAAGGCTGATTACCGTGCTGGGCAAAGGGGGTGGGTATATCTTTGGCCCCTCTCACAGTATTCAGGCCGGCACCCCGCCGGAAAATATCGTCACCATGTTTGAGACAGCCCTGAATTTCTACCCGTTTGCCGGTGCTGTCCAGTAATACCTTCCGGCAGTTTAAGATTTTGAAAACCGTGTGACACCCTGCCCTGACAATAACAGCCCTGCAAAGATATCAATGTTACCCGTTAGAGTCGCCGCTAATTTAGTCCGTGATTGTTTCCGCAGGGATGGTGCGACCAGGTTACTATCACACAACTGAGGCCCATAGCCCGGATGCTTTAACTAAAAACTTTGCTTTTTTGCAGAGCCACTGAAATCAGGTTAAACCCGCAGCGAAATTGACACGAAAAAAAATATAGGGTAAAAAAATTAAGCCAGACCCTGAAAAATAAGGAGGGAAAATGACTTTCAGGAAAACTTTCCTGGTTCTTTTCTTGCTGCTGGTTTCAGTCCCGCATCCGGTCTTTGCCTGGTCTAATCAAATCTCTTCACCGGTGGCAATTTGCGAGGCGCCGGAAAACCAATTTCAGCCGCAGATTGTCCGGACACCAAACGGATATTGTCTGATTTTCTGGGTGGACGAACGCCGGGGAACTGTGCCCGGGGCCTCCTGGAAATTCCGGGATATCTATGGACAGAAATTAAGTTCTTCAGGTGAGTGCCTTTGGCAGGATAATGGCCTGGTCCTTGTGCGAGGATGGGAAAATGTGACGTTTGAACGACAGCAGGGGGTGAAAGCAGCATCCGACGGAAGCGGGGGCGCTTTCTTTACCTGGACTGACTCTTCCGGCGGAGGTATTCAATGCGATAATGTTCGGGCTAATCGGATTGACGGAGAAGGAAACCTGCTCTGGGGGCTGGGTGGTGTACTTGTGCAGGAAGGAGACAGCGGCGCTAATGAATCCATATGTCAGGATGGAGCAGGAGGTATCTTTTCTTCCTGGACGTACGCCGGATTCCGGCTGTGGTATAACCGGTTGAAGGCGGCTCGGCTGAATACTCAGGGAGAACGCGTGGTTGATTACGGGTCTATCTCTTGCATGGGCGGAGGCGATGGCGAAGGTTCAATTGCCGATACTTCCAAAGTGATAAGTACGGGCGTGGGTGAAGCGGTCATTGCCTGGCTGGATGCCCGGGACGGTCCTTATCCGGGCTGGAGGTCTCTAAGAGTTCAGAGATTGGCCGAAGCCAAGGTCTGGGACCGCGAAGGGGTAAGGGTTTCTTTGCCCAATAATATTCTCAATCAAGTAGTGGCAACGTATGACGCGGCGCCAGACGGAGCCGGAGGCGTGATATGTTTCTGGACTGACAACCGCAACGGGGAAAATACCAGCGACATCTTTGCCCAGAGGGTCAGTTCTGCGGGCAGTGTTATGTGGCAGGACGGCGGAGTCGGGATTTGCACCGCTTCCGGGGGGCAGGAGCAGCTTCAGGCTGTTTCTGACGGGCAGGGTGGTGCGATAGTAGTCTGGCGGGATGGCCGAAGCGGTTACCGGATATACGCACAGCGGGTGGATGCCAGCGGCAATGTCCAATGGGGGGATAATGGAATGCTGGTAAGCAACACAGACAGCAACACTCCCAGAATCATCAACACTTCAGACGGTAATTTTCTGGTTTCCTGGCTGGTTAGTAATGGCATAATGGTGCAAAAGATTGACATAAACGGGGTGGGCTGGTGGACGGTGGGCGGGGTGCAGGTTTTCAATCAGGCGGTTGGCAATGACTACCAGATGGTTGAGGACGGAGATGGAATAATCTTTGTCTGGTCGTCAGGTGGAAATATCTATGCACAGAAGCTGTTCAACAATGGAACACTGGATGCTTCTTCTCCTTTGGCTGTTTCCGTGAACGCCTTAACCAACGGGACCTTTGGCCAGCCTTACCAGTACCGCATTGCTGCCACTGGCGGGAATGGCAACCGGTATCAATGGCAGATTACTTCGGGCCGTCTTCCCTCAGGCCTTGATTTTGATGTGGCAACCGGCATTGTTTCCGGCACTCCCCAGGAAACCGGTGCCTTTTATTTTTCCGTTTCCGTCACAGATGGTGCTACTGTGATTGAAAAAGACCTCCAGATGTTTATCCAGATTGAGACAGGACTGGAAACAGAGTGGAATGACCAGCCGCAGGTGGCAAAGGGCAGCAGTTACCTCGTAGTTACCAGGAAAAGCAACAAACTCTGGGGCTGTTTTTTGAATGACAACGGAGAAGTGATAGGAAGCAAATTTCTTATTTACTCCGCAGGCTGGATACCTCGCCAGCCAGAGGTTGTTTACAATCCAGTCAATCAGAAGTACCTGGTGGTTTTTTCTGCCGACTCCAAACTGCGCGGGGTTTTTATTGACGGTGCAACCCGGGAGGTGGGCCAGGAATTTATTATTGTTGACGCCAACTACTGGTTTCCGGCGGCCGCAGTCAATACCCAATCCGGAAGTTATTTGGTAATGGCGTGCGAATATGTTTACGGCGGAGCCTGGAAGGGAATTATACTGGACAAGGACGGAAATACAGTTGTTCCTCTTTTCCAGATTGGCCAATATAGCGAGTACGGATACAGTGGCGCAGTCGCGTACAATCCGGATTCTGATAATTTCCTGGCGGTTTATTCTTACAGGCAAAAGAATATGAAAGGAAGAACGGTGGAAAATGACGGCTCACTCGGGACAGAGCAGACAGTGGCAACCTCGCCTAACAGCAATGGTCTGGATTGTCCTTCTTTAATCTATAACTCAACTACTGGCAAGTATCTGCTGGGTTATTCTATTATCAATTCATACCGGGTTAGGGCAAATTATCTGAACGGAGACGGTACCGTGTCAAGCAGTGCCTTTTATGTGTCCCGAACCAGTTTGCAAGAGGGAGATATTATAGATGTCGCGGTGGCCAAAGATGGGACAGAATGGGCTTTCTGGCACGACTACGCGGACAGCCAGGGGCAGCAGACTTACGGTAACTCATACATTTACGCTCAGAAGATAACAGCAGAAGGTCCCGCGTTTGAAAGCGACCTTTTGATAACCAACTATGCCGGTTTTAAACAAAAGCCCGCGGTGGTGCCAGGTAATGCCAACAATAACTTTCTCGTTTTCTGGAATCAGGATTACAGCAAGGTATATGGCACATTCTGGAAAATCCCCGCACAAAGGGGTGACTTAAACGAAGACGGAAGTCTGGACATCGCGGATTTGGTGATCTGTGTCAGGGTCGTATTAGGGTTTGACGAACCTGACCTTCTGCTCGGGGATATTAACCGAGATGGCGTGGTTGATATTTTTGATGTAATACTTCTCTTAAAGGAAATTCTGAATCTAAATTGACCATTTTCCTTCCAGCCAGATAAGAACAGACCGGGTGTTTTCAGAAAAAAGCACCCATCTTTCGGAACCATCAAGGGGCAATAGTTCCGTCAGACCAAAAGAGATGGCGATCAGGGGTTCTGGAGCAGTTTCTCCAGGTGCTGGTTGGCACGCTCAAGCAACTGGTCGGTCCAGAAACGCGGGGGCTGCATCAGGAAAAGGTCAATGTTGGCATAAAGGCCCTGTTTGGCCACCAGGTGAGCCTCAGCTAACAGGTAGTCGGTGGTGCCATCCCAGTCAGCGTAGAACCAGCCAGGCTGATTGAGGTAAAAATTTTCGTAGGTCTGCCGGTCAATAGTGGCGTCAGCTGCGACCCAGGAGTTTTTTAAGTAGCAGCAGGCGTAGACGTGCACAGTGGGTTCGCTGACCAGCTGGTAGATATCTTCTGGCAGCAGAGGCTGGAAGACTTCCCGGTGAATAAGGCAGACGCCGTAGGCTGCAGGTATGCCGGCACGCCTTAACAGGGCAATCTGGAGATTGGCCTTGTTAAAGCAGTTGCCTTTCCTTCTGACCAGGGTGGTGGAGGCCAGAGTGCCTGGATAGTCAAACCGGTAAAGGATTTTCTCCCGGACAAAATTGAAGATAGCCACAGCCTTTTCTCGCTCCGTGGAGCAGGAAGCCACCAGTTGCTGGCTTAAGAGGCCAATCCGGGGATGGTCAAGGTCGCAGACCCTTGTGGCCCGGAAATAGTCAGGTTCAACAGTCATTTTTCTTTCCCGGCAGGTTTCCACTATGATAACATAAGGGGTAGTGTCAAAAAATGGAAGAAAGAGGAATGAAAAGAAAGGGAACAAACTGGCTCACTGGAAGGTGCTTCGGCACAGACAAGGACTACGCCGAAATCGGTTGCTCGGCGAACTCGCTCGCCATCTGGCGAGCTCAAACACCGCCGAGTAAGGTATTGCGTCCCGGATGGAATTGTCCGGGCCGCTTACCGAACGCTGCCGCTTTTCGTCTTGTCTTGTATCTGTGCCTTCGCCATTCGTTCGCCAGCTGTCCCCTTCCTTTTTTGACAATGGGGAGGAAGCGGAGAGAGACAAGGACAGGCAGAACCAAAAAAGGAATAAAAGAGGAATGAAAAGAAAGGGAACAAACTGGCTCACTCAAAGTGCTCCGGCACAGACAAGGACTACGCCGAAATCGGTAGCTCGGCGAACTCATTCGCCATCTGGCGAGCTCAGACACCGCCGAGTAAGGTATTGCGTCCCGGATGGACTTATCCGGTCCGCTTACCGAGCGCTGCCGCTTTTCGTCTTGTCTTGTAACTGTGCCTTCGCAAATCGTTCGCCAGTTATTCCCTTCCTTTTTTGACAGTGTGGGAGGAAGGGGAGGGAGATAAAGAATTGCAGAACCATTGAGCCACAAAAAAAGACTAAAAAAACAACTCAGAATTTTAACAGAACCAGAAAAACTGAGGAGGTGCAGAATGAAAAAGATACAGATTCTGGGGACAGGATGTCCTAAATGCAAGAAGTTATCAGAGAATGCGGAGATAGCGGCCAGAGAACTTGGTCTGGAATATGAACTGGTCAAGGTGACCAACATCAACGACATCATGAATTTCGGGGTAATGATGACGCCGGCCCTGGCCGTGGATGGCGAGGTGAAAGTATCCGGGAAAGTTCCTACTGTGGAAGAAATCAAACAGATGTTGAAGTAGTCTTTCCTGACTGGTTTAGCGGAAAGCGGTAGAAGGAGCGAGATGACCAAGTCATCAGCCAAAAAGCGGGTGCTATTTGTCTGCGTTCACAACAGTGCGCGCAGCCAGATGGCCGAAGCGTTGTTAAACCATCTGGCCGGAGACAGGTTTGAGGTGGCCAGCGCCGGACTGGAGCCGGGAACGCTGAACCCTCTGGCGGTGGAAGCGATGCGGCAAGTCGGTCTGGATATTTCCCAGAACAAAACCAAAAGCATCAAGGAGATTCTGAATCAAGGGAGAACCTTTGACACGGTAATAACCCTGTGTGATGAAGGTTCTGCCTGCCCGGTAATTCCTGGCGTCCAGGAAACAATTCACTGGAGTTTTCCGGACCCGGCTGGTCTGGAAGGCACGTGGGCGCAGCGTCTGGCCAAAACCGGACAGATACGCGATGCCCTGAAAGAAAAACTGGAGGCATGGATTGCTAAACAGGGAGGGACCATGTTGACGCGAGTCCTGGTGGCGACAGACTTATCGCCTGCTTCCTTTGTTGTTACCCAGTGTGTCGGCGGCTTAAAGGTTTTCGGAGTGAAAGAATGCCTCCTGGTGCAGTGTGTGGGTGTGCTGGAAGGGATGTCCCTGGGTATGGCCCAGGCCAGAGATTTGCTGGTAGAGAATCTCCAGGACCAGAAACGTATCCTGGAGGAGCAGGGATTGGTGACCAGTGTGGAGGTTGTTCCGGGCTTTCCCTACAAAATGGTGAACCGGCTGGCGGTGGAGCGCAATTGTTCGTTGATTATTGTTGGTTCCCACGGGCATACCCTGGCCGGCGATGTCCTTTTAGGCGGGGCAGCCAGCGAAATTATTCAGCACGCGGTCCGGCCGGTGTTGATTATCCGTCTGTCTCTGAGCAGGGAAACAGGCCAGGTCCGTATTGAGAGCCAGCGTTGTCATTTCCAGGAACACATCCTTTTTCCCACGGATTTTTCCCGGAACGCGGATTACGCCTTCACCTACCTGAAAGAGATGGTTTCTCATGGAGTTAAGCAGGTTACCCTTGTCCACGTTCAGGACAAAAACCGGCTGGACCCGCACCTTTTGCCTCGTCTGAACGAGTTCAACGAAATTGACCGTGGCCGTCTGGAAAAGATGAAGCAGGAACTGACCGGAGAAGGGAAGGCCCGCATTGAGATTGAGATTCCTTTCGGAGTACCGATTCAGGAGTTGTTGCGGCTGATCCGGGAAAGAGATGTTCAGATGGTTTTAATGGGAAGTCAGGGCCGTGGCTTTATCCAGGAAGTATTCCTTGGCAGCGTGAGCCACGCCATGGCACGGCTTTCACCGGCTCCTGTTTTGCTGGTTCCGGCGAAACGATAGGCTGGGGGCAGTTATGGAGGATAAACAGGTGAATAAAGCGTAATGTATTTCAGAAACGAAGAATAAAAGGAGGGAGAAATGGCTGAGAAATGTTGTTCTGCGGGAAGAGTAAGGTTGCTTTTCCCCTGTGCCGGAGGCTCTGATGTGGGCGAACTGACAGATAAAGCGGCCAGGGCCCTGACCAGGGAAGGCTGGGGCCGGATATATTGCCTGGCCGGGGTGGCGGCTCACCTGCCTGTGTTTCTGGAGACAACAAAGATGGCCAGTGAAATTGTCGCCCTGGACGGATGTCCGGCCGCGTGCGCTTCTAAAACGTTGATTCACGCTGGTTTTCAACCGGTAGTGGTGAATTTGAAGGACGCCGGTTTCCTTAAAGGAGAGACACCGGTTAGTGGTAAGAATATCTCCTGCTTGTGTCAGGTTGTAAAGAAGGAAAAGGAGGCGGCCAATGGCGGAAAAGAAGTGGGTACGAAACAGGTTGTTACCTGTTGTTGTTCTGGCAGTCGTGGTGCTCATTCTTCTGGTCGTGAAGGCCAGACGCGTTCAGGAACCGCTGGAAACAGGCGCTCTCCTGCCGGAAAAAGAACTCAGTGAGCCGGCGCCGGAAGCGACTGTCTCTGAGCCGGGGAAAGACAACCGGGCTACCGCGGAAAAGAGACTGCCCAGGCTGGTGGATTTAGGAGCCGGTCAGTGTGTCCCCTGCAAGATGATGGCTCCCATACTGGAAGAACTCAAGCGTGAATTCCGCGGGAAGATGGAAGTGGAAATTATTGATGTCTGGGAGGACCGGCAGGCTGGAGAGCGCTACGGTATCCGGGTCATTCCCACTCAGATTTTCTTTGACCGCGACGGAAAGGAGGTTTTCCGTCACGAAGGTTTCATGTCCAGAGAGGACATTTTGGAGACGTGGAAGAGATTAGGTGTTGACCTTGGGGGATAAATGAAATTGAAGAGGCGATTTTTTCTTCTGGCGTTTTGTCTCTCCGGAGTGATTATCTCGGTAGCAGAAAACAGGAGCGGCAGCGTAGAAGAACTTTATCCGGGCCTAGCATCAGGATGTTTGAAGTATGCGCGGGTGGTGGAAATGCCCGATGGCGTTCTTCTTAAGTCAGGTACTTTTCAGGTGAGTGAGCAGGAACTCAAAGCAAGAATGGCCAACTATCCTGCCGAGATCCGGAAGCAACTGGAGAAGAATGCTTTCTTCCTTCTGGAACAGGTCGTCGTAGAAACATTGCTGGTCCAGGCGGCCAGGAAACAGTTTGGGGACAATGGTGTTGCGGGCAAGGATAACCGTGAGCTGGTAAATCTTTATTTCCAGCAGTCTCTAAAAGGGTTAACCGCCACTGAAACCGAAGCCAGACAGTTCTTTGAAGAAAATAAAACGATGATGGGTGGCGCCACCTTTGACCAGGTTAAGACTGATCTGCTGGGCTTTCTTACCCAGGAAAAGAGAAAGAAAGCCGGAGAGCAACTCATTGGCAATCTCGGCCGGATATTGAGCCCTGAAGTCAACCGCGCCTGGACAGAAAAACAGGCTGTGCTGGCCAGGGATAATCCGGTGGACAAAGCCAGAGCCAGTGGCTTGCCCACTCTGGTTGATTTTGGCGCTGACGGCTGCGTCCCCTGCGATATGATGGCGCCAATTCTGAAAAGTATCAGCGAGGAATACAAAGGTAAACTCAATGTGGTTTTTGTCCATGTTCGGAAAGAACAGGTCTTAAGCGCCCGGTATGGTATTCAGTCAATTCCGGTGCAGATTTTCTTTGACAAAAATGGCCAGGAAGTTTTCCGCCACACAGGTTTTATGTCCCGGGAGGAGATTGAAAAAAGATTGAACCAACTGGGGATGAAATAAATGGCCCACCTTTTAACAGTCCTGACCAGGGCCGTGGAAGCGACTCCGGTGGTCGCTCTGGCCGGCTCTTTTCTCTGGGGTGTCCTCAGCATTATCCTCAGCCCCTGTCACCTGGCCAGCATCCCGCTGATTGTCGGTTTCATTGACGAGCAGGGTCGTATTTCCACCCGCCGCGCCTTCCTGATTTCCTTGCTGTTCGGAGTCGGCATTCTTGTCACTATTACCTTGATCGGGGCACTGACGGCAACCGCCGGCCGGATGATGGGCAACATCGGACGCTGGGGAAACTATGCGGTGGCCGTTATCTTTTTTCTGGTTGGGCTTCACCTGCTGGATATTGTTCCTGCGCCCTGGTCCGGTCCTGGGCGTGTCCCGCTGAAACAGAAAGGATTGCTGGCCGGCTTCCTTCTGGGTCTGGTCTTTGGTCTGGCCCTGGGTCCGTGTACCTTCGCGTATATGGCGCCGATGCTGGCAGTTACCTTCAGACTGGCCGCCACTAACCTTCCTTATGGAATCTTGCTTCTTCTGGTGTACGGCGTCGGCCATTGCACGGTACTGGTGCTGGCTGGAACGTTTACGGAAGTTGTCCAGCATTACCTGAACTGGAACGAGAACTCCAGGGGAGCCGTTATCCTCAGGAAGATATGCGGTGTTCTCGTTTTGCTGGGCGGACTTTACCTTGTTTATATTGCCCGGTGACAAAAAGCAAACAAAAGGGGGAAGAATGAATATGCCTGGAAAAAAGGAGTCCAACGGGGAGCGAAGGTTAACCAGCATTTTCGAACGATACCTGACCATCTGGGTGGTGTTCTGTATTGGGGCGGGAATTCTGTTAGGCAGGGTGGCTCCGCAGGTGGCCAGGTATCTGGATAGCCTGGCCATCTCTGTCAATGGCGCACCGGTGGTTTCCATCCCCATCGCCATCTGTCTCTTTTTTATGATGTATCCCATTATGGTGAAGATTGACTTTGCCGAAGTGGTGAAGGCCGGAAAAAGCGGGAAGCCGGTGTTGCTAACGCTGTTTGTCAACTGGGCCATTAAACCATTCACCATGTACGGCATCGCTCTGTTGTTTCTGGGGTTCCTGTTCCGGGGACTGCTTGGTTCAGAAGCAATGGACCTGGTCAAGATGCCGTTCGGTCTCAACCTGCCTGTCGGAGCGGTGCATGGTGCAGGTAAGGTGGTTTTGCACGAGGGTGTCAAGATGCTTCAGGTGCCCCTGTGGCGCAGTTACTTCGCCGGTTGCATTCTGTTAGGGATTGCGCCGTGCACGGCCATGGTGCTGGTCTGGGGTTATCTGGCGCGAGGCAATGACGGCCTAACGCTGGTGATGGTGGCCATCAACTCTCTGACGATGCTTTTGCTGTACGGTCCGCTGGGCGGGTTTCTGCTGGGTGTGGGCCGGCTTCCGGTTCCCTGGCAGGCGCTGGTGCTGTCCATTTCCATTTATGTTGCCCTGCCCCTAATAGCCGGGTATCTCTCGCGGCGGTGGATTATCAGGGCCAAGGGTGTGGCCTGGTTCACGCAGAAGTTTCTGCATGTCCTTACCCCCATCACGATTATCGCTCTGCTTACCACGTTGGTGCTCCTGTTCAGTTTCAAAGGCGAGGTCATTATCGCCAATCCTCTGACGATTCTCTGGATTGCCATCCCGCTTTTCATCCAGACCAATCTTATTTTTTGGCTGGGCTACTGGTGGGCTAAATTGCTGAAGTTATCCTACCAGGATGCCGCACCGGCAGCGATGATCGGCGCCAGCAACCATTTTGAAGTGGCCATCGCCACGGCGACGATGCTCTTCGGGTTGTCTTCAGGCGCGGCGCTGGCTACGGTGGTGGGCGTGCTGATTGAAGTTCCGGTCATGCTCTGGCTGGTCAGAATCTGTTTGCGGACCAGGGGCTGGTTTGCTCAGGAAAGCAGGCAATCCTCTCCTGCCGGTTGTTAGTCTTTGGTTGTGACTGCTTACCGGCGTTACCTGCCGGAAGTTCCCTGTTAACTTCTGCCGCCGGCCCTGACACCTTGATTTTCTGACCGTGTGACTGCCGCGGCGTCAGGTCAATCCAGGCCGTACCTTCGCACGAACCAGGTTTTGACCCCATGGACCAGCAGGAGATAGGCCATGAGGATACCGCACAGCATCGCAAAGTAAGCGCCGGGAGGAGGCACGAAACCGAGCGGTTTGGCCATAAAGGTGAAGGGGAGGACCAGACCGGTCGCCACGATTAAAAAGGAGGTCACCAGAAGCGGCCGGCTGGGACGGCTCTCCAGAAAGGGAATTCGTGAGGTGCGAATGACGTGAATCACCAGGGTCTGGGTGCACAGCGATTCCAGAAACCATCCCGTGTGGAAAAGGGAGGGGTCAGCGTGGAAGACGAAAAGCAGAATTCCGAAGGTCAGAAAGTCAAAGATGGAACTTATCGGCCCGATGGTAACCATGAACCGCCGGATGGCCTGGACATTCCAGGGTCTGGGTTTCCTCAGGTATTCTTCATCCACCGCATCTGTGGGGATGGCTACCTGGGAGACATCGTAAAGAAAGTTGTTGAGGAGAATTTGAACCGGCGTCATTGGCAGAAAGGGAAGGAAGAGACTTGCGCCGGTCATGCTGAACATGTTCCCGAAATTGGAACTGGAGCCCATTTTGATGTACTTGATGATGTTGCCGAAGATTTTCCGTCCCTCGGTTACGCCATGTTCCAGCACGAGGAGGCTCTTTTCCAGAAGGATGATATCTGCAGATTCCTTGGCGATGTCCACCGCGTTGTCAACGGAAATTCCCACGTCCGACCTGTGTAGCGCCGGCGCGTCGTTGATTCCGTCACCGAGAAAACCAACCGTGTGTCCATTCTGCCGCAGCACCTGGATAATTCGTTCCTTTTGAAAGGGCGTTAATCGGGTAAAGACTGCCTTTGTTTCCACTATGGAACGCAGTTCCTCGTCGGTCAGTTCGTCAAGGCGATCGCCCAGCACCGGCTCCTGACCATCCAGACCAACATCCCGGCAAATTTTCCGGGTAACCAGTTCGTTATCGCCGGTCAGAACCTTGCAGTTAACACCGAGTTCGCGGAGAAGTTCAATCGCCCGCCGCGCAGTCTTTTTGGGTGGGTCCAGAAAGGCGAGATAACCTTTAAGAATAAGGTCGCGTTCATCTTCCCGCGAGTAGGACATCTTTATTTTTTGAAGTTTTCGGTAGGCTACGGCCAGAACCCGGAAGCCCTGGCTGCTGAGAGCTCGGTACTCAGCCTGCAGGTCCGCGATGAGCAATGGCTCCATGGGTTCAATTTCACTATCCAGTTCGTAATGGGTGCACCGTTTGAAAACTTCTTCCGGCGCTCCCTTGGTAACCAGCAGGTGTTCGCCATCCTGTTCCACCACGACCGACATCAACTTCCGGGAAAAATCAAACGGCAACTCATCTATTTTCCTATACTTGCGGACTGGCAGACGGCTGTGCTTCAGAATCGCCTGGTCCAGGAGGTTCTTCAGGCCTGTCTGGTAGAAACTGTTGATGTAGGCCAGCAGAAGCACGCTGGTATCTTCCTGTCCGGTGACATCGCAGTACCGTTCCAGGACGACCTTGTCCAGCGTCAGTGTTCCTGTCTTATCCATGCAGAGAATATCCATGGCGCCGAGGGTCTGGATGGAGCTGAGCCGTTTCACAATAACCTTCTTCCTGGCCATGGCAATCGCTCCCCGGGAAAGATTGATGGTGACGATCATCGGGAGCATCTCCGGTGTCAAGCCTACGGCCACAGACAGGGAAAACAGGAAAGCATCAACCATCCGGTGTCTGCCGAGAACATTGATGGCAAAAATTACTACTACCATCACGCTCATTGCCCTGACCATCAACCAGGTGAATTCTTTGACCCCGCGGTCAAACCTGGTTTCCCCCCGACCGGTGACCAGCCTTCGGGAAAGCTCCCCGAAACGGGTGGCCAGTCCTGTCTGAACGGCCAGTCCTGTCGCGGTTCCGGTGACCACGCTTGAGCCCATGAAAACGCAATTAGTCAGTTCCGAAAGAGCAGCACTCCGCGGGTGAACCGGTTCGGCCGATTTCTCAATGGGAAAGGACTCTCCGGTCAAGGAGGCTTCGTTGACGAAGAGGTCCTTGCAGGAAAGAAGGCGAATGTCCGCCGGTACCATGTCACCGGCCGCCAGATAGATAATATCGCCCGGGACGATCTCCCGAATTTTAATATCTCTGATCCTTCCCTGGCGATATACGGTCGCAGTGGCGCGGATCATCTCGCTTAATTGTTCCGCCTCCCTGCCGGCCCGGTATTCCTGAATGAACGCAAGGATAACACTCAACAGGGCCATCAAAATAACAATGAGGGCATTGACTTTTTCTCCGAAGAAAAGCGAAGCTACGGCGATGATAATTAGAACAATTACCAGCGGATTGAGAAACTTTACCAGAAACTGGAAGATAGCGGTGTGGCGCCTGGGGCGGGAGGGTTCGTTCGGACCGTAATGTTCCAGACGTTGTCGGGCTTCGTGGAAGGAAAGACCCGCAAGGCGCGTCTGGTAGGCTGACAGAAGCTCATCAACGGTGGAACGGGCAGCATCAAAGATGGACATAACCATCTTTCTGGGGACTTCGTTGCCAGCGATACCCCTGATGTGGTTATTGACGGCCATGACAGTGATTTTAGCGGTTGAGCCTTAGCCATCCGGGCTCAGTTACTTTCTTATTTCTTCCGTCCGATAGCCCAGTCCGGTCCGGCCCAGAGTGTTCAGGTGCAAATAGCCCCCTCTCCGTGAAAAAATACCCGGGTGAACTTTTCCCTCAACCAGTGAGGAAAACGGGAAAAACTGGTGGGCGTTAGCTTCCACACCCATCATCGGGTAGGTCCGGGCGGCGAATCCGGCTGAATGGATGAGGGCCAGTTTAGGATTGGTCAAATCCTGAATGGTATAGGGTAGCCCGTGGTGACTGGCCAGGGCAGCCAGCAGAAGCTCCATGGAGTGGCCTTTACAGGTCTTCAAAGCCAGGCCAGACCAGCCTAATTTTTTTGCCTGGTAGAATTCCTGAATTCCGGTAAGGCTTTCATCCACCAGAACAGGTTTCAGCCTGGCGATGGCGGTCATATCAAAATTGTATCTGGTGAGGTCGCGGCCGGTAGGTTGTTCCACATATAAAATCTCCCGGTAAGTCTGGCTGTCCTTTTCCCTGATGCGGCTTAACATCTCCACAATATAGTCCGGGCTTTCGCAAACTTCGTTGGTGTCCACCGAGAGGAAAATTTCTTTCTTCTCGTTGAGCCTCCGGTAAACTTCATGGGCCACCCGGGAAACCTCTGTCGTTCTGGAAATATCCCAGTCCAGGTCATTGCCTCGCAGTTTCACCTTCAGACAAAAAAGTCTTTCTGTTTCTATCCATTTTTCCAGGGAAACGGGTAATCCATCACAGGGGTCCTCAGGGGTAACTTCCTTTTCCCGGAGTTTGTCCAGCCCGCCGACCAGATGGAAAACAGGAATCTGCTGTTGATAAACTGGCCTGAGATAATCAGCCAGGTAACGACCAGGAAAGTCAGCCCCGAGAAAAGTTGACAGTTCAGGCATAAATTCCTTTCCGTAGCCATCGTAGGTGCAGATATCGTTGACCAGGCCGAAAGCATCATGGACCGCCGCGTCAGCCGGAGAGGCGCACACCAGGCCTGCCAGAAAAGGGAATTCTTCCGGTAACCGGTAGTTGACCGTTGTTTGCCGGCAAAGGCACCTCAGTTCCTCTTCCAGCGTCAGGAAAAGTCTTACCGGGTGGAGAAATTCCCGGACTTCGGTAAGTTTGCCGGCAAACTGACGCACCAGCTCTCGCATCGCCCTGTCCTTGACCTCCGGGGAAATGGCTGGATTGGGGAAAGCCCAGACATGGGAAAGGAAAATGCCACCGTGGCCTTTAGCCGTATTGCCTGCTTGATTTTCCACGGTAACTTCCACCTCAGCGTAAGTAGCGGCCTCCATTACCACCTTGCCGAACTTTAGTGGTACCCTGGCTTTTTCGTCAGAAAAACTGACTCTGGCCTCCACCACCCTTATATCGCTTTTCACCGTACCTCCTTAAGAAACCGAACAAAATATCATTTTACCTAACTGTGTTTAATTATGGCTGTTTTTGTTGAGAGTGGCAAATGGGCAACTGGTAACGGCAAGCGAATTGAATTGACCGCAGAATTCTTTTGGGGCTATGCTAATTAAGGAAAATCTCTCCTGAAATTAAGCAGAACTTTAGAGGATGAAGCAGACCGGAAGTTAACAAAAGGAGTTCCATGGATAAGAAACTGCGGGTGGCCATCCTGGGTGGCGGAATGTTTTTTGAAGATGTCATCGGTCAGTCTTTTGTTGACTTTTCCCGGGGTGGGCTGGCCGCAGCCTTAACTTCCATTGGCATGTCCCACTGGGCGCCCAGGGTGGCTGATGTCGACGTGGAAGTGGTGGCTGTCGGCACCAGGAGCCAGAGCAGGGGCACTGCCAGAAAGGTAGCCGACTTTTTCCGGAGGGAATTACCCGGCTGTCAGGTGAAACCTTATTACGGTGATTTGGTCCACGAGGAAATACTGGAGAAAGAAAAACCCGATGTTGTCTTCGTGGCCACTCCGGACCATCTTCATACGCCGGCAATTATATCGGCGCTGGAGCATGGCGCCCATGTTATTACCGAGAAACCGCTCTGTTTGAAGACGGTTGAAGCCGACGCCATTATTGAAAAGGCAAGGAAAAAAGACCTGGTGGTGGCAGTGGACATGCACAAAAGGTATGACCCGGCCGTCAGGGACCTGATGACTAACTGCCTGACGAAGTACGAAAAAATTTATCGGATTCGCGCGGTCTTAGAAGAACCACTGACCGTTTCCACGGAAATTTTTCAGTGGGTGGAGCATTCCCACCCTTTCGCCTATGTTGGTTCTCACTGGCTTGATGTGGTGGCTCATTACCTGAAGGTTTTCCCCAGAAGTCTTTTTGCCACCGGAGAGAAGAACCTTTTAGTCAACTGGGATAAGTATGTCAAGGTGGTGGCTGAGCGGACCAGGCGACCTTTATCTTCTTTTCCCAGACAGAACTCTATCAACGCCTGGGATAGCCTTAATGTAAACATCACCTACGATAACGGGATGAGGGGAGATTTCAACAATGCCTGGATTAACCCGCCTGAATTTGAAGGGGCTGTTAATCAAGAGATAGAAGTCTATGGTATCCTGGGCCGGGGGATGGTGGACCAGCAGGATAGAGGTTACCGGGAGGCTGTGATGGGCGATGGTTCCCGCACGCGAAATCCGTTTTTTGCTGGCAGAATTAAGAATGTTCAGGGCTACCGAGAAGTTTTCGGGTATGGCAAGGCATCTATCGTGGCCGGTCTTCTGAGTATCTGCCGGGTGAAGTTTTTTGGGGAGTCTCCGGAGAGTCTGGCTGGTAGTTACCCCGATGCTGCCAGCCAGCGCTCGGTCACCATGGCGATTGAAGCCGCCACGGTGGTGGCGGAAAGAAACTTTAAGCATTTTCAGAAGGCAGGAAAAACACCGGTAACCGCGGCTCTGAGCCAGGACCGCATCGTTATCATTGACCCTTACTCTCAGCCAGCCGAAGAGGTAATCTATCGGTGCTGACCGCTACCAGAAAGTAACGGCGTGGCTTAAACCTGATAGAAAAATGGTGACCTATACCGTCTGTGAGATATTTTATTCTCTGCAGGGTGAAGGAATGCTGCAGGGATTGCCGATGGTTTTCGTGCGGTTGTCTGGCTGCAACCTGCGCTGTGACTTCTGTGACACTAAGTATGCCTGGGAGAAGGGGCAGGAAATGACGGTGGAGGCTATTCTAAAGGCGGTGCGCAACTACAGTTGTCACCGGGCATGTCTTACCGGCGGAGAACCATTTTTACAGCCGCTCTTGCCGCTGGTCAGGAGGCTGAAACAAGCCGGTTACTGGGTGGCGGCTGAGACCAACGGGACGCTCTGGCAGGAACTCGGTCTTGACTGGCTCACCCTTAGTCCGAAGAAGGAAGGGCTCAGGCTGCACCAGAACGGCTATGATGAACGGTTCCGCAAAGTGGCCAGCGAGTTTAAGTATGTGATTACCAATGCGGAAGACCTGAAAAGGGTAGAAAACAACCAGGGCTGTCCGGTAATTTTGCAGCCGGTGGATAACAATCCGGAGATGGTTAAGGCGATTATTGATTTTCTCAAAAAGGAAGGTAGGCCACAGCGTTTCCTGCGGCTTCAACTCCAGAAGGTGCTAAACTTCAGGTGAAGGGGGCGATTTACTGATGAAGGCCGTCTGTCTCATTTCCGGAGGGATGGATAGTTATGTCGCTGCTGCCATCGCCAGGGAAGAAGGCTACCTCCTTTACGGTTTAACCTTTAACTACGGACAGAAAAACCGGCGGGAACTGACTTCAGCCAGGAAGGTGGCGGCTTCTTTGAAGATGAAAAAACACTGGATTGTTCCTGTCTGCCTGCCGGTAACTGGTTCTTCCCTGACAGACCCAAGACGCGCTGTTCCACGGAAGCGGACAGCCTCCGTTCCTACGACCTATGTGCCAGCCCGCAACACCATCTTTATCAGCCACGGATTAGCCTACGCTGAAGTTATCGGGGCTGAAGCGGTTTTTGTTGGAGTGAATGCCATTGACTATTCCGGTTATCCTGACTGCCGGCCAGAGTATCTCCGGCAATTTCAAAGATTAATAGACCTGGCCTTGAAGAAAACCGTTAAAGGCGATCGGCTTTTTCTGAAAGCACCTCTTCTGTTTTTATCCAAGGCAGAGATTGTCAAAAAGGGGCTGGCCCTTGGTCTTGATTTTTCCCTGACCTGGTCGTGTTATCTCTCCGGCAGGCTTCCCTGCGGATCTTGTCCCAGCTGCCGTTTGCGGGCCAGGGCCTTTCAGCAGGCAGGAGTAAGAGACCCCTCAGGCAGAGGAAAGTGACTGGTCGCACTTCTGGAAGAGAGCGCCGAAGTCAATTCCGTAAGCTGTAACTTTGCGGTAGCGCTGCAAGAGTTCCCGCCGCGACTCTTCCATCACCCGGGAGTGGATACCGTGGGCGTGGGACAGGGTGACTTCAACGAAAGCGGCCAGGTCGTCACACAGTTTGATAAGCTGGCCATCCAGCGGCGAGTACCGGTCCTGGTTCCAGCGGGCCGCAATCTCTTTCTCCGGAAGAATTTTCACCTGGCCATTGACGCGGAGACGGTTCTCAAACTCATTCCGGGTAAAAAATCTCATCTCCTCCCGCCATGTTTCCGGAAGCAGTGGCATCAACCGCTGCTCTAACTGAAGTTGCTCATATTCCTTGATAATCTCGTCCAGTCCCTTAACCGACTTTTTCACCGGACGGATAATGTCTCTGGTAAGAACCTCCGGCAGGTCGTGAAAAAGAGCGGCAAAAAAGTTATTGTAGAGCCGCCGGGCGCATGGTTTCAGTTCCAGGCAACACAGGTAGGTCATGATGGCTACGGTCAGCATATGGCCGAGAACAGAAGTCTTGGGCAGTCTGGGGGAATGAGCCCAGCGCTGCTGGAAACGCAACTGACCGCAGAGGTCAATAAAGCCAAAGGATTTCTTGCCGAGAGAAATTTTCTGGACGCCGATCAGGTCGTAGTAATCTTCAATCTCGTTTTCTATCTCTTCTTTGGTTTTTTCAATGCCGTAAATGAACCGGCTGGTGTTGTAGATAATCCTGAACTCCCAGTTGGTTGCCAGGTAGTGGGCCGCCTGGAGAATGCGTTTTTCAAACGGTGCCTGCTGCTGGTCAAAAAAGTATTTCTGAAAGCGTTCTGAGAAACCAGCCCCGGCAGAGAGTAAATCTTTTTCCAGTTGCTGCAGGACATACTGGTTCAATTCCTGTCCCTTTTCCCGCATCATCCGGTGAAACACCGGCGGCTTAATATCAGTCAGAATGACCCGGTGCAAAAACTCAAAAATGCCGCCCTCAATCAGGTCCAGCCAGTTGATGGTAGCGTTCCTCTCGGTTTCTTCAAAACGACCGATGACATAAGCCAGAACCATCTTGTGCGCCTGTTTATCCAGTTCGGTAAATTCCACCGGCCGGATGTGGTCATTCCATCTCTGAATACTGGCGGCCTGAAAGCATTTTTCAATCAGACCGGTATCAAGCATTCCCGCCTCCTGGAGGAGCGTCAAGATTGTTCATAGTGCTTTTCCCCGAAACAATTCTATACCGGAAAGCGCAGTTCGGCAACCTAAACTGTGAGATTCAGGAAATTCTGCTTGAGACTGCAGCCACCAGTCCCATTTTTACCTTTTTTCAGGCAGTGTCCGGTTTTTGCCCGAAGAAAGTTCTGGCATTGTTTAGGGTGCGCTACTTTTAATGCTTCTGAAAAAAATTATAAAATAATATCCGATGAAGACATGGCATAGGATTATTATAGGTGACTCAAGAAGGATGGGCGAAGTTCCTAATGAATCTGTTCATCTTATCATTACTTCCCCCCCATACTGGCAATTAAAGGACTATGGAAATGGAAAACAAATTGGGTTTAACGATACCTACGAGAAATATATTAATAATCTGAATCTCGTCTGGAATGAATGTTACAGGGTTCTACATAAAGGGTGCCGCTTATGCATTAACATTGGAGACCAGTTTGCCCGTTCTGTTTATTATGGAAGATATAAGGTTATTCCTATAAGAACGGAAATTATTAAGTTCTGTGAAAGCATTGGTCTTGATTATATGGGGGCCATTATCTGGCAGAAGGTCACTACCTGTCACACAACCGGAGGGGCGACTGTAATGGGTTCCTACCCGTACCCGAGGAATGGTATTCTCAAGTTGGACTACGAGTTTATCCTTATCTTTAAAAAGTACGGTAACCCTCCCAAAGTGACAAAAGAAATAAAAGAGAGGTCAAAATTGACTGATGAAGAATGGAATAGATATTTCACAGGACACTGGAATTTTCCTGGTGAAAAACAGGATAAACACCTCGCCATGTTTCCTGACGAGTTACCAAAACGACTCATTAAAATGTTTAGTTTTGTTAATGATACTGTACTTGACCCCTTTTTAGGAAGCGGTACAACTACATTAGCTGCCCGGAACCTTAATAGAAATTCTATTGGATACGAGATAAATGAGAACTTTTTGCCTGTTATAAAGGAGAAAATTGGCTTAAACCATCCCTCTATTCTTCAGGAGGCAACTTTTGAAATCGTTAAGCAGAGGGATATAAAAGTAGATTTTGAGGAAGAATTTAAAAAGCTACCTTACATCTTTAAAGATCCAATAAGATTTGACAAGCAAGTGGACCCTAAGAAATTAAAATTCGGGTCCAAAATAGATGACACAGATTCCAGAAAAGAAACCGGTTATACTGTAAAAGAGATATTCTCGCCAGAACTTATGCAATTGAACAACGGGCTAAAAATCAAATTGTTAGGGATAAAGGGAAAATCAGAAAGCAATGGAGTGGCTGTCCAATTTTTGAGGGAAAAGATAAGAGGGCAAAAGGTATATATGAAGTTTGACAGGATAAAATATGACAAAAATAACAACCTTCTCTGTTATCTGTATTTGCAAAACAAGACATTTTTAAATGCTCACTTAATCAAAAACGGCCTGGTAGAGGTAGATACTTCTTTTGATTATAAGTTTAAGAGGAAATTTTTAGAGTTAAAGAAGGAACCAGTTACAAAGGGGCATTATGAAAATAAAAATCACAGCTGAAGAAATCAGAGCCTATTTAAATATAGAAACACCCGAGTTTCCTAAATATATAGGGCCTCTTATAAATTTGGCAAATCAATATGCGCAGGGGACAAGACCAAAAATCGTTGGCCAGATGACCGAACTCATACAGGAATTTGAAGGCAAAAGCCTATCGGAGTGGGAATCCTGGTACTTAAAGAGGAAGCCTGATGCAATCAAAAAGGCTACAGAGAAGATATTACAAAAATTGAGAGACTTAAAGGATGCCGTCGAGAAGATTGACCAGGACACAGTTGAAAAATGGGTAAGGGACCTGGTAATCGTAAAAACTTTTGCTGGATTAAAATTTCAGGAGGCAATCCTTAAAAAGGGTGCGGAGATAAAAGGAACAAGTTACAGGTTTTCCAAACCCGAAGAAGAAACAAAAGGGATAGATGGTTTCATAGGAGATATTCCTGTTTCCATAAAACCTGAGACCTATGAAGTTAAAGCCTTACTGCAAGAAAGAATAAATGTAAGAATCGTTTATTACAAAAAAATTAAAGATGGAATTGAGGTTGATTTCCGTGAGATATTATAGAAAAGCGGGGGAGGCATAAGGTCAGGCCTGGGGCAATATTTCAGTTATTCTTTAGCCTGAATTTTTCCGGTTTATTTCAAAGCCTGGTTCAGTCTGTCTGATCAACTCAGTCTATCTTGGTTAGTTTTCATTTAGCCGCGGGAATTTATTTACCCCTTTTTCCGGAGGGCTGCTTTTGTACTGTCTGGGCCAATTGCCCCGAATAACCGCCACGGTGTATGCTTATGACAAAATCCGGGAAAATGAAAGTAAGCCCGAAGTTTTCACTGGCTGGACCTCAGCAGAGGGATAAAATGTTGTGGGGTTATCTTGTTCACCTCGGCTATAACATGTGGGAAGACCATGGAGCGGAACACCGACTTCACCCTGACGAAAGAATTGATTATCCGGCCCGAACCAGACTGCGGTGTCAGGAAGAAGCCTGGGATGACTATGTGGAGAAACTGCCAGCTCACGGAATAAACTTGCTGGTGATTGACCTTGGGGAAGGCGTTAGATACGAGAGCCATCCCGAACTGGCGGTGGAAGGCTCCTGGAGTGTGGAGAAATTGAAAAAGAAGTTAGCAACCATCAGAAAACTCGGGGTGGAACCTGTGCCCAAACTTAATTTCTCTGCGGCTCACGATGTCTGGCTGGGGAAGTATTCCCGGATGCTTTCCACAGACATTTATTACGGCGTCTGCCGCGACCTGATTGCAGAGATAATTGAGATTTTCGGTCACCCACGGTTTTTTCACCTGGGCATGGATGAGGAGACCTACGCCCATCAGCAGCACCTTCTTTACGCCGTGGTCAGGCACGGGGAGCTGTGGTGGCACGATCTTTACTTTCTGGTGAAGGAAGTGGAAAAAAGGGATGTTGCGGCCTGGGTATGGAGCGACTACCTCTGGAATCACGAGGAAGAGTTTTTGAAGAAGATGCCCCGGTCAGTTATTCAGAGCAACTGGTATTACGGAACTGACTTCCGCAACGATGTTAATTATGTAAAAGCCTACCTGACGCTGGAAAAAGCCGGCTACAAGCAGATTCCCACGGGCAGCAACCACAGCCACTTTGAAAACTTTGGCCAGACAGTGGAGTTCTGCCGGCAGCATCTCTCTTCCGCGAATCTGCTTGGTTTTCTCCAGACGGTCTGGCGGCCTACGGTGAAGGCATGGGTTGATAGCCACTCCCTGGCGATGAAGGCGGTGAAAATCGCCAGGGAAAGGATTAGAGGTAGTGTCAAAAAAGGAATAAAAGAGGAATGAAAAGAAAGGGAACAAACTGGCTCACTCAAGGTGCTCCGGCACAGACAAGGACTACGCCGAAATCGGTTGCTCGGCGAACTCGCTCGCCATCTGGCGAGCTCAGACACCGCCGAGTAAGGTATTGCGTCCCGGATGGAATTGCCCGGTCCGCTTACCGAACGCTGCCGCTTTTCGTCTTGTCTTGTAACTGTGCCTTCG
>JAKPFT010000079.1 GCA_029551285.1 bacterium | reverse complement strand
CCGAAAAGCCACTTAGCCTTTGCTAAGAAGGACAGTGGCTGGTTCCTGGAAAAGCCCATTCAGGACGAGGCTGACCGGTGGGCGGTGGACGATTTCCTGCGGGAGTTGAGTACTTCCAGGGCAAAGGAGTTCATTGACAGGCCGGCCGGAGAGGCAACTTATGGCTTTCAGCAGCCAGCCATGGTGGTGGTAGCCCGGGAGTCAGGGGGAGGTCTTTTTACCCTGACGGTTGGCCGGAAAAAGGATGAGTCCAGTCGTTATGCGAAAAGCTCTACCCGAAAGGCAGTTTTCACGGTGGAAGAAAGTCTGCTGAGTAAATTGGCGGAAGAGCCGGACCAGTTGCGTCAGAAATCCATATTCACTCTTGACAGCTACAACGTGGTGGAAGTAAGTCTGAAGAAGGAAGGGGAGCCGCTTCTGCTGAAGAAGGTGAAAGAGAAGAACAAGGATGTCTGGCGCGCGGCAGGTTTCAAAGAAACGGAACTGAAATCGGAAAAAGTCAGTGATTATCTTTACGACCTGACCGGTTTGAAAATTAAGAATTTCTTTCCGGCTTCCTCCTCCTGGCTGGACCAGCATCACCTGAAAACTCCAGCCATGGTAGTTAAACTGACTGATAAGGACGGCAAGACGCAGGAAGTTCATTTCGGGGACAGGACAGAAGAGGCCTGGTACGGGTATTTGCCGTCGCGGCAGACTGGCTTTTCTCTGGCGCCGGACGCCTACGACAAAATCAACAAGAGTGTCAAAGACTTTTTGCCGGAGCCGCCTCAACCATCCGGGCAGAAAGAAGGTAAAGAAACAGGAAGGAAGTTTTTTCTGAAGAATATCTTCCGCCGGAACCGTTAAACTAACACAGTTTCCGGCCCAGCGCTAACTCCACAGTCATTCTGGCCAGGGCTTCTCCCGCGTCAATCAACGGTACCGGCAGGTCAGCTGCTTTCACCGCCAGGGGAATCTCAGTACAGCCAGCGATTACCGCCTCAATCTTTTTACGCTGCTTCATCTCCGCCACAACTTTCAACAGGATTTTTCTCACCGATCTTAGCTCCCTGCCAGCCTTAACGGCATAAATGGCCTGCATCACTTCTTCCTGCTGATTTCTATCTGGCAGGACTAATTTCAGGCCAGTGCCAGCCAGTTTTCTCTGGTAGATACCGGCAGCGACTGTTCCGGTGGTGGCTAAAAGCGCCAGCCGTTTGAGACCGGCCGTCTGACCTTTGAGAATTTTTACCAGGGCGGAAACAGGGGTATAGATAGGCAGGGAAATCTTCTGGCGCACCGGCGGGAGAAAGTAGGTGGCGGTGTTACACGGAATGACGATAAAGTCTGCACCCATCTTCTCCAGCCGTCTGGCTGACGCTACCAGTGCCGGTACCGGACTTTCACCCTGGCCCAGAATGGCGGCAGTTCTATCCGGAATGGAAGGGCAGTGGTCAACCAGCAGGTGAAGGTGCTCCTGATCGCAACGGGCTGGTGTCAGTTCCATCACCCTTTTCAGGAATTCCACGGTGGCCGCCGGTCCCACGCCACCAATCACGCCGGGAATTTTTCTTTGTTCCATGAATTTGCCTGACAGGAATTTTACCACGGATAGCCTTTTCTGCTATCATAGGAAAGGATAAGCCCTGAAAAGGGCGTCCTGTCACGACAATGAACCAGCCGCATTTTCACGCTCTTTCCATTGAGGAAGTCTTCCAGACGCTGAAAACTCACCTGGAAAAAGGTTTGACCAGCTCTGAAGTCAGAACCCGGCTGGAAAAATATGGCTTTAACGAACTGAAGGAAAAACCCAGGCCAGGTTGGTGGCAGCGGCTGAAACTCCAGTTTGACAGTTTCCTGATACGGCTTCTCTTGGCCGCGGCTCTCGTCTCCCTTTTCCTTGGCGAGCTGCTGGACGCTGGAGCCATCATCGCCATTTTGCTGCTTAATGCGTTTATCGGGGTGCTGCAGGAGATGAAGGCTGACCGGGCGCTTCTGGCACTGAAAAAGATGGCTTCGCCGACCGCCAGGGTGGTCCGGGATGGTCAGGAGCAAATCATCCCTGCCCGGGAACTGGTCGTGGGCGACCTGGTGATTCTGGAAGCCGGCAATTACGTCCCGGCTGATGTTCGGCTGGTGGAAAGTGTTAACCTGAAGATTGACGAATCGGTCCTGACCGGGGAGGCTTCACCGGTAAGCAAGGAAGCCCTGACTGTGCTGGACAGAGAAATACCCCTGGGAGACCGGTTTAATTCAGCCTTTATGGGAACCCTGGTTACCTATGGCCGCGGCCGGGCTCTGGTGGTGGCGACAGGTTCCCGCACCCAGGTGGGGCTGATTGCCGAGATGCTTCAGGAGACAGAGGAAGAGCCAACACCGCTGCAGAGAAAGTTGGAGGAACTGGGCCGCTGGTTAGGTAAAGCCACCCTTATTATCTGCGCAGTCGTTTTTCTCCTTGGTCTGCTCCGGGAAACAAGTCTGACGGAACTCTGGCGTCAGGGACTGGCCTTCTACCTGAGCAGTTACCGGCAGGAGATTATCCTTTTGTTTATGACCGCGGTAAGTTTAGCCATTGCCGCTGTTCCGGAAGGTTTGCCCGCGGTGGTCACCATCTGCCTTGCCTTAGGCATGCAGCGGCTGGCCAGGAAAAAGGCGCTGGTCAGGAAGCTTACCGCGGTGGAAACCCTTGGCTGCACCACAGTCATCTGTTCGGATAAGACCGGTACCCTGACGCAGAACCAGATGACGGTAACTGCCGGCTGGGTAACATCCGGACGGTTTGAAGTAACCGGACAGGGGTATCTGCCGGAAGGGGAATTTTTCTCAGCCGGGAAAAGGTTTGACCCGCTCAGCCGGCCTGCCGTGAAACTTTTGCTTACAGCCGCCACGGCCTGTAACGACGCCCGACTGGAACCCAGCGGCGAAGAAGATGGCCGCAAAACCTACCGGGTAATCGGCGACCCTACCGAAGCGGCTCTGGTAGTCTGCGCGGCTAAAGCCGGGCTCTGGCCCTGGCAGCTGCATCCGTCCTGGCCCAGGGTGGCTGAAGTGCCGTTTGATTCGGAACGAAAGTTGATGTCCACCATCCACCGTCTTTCAGAAAAGGCCCGGGGGGAACTGCTCTCTGCGGAAAAATTAGCGGCTGAGTATGTGATTTTCGTCAAGGGCGCTCCAGAAGAACTGCTCAGGGTCTGCCGCTGGATTTTTTCCGGGGAGACTCTGGAACCCATGAGCCCGCAGTGGCAGGAAAAAATTCTGCAGGTTAACCGGGAGATGGCTTCTCAGGCTTTAAGAGTTTTAGCCGTTGGTTTTCGTCTGCTGAAGGGCAGGTTAGAAACTGTCTGTGCCTCCACTGTGGAGCAGGAACTGGTCTTTGTGGGCCTCTTAGGCATGATGGACCCGGCCAGACCGGAGGTTTTTCAAGCTATCCGGCAGGCAGAAACAGCCGGCATCAGGACGGTGATGGTCACCGGTGATTACCCGGATACCGCGGTGGCTGTTGCGGAACAGATTGGCCTGAAAAGGCCAGACGGGCTGGTGCTGGATGGGACCAGGCTGGCCAATTTTACCGCGGAGACCCTGGCAGACCTCGTGGAGAAGGTTGACATTTTTGCCCGCGTCTGTCCCCGGGACAAGACCGTAATTGTGGAAGCCCTGAAAAAACGCGGCCAGGTCGTGGCCATGACCGGCGATGGCATCAACGACGCTCCGGCCCTGAAAAAAGCCGACATTGGCGTGGCGATGGGAATTACCGGCACTGATGTAGCTAAGGAAACCGCTGACCTAATTCTGACCGATGATAACTACGCGACCATCGTGGCCGCGGTGGAAGAAGGAAGGATTATCTACGCCAATATCCGGAAGTTTGTCTTCTACCTCATCTCCTGCAATGTCGGCGAAATTTTAATCATTTTTTCCGCGATGGTGGCTGGCTGGCCGTTGCCTTTAAGGCCGATTCACCTGCTGTGGCTCAACCTGGTGACTGATGGCGCTCCAGCGTTAGCGCTTGGACTGGAAAAAGGTGAGCCAGGTCTTATGAAGCAAAAACCCCGTTCTGTCACCGAACCGGTAATCAATAAGTCCATGCTGACCGGTGTCGTCGTCCAGGCGGTGGCGATGACTGTGGCCATGCTGGCGGTTTTTTCCTGGAACTGGCGAAATTACGGGCAACTGGCCAGAGCCCAGACGGCTGTTTTTGCCTGTTTGGTGCTTTCGGAACTGTGGCGGGCTTACACCGTAAGGTCAGAGTACGGGTCTGTTTTCAGCCGGGCTGTATCCGGGAACCGCTGGTTACACTATAGCGTTGGTAGCTCCTTAATCCTGCTGTTGATGGTTCTGGAAGTTCCTTTTCTCCGGGCTATCTTCGGAACGGTCTTTCTTTCCCTGAAGGAGTGGAGGGTAGTGCTTCTTTTTTCTCTCCTGCCTTCCCTGGCCGCAGAGCTCACCAAGTTTTTCTCCCGGCAGAAAAAACCAGCCGTGAGAGAAAGCAGTTAATTGCCTTCCAGAGAGAAAAGGCCTTTCTTAATCACCGACAGGCAAGCGTCAACAACCTGAGGGTCATACTTAATACCCCGGTTGGCAGTGATTTCTGATAGGGCCCGCTCACAACTCAGCGCCGGTCGGTAGGGCCGCCGCGAGGACATGGCTTCCACCACGTCAGCCACGGCTAAAATTCTGGCTTCCGGCAGGATACTATCACCGCGCAAACCCTGGGGATAACCGGAACCATCCAGTCTTTCGTGGTGCTGGACGACAATCCTGGCGATGGGCCAGGGAAAGTGGATTGGACTGAGGATGCGGTGGCTGATCACCGGATGGGTTCTCAGCACCGTAATCTCTCCGGAATTGAGCGGGCCAATCTTGGTAAGAATCTGAGAAGGCACTCCAATCTTGCCCACATCGTGAACCAGGGCGGCAAAGAAAATCGGTCTCACTCTTTCTTCGGGAAAGCCCAGTTCCCTGCCGATGAGACAGGCCAGGTCAGTCATTCTCACCTGATGACTGGCGGTATAGGGGTCCCGCACTTCCAGCATCCGGCTGATGGAATAGATGATGTCCTGGATGAGTTGCTCCTGCTGCCGGGTTATAGCCCGCAATTGCTGCTGGGCCTGATAGCGGTCGGTGATGTCAATGAAAGTTCCGGAGATGGTTTGCCCGTGAAGAACGGCAAAGACTGAAATTGTAATAACCTGGCCATCAGCCCGGAGAATTTGGGTTTCAAAATTCTTCACCTGGCCATGTTTTTTGAGCAACTCAATCAGTTTTTCTCTGTCCCGTGGATTCCGGTAAAGGGTAGGTGTTGGATGTCTAACTAACTCTGCCGGTGAGGAAAAACCCAGGAGGCGGCAAGCAGCGTCATTGGCAAAAAGCCAATTTCCTTCAAGGGTAGTCTGATAGACCCCTACCGGTGAGCATTCCACAATTTCCCGGTAGAAAAGGGTTATCTGCTGCAGCATTTGCCTTTCGTGGGCAAAAGCAGCGGCCTCAACCACCAGACCGCGCAGGGTTACCAGCCCGGGCTGACCCGAGGCAACCGCGTCCACCAGAATGTGGAAGCTGGAACCGTCCTTGCGTCTGGCCAGATAGATTTCCGGGCCAGAAAGTGTCCCTTCTAAGGTTTGCTTCAATTTCTGGTAAGCCCGCTGATGCTCCTGCTTTTCCAGGACATCAAAGATGGTTACTCCCTTTTGCAGGTCTTCTTCGGTGTAGCCAAACATCTCCAGGGTAGTGAAGTTTGCCTGAAGAAACCTGCCTTCTCCGTCAACTTCAAAAAAACCAGGAAAGCGCTGTTGTTTTTCCATAAAGTTCCTTTCTTAATAATGGCCACGAAAAAGAGCAAGGCAGGCGTCAACAACGCGGGGCTCGTAGAGTTTCCCCTTTTTTTCCGTGAT
Source organism: bacterium (assembly GCA_029551285.1). Lineage (GTDB taxonomy): Bacteria > Ratteibacteria > UBA8468 > B48-G9 > DSTR01 > JAMWDF01. The sequence goes on along the minus strand of JAKPFT010000079.1, from coordinate 30,440 downwards.
TTCTCCAAGAGCGGGCTTCAACTTCAGGCTGGGCCGGTGGGGTCTATGACTGGACATAGCCTGGACGACATCAGCCACGGCCAGGATTTTAGCTTCTAACAAAATCTGCTCGCCCTTTAAGTGCCGGGGGTAGCCGGAACCGTCCAGCCTTTCGTGGTGCTGGAGAACGATTTCCGCGATCGGCCAGGGAAAGTCTATCTGTTTCAGGATTTTGTAACTGGCTTCAGGGTGTTGTTTTACCAGCAGTTTCTCTTCATCTGTAAGCGAACCCGGTTTGTTGATGATCTCTGTCGGAACGGAAAGCATGCCAATGTCATGGACCAGACCGGCCCAGTAAACCGGTTGCTCCGGCACACGCATCTGTCTGGCCAGGGAACGGGCAATCTTAGCCACCTGCTGCTGATGCTGGGCCAGCGACTGGTTGTACATGGCGATGGTCTGATTTAACAGGTAAATAACACCGGCAAGCAGTCCTTCCTGAGGCTGGTTCCTTCTCATCAGATTCTCCGTTTTTATTTCTGCCTTTTTTTCCATCTGCTTTCCTCTTATGGCTTCCGGGATGGAACTGGCAAAGCGGCTGTGGTCCCGGTTAAGAACAATGTCAGAGATACCCTGTTTCAAAAAGTTGGCGGCTTCTATCCCGGGAAAGGACTCAGGGGGAAGCGAAACCGGCAGGTGGGGATGCTGCTGGATGAGCTTAACGACAGAGGAAGGCAGGGTCTTCTCTTCTGGTGTGAAGGAAACGATGGCAATGTCCGGCCGGGTTTTCTCAACGACTTCTTCCAGAGGAGTTTGCCAGGGAGCAGGATAGATGACAGCATCAAAACCTGACCGGGAAAGACTTTTTTCCACAAGCCGGTCCTTTTCCCCTTTGTAACTCAGCAGGAGAACCCTGATCTGGTTTTCCAAATTGCTCCTTTGAATCTAAGTTACTCTGTTTCCGGTCTGACCGGCGGCAGCAGGGAGACCCTTTCCCGGATAATTTTTACCAGATGGTGGAAGTCAAAGGGCTTAACCAGACAGGCTACAGCACCGGCTCTTATAATTGCTTCAATCCTTTCCTGAGAGGGGTAGCCGGTAATGGCGATCACAGAAGTATGGCGCAGGTCTGGATTGGATTTTACGGCCTGACAAACCTGAAATCCGTCAAGGCCAGGCATCATCAAGTCCAGGACCAGAACATCTGGCTTAAAGGAGAGGAGTTTCTCGCCGGCTTCAAATCCGGAAGTAGCGGTGGCTATTTCCCAGGCAGGCTCAGCGGTCTTGAGAAACTTTTCAATCACAGCCACCAGGGCAGTTTCGTCGTCCACAACAAGAATCCGGCCCGGTCTTTTGCTGACCTGGTTCTGAACAGAGCCGATGCAGGCCAGGTCTTTCACCACTGAGGCTGGAATCCGGTAGTGGCCCTCAGGCAATCTGAGGGCAGGATATTTGCCTGAGGCCACATACCGGTAGGCTGTTGTCCGGCTTACACCCAACAGCCTGGCCATCTCCGAGGTGGTCAAAAATATCTTATCCATGGCAAGTATTCTGCATCATCTAAAACAATTTTACCTGTACTGCCCACCTCTGTCAAGAGGTTACAATTTTGAAAGCCGGGATCGGCATTTTTTCTGCCTGGGAAATGGGCTTTCAGGAAAGGCCTCTCTGGAGTAAAATATCAGGGCGATGAGGAAAAGGCTGACTCAGGGCAAACTGGTAACTTTCCTGCTTTTCCTGATGATAGCGGGAAGTGTTTCTGGAAAGGAAGAGAAACCTTTGTTTCTACCGCAGGTCTCTTACCAGGGCGACTTTTATGCAGCCGGCGAGGTCGTCCTGCCGCCAGGGGCTGTGCCGACGGTGAACAATCTGACTGTCCTGGAAAAGAAAAGTGGCCGATACCTGCCCTGTAAGGTCAGGGTTCTGGAAATCTGGCCTGATGGTTCAGTTCAGCGGGTGGAAGTTATCTTTACCGTTGCTGCCGGCCAGGCAGGTCATTATGTCCTGGTTTACGGCCAGGATGTAAACCAGAAAAGTTTTCTCAGGGAGACAGCCGTCCTGCCGACAGTCTCTTTTTCACTGGCTGGCCTGCCACCGCCAGCGGAAAATATGGACCTGCCGGTAGGGCAAATCAATGTCCGGGTGGAACGCAGTCCTGACATTCGCTATTACTGGCATCTCACTCCGCTGGCTGCCATAGTCTTTCTTCTTTTCTTGCGCCGCCGACGCTGGAACCGGATGGACAAAAAACAGGAATGAAACGAATTTCCGCGGCAAGGAGAAGTGTCCAGGTCATCAGCCTGATTCTTCTGATCTACGGTGGATACCTTTTTAAGGGCAAGCAGGAAGAAACCGGCAACAGTTCTCTCCTGCCCCGACTGAAAGCGCCGGCTGGTGCTATGTCCACCACTAAGTTTCAGCCAGGCCAGATTCTCTGGCCTTCCGGCGACACTCCGGTGCTTGAGAGTTATCCGCCAAGTCTGGTCTGCCGTTTCAATCCTAAAGGTGGAATGTTTAAAGCCTGTATCGTCCACTTTCTCTCAGAAAACCTGACCTGGCAGACTTCTTTTAAATATCTCCTGCCCCATCTTTCTCTCTTTTTCCTGCTGTGTTTTCTCCTTGGCCGGATGTGGTGCGGCTGGGTCTGTCCCATCGGGACGGTGGGAGATTTTCTCACCTGGCTGCGCCGGAAGATGAACGTTCCGGCCAGACGGTTTCCCTCCGGCTTCAGGATTACCCTGCGGGGTTTTTCCTACGGATTGCTGTCTCTTTCCCTGTCCATTTCTGCTTTTATCGGATTTCCCCGGTATGCCCGGTTTCAGTGTTACTGGTTTTTGCCTTACTGCCAGGTCTGCCCGGCCAGGCTATTGTGTCCGCTCTTCGGGCTGATAAAACCAAACTGGAAGGATTTTTCCACAGGCATCACCATTGTTTTTACTCTGCTGGCCTGGGTGGTCCTGGGTCTGTTCCTGGCGGCTTTTTACTGGGGAAGGCGGGTCTGGTGCCACCTGTGTCCGGTAGGGCTGGTTAACTCCTGGTTTAACCGCGGGGCCGGAATGGAATTGCACAAGAAGGCTATCAAGTGTACCAAGTGCGGTTACTGCGCGGAAGCCTGTCCCATGGGTCTGACGGAAATGTACCAGGCCAGTTCCGACACTGTGTTTAACCAGCCTGGCTGTATTATGTGCTGGCGGTGCGTGGAAAACTGTCCCCGGGACAACTGTCTTACGGTAAAGTTTTTTGGCCGCAAGATTGTGGCGTCAAAGTGGCGCTGAAGCCTACACGGTCAGTTTCTTCCCTTTGAGGTAACCGTACTGCTGGCAGAAAAGACACTCAGGTTCATCGCAGAGAAAAACTCCGGCGTCCTGCCTGAGAATTTTTTTGCCCAGACGGTACATCTGCCGCGCCTGGATAACCTTTATCTCGCCAGAGCCTAACTTCACTTTCTTAATTAGCAGCCCGGCCAGGATGAGCCGCTGGTAGGCTTTTGACCGCTCACCCGGCACGCGGTAAAAGTCCCGGTGACCGGGAAGGTGCTGGGGTATCAGAACGACATCCGCGTGACCGTTTTCTCTGATAATGCGGCAAACTGCTGGCTGCAGGTAGGGCAGATTGGCTTCTGTCTCCAGGTAGTGGAAAAAGGTGGTGCTGGCCAGGTCAGCACCGAACCAGACCATCTTGCCGTTACAGCTAACAAGTTTTGGAAAGATACTGGTAGGCCCGGCTGGCGGGTCAGTTTCCTGGTGGCTGGCCAGACACTCCCTGGCCAGGGGTCCAAAACCAGCAACAGAATGGGTGGGATGAGCGCTGCGGATAATTTCTTTTCTCTTCAGCGCCGCTATGGAAACGGCACCGGTCCAGACCCCTGTGTCCCCGGCGTGAAAGGGGCTATAGCGCTGTCCGGTAATCACCTCGCCGTTGAAATAAAGGTAAGGGTAGGTGAAAGTGGGGAAAAGCACAGTTCCGGAAGTTCCAACGGCTTCTAAAAAAGCGTCAATCACGGTGTCTGCTCCGTCCTGGAGATGACCAAACGCCGAGAGACTGCTGTGAACCAGGACTAAATCGCCTGGCCTGATGCCAGCCACCAGCAGAGCCCTGACGACATCATCCCTGGTCAGCGTCTTCTGGTAGGTGGTCTTCAGGTAGCCGTACCTGGTCAGGTAGTCAATCGCAGAGAGGAAAGAACGAACTTCTTTATCCGGCAAGGTCCTTTCTGTCTCCCACTCAACTATCTGAAACAGCCGGGCTAAATTTTTCCGGCCATCCATGTGAGAGAGGATGCGGGCTAATGGTCCATAAATTACGCAGTCAGGCAGGAGCCGTCTTTCTTCTTTGGGAACAGAAGCCAGGTCAAACGGAAAGCCGCGACTGGCCCGGGCAGGGATGACGGTGGCAGCCTGCTGCCGCAGGGGAGAGATAGGTTCCGGCAGGGTTGTCTTTGTCCGCAGGAACCAGGCCTGGTACCGGGCAAGAATTCTTTCGGTCTCAGCAGAAAAATCTTTTAGCAAACTTTCCAGCCGGCTTTCCGGAAAGAGGCGGAGAAAATCAGTCAGGGTCTCCAGTTCCACGGTGATGGCCCACTTCAGATATTCCGGGCAGCATGTTTTCTCAGAAGTTAATTTCTCAATTTTTTTCCACGCAGTGTGGATGGCCTGACGAAGCAGGGCGGCAGCCGAATCCGGGTCAAGGGTGAGCAGCCGGGTGACATAGGTTCCCAGGAAGGCCAGGTACTGCCGGTATGTCTCTGTGTGGAAAAGGGACATGGTCTGGCAGGAATTGTGGTGTAACCGGTGTTCGGTCAGCGGCCAGATGGTGCGTAACTTCACGGTAGCGTCGTTGAGAAACATGTCGTCGGCGTAACTGCCCTTGCCTGTTTTTTTGAGAAATGGCCGGACCAGGGGCAGGGGAAGGCAAGGTAGTTGCGCCACCATCTGTTCCATCAGCGCATTGCCGCAAAAGGGAGCAGCCGGTGGCGCCAGCCAGATATTAACCGGCAGGTTGGCCTGGCAGGGGAAACCGTCAAGGTTCATCGCACCCACGGTTTTTTCACCCAGATACCCACCCTGTCTTTCGGCGAAAGCCGCAAACCCGTAAACTTCCAGACCAAAGACCAGCCTTAAAGTAAAACGCAGCGGCTTAACAAGACCCTGTTTAAGCATGGTGGTCAGACTTTTAACCATGGCTATCGCGGCAATCACGCCGGCGGCGTTATCGTCAGGCATCGGTTCGTAGAGGTGGGCTAAAAGCCAGAGTTCTCTGGCATCCTGGCCGGGCAGGATACCGGTGAGCAGGTCAACCTTTCCGGAAAACCTTTTTCCGTCGCAGACGGCTCTGGCCAGAACAGTTCCCTGCCGGGCCGCTGAACGCAAAAGGTCGCCGGTGCGCGGTGAAACGGAAAAACCAAGAAAAGGTCGGTCGTCCCGGCGAACGTGCCAGTGGTTACCCTCAGTGCAGGCGTTCACCCACCCGATGCCGTCCGGTGTCAGGTACCGGTCAAGGACATAGGTATTGACCCAGCCGGCCGCGCCCAGGTCCAGAAGTTTACCGGTCAACGGTGCGATTGGCCGGCAGTCCGGTTCCAGAATCACCAGGCAGTTGTTTAGGTCCTGGCCGGAGAAGGCCTGCTCCTGGGTGACAAGCCGCACATAGCGGCCGGAAGGCGGTGTGGCCGTGGAACCTTTAATGAGGTGAAACGGATGCCGGTGGTAGTCAGCCACGACCGGTTCCGGAAAGGGCACCGGCGAGGAGATTATTTCCAGCCGGCCCACACTGGCCTGCCAGGCCAGGGGACTGACCTTGTCCTGGTAAGCCGTTTGCCCATTAGCCGGGAAGGCTATCCTTTCTAAGTTTTTCAGACCAGCCTGCTTCATCAGGGCAAAGGTGTAGTCAGCCGCCGCGTGATAATCTTTGAAGGTTTGCCCTTTTTCCCGCTCCCAGAGTTCTTTCACCTGGCGGAGAAGTTCATCCGGTGAGACCAGTTGAAGAAACTGCTGACAGGCCTTTTTCGCGCTTAAAGTCTTCATGTTTTGCCCCTGGTAAGAAAAGGATACCAGTCTGGTTTGTGGCTGGAGGCAGCCAGCAACTTCGCCAGGGCCTGGACAAAAAAGATGGTGCCTAAGTCCCGGATGTGGTAGGGAGAAGCGTCGGTGCCGTCAGGCGGCATAACCTTTTCCAGGATGCATCCGGTTAGATTGGGGTCTGAGGGCGTGAGAAACTGCATTCGGAGAAGATAGCCCACGGCTTTTTCCACCTGAGGCGCAAAACAGGGCTGGTTTACCGCAAGGTCGGTTTCCAGCCAGAGAATCACCGCACAGGCCACACCGGAAGTGGCGTGGCCAAAACTGGCGGTGTTAAAGTCAAGGTAAGTGTTTCGGAAAAGACCGCCGTCGGCGCGCATGGCTTTCTGATACCACCCGGCTGAACGTTGCGCGCAGGCTAAGTATTTCTCCTTACCTGTCTCCCGGTAGGCTGACAGAAAAGGCCGACCCCACCAGTACGCGTGTCGGGGATGAATGCTGCCCCGCGGCCGGCTGGCTGGCGGATAGTCCACCCAGTTGCCAACCGGGTCCTCGTCCTGAAGAAGCCGCTCTGCGGTTTCCAGAAAAATTTGCCGGTAAAGTTTTTCTCCGGTAAGCGAATACATCTTCAGAAAGATGGCGTCGTCAAGAAGAGGCCTGCCCTTCACTCCAAAACGGGAGGGGATAAATTCTTTTCTGGCCGGGTCGTAACAGTCAAGGAAAAGTCCTTCTCCTTTCAGGTAAGCCTTTCGGGCGACCCAGTCAGCGGCTTTCACTGCGGCGGATAGATATTTTCTCTCGCCGGTAAGCCGGAAAAAGTATAACCAGCCATCAAGGGCTTCCAGGATGGCTGAGGTGTTGACCTGGTCAGCATCGTCTTCGTAAGCCAGAAGCAGCCCGGCATCAGCGCCTTCCTCAACAGTGTTAGCCAGGAGAAAGTCGGCGCAGAGCCTGCCGGCCAGGGTAACTTTCTCTGAATTCAGGAAGGGCTGCGCCAGACAGAGTGCTTTCAGGGCCTGGCCGGTGTGCCAGACCGGGCAGAAAAACCACCATTTTTTCCGGGCAACAGAGTATTCTCCCTTGAGACAACCTTTCCAGAAGGAATGTTTGTGCCGGGCGGTGACGCCTTCAGGCAGGGTTTCAGTTTTAACCTGGGCAATCTCTGTTATCCAGACTACCGCCAGTCTTAACCTTTCTTTGAGTTGGTCAATCATTGCCTGAACCTCATTTTCGGAGTAGTATTTTATGCCAGGCCGTCACTTAAAGTAAAGAGGCTGATGGCTGAGAGCGAGGATATGGTTCACCAGACGACTTACACGGTTCTTGAGGCTTTACCCCGGAGGGAGAAAATCTTCTGGGAGATTGAGGGCTTATCCAGGGAAGAGTTGAAAGCCCTGCTTCAAAAAGGTGACCCGGATTACTACTGCGGGGCCAGTCCGGAGGAAAAGAAAGAAATGTCAAAGTACATGGTGATTATTCCCTATCCTTCGGACCGGAAGGTGAGATACGGGCTGAACAATCAGGGTCGGCTCTTCCATTACTTCCCGGTGGACACTGATGTTTACGAAGGAAGTGGCTCCTGGCAATCAGACTCCACGGAGAAGTGGCGGTTTGTGGACCGCGGTTTTCACCAGTACCTGACCAGAATTCTCACCTGGTTAAACCAAGGGAAAAAGCGCGACGGCCTCATCGGCACAGGTGGGCTCTTTCATGTTCTCCAGGACCAGTGCGGCTTTTTCCATTCCCTGGAAGGAGAGGAAGGCTGTTCTCAGTGGATTCTTGATGAACTGCTGCCGAAACCACCTAACTGTCTGGCGACACCAACTTCTCTGTTAAAGGAAGAATGTCCGGAGATAACCCTTTCGGAATACAGACCCCGTCTTCTGGGAACCGGTGTGGAAGAGGTCTGTTTTCATCTTTACCAGCGGTACCGCCAGGTCAAAAGTCTCAACCGGAAAAGGCTGGTGCCGCTTGTTCAAGCCTGCTACCGCGGAGATAAACTGGCGGAGCGAGAAATCCGCCGGTCTATTGCTCTTTCAGTGGCCGAACTGACCTGTGATGTGATTACCACCATTTACTGTGTGGCCACTTCTCATTTCAGCAACTCCGGGTTAAAACAGTTAGCCCGGGTATCTCTAACAGAGTTGAAACCGATAAACTATCCGCGTCATGCCGCGGCACCTTACCGTTTTAATACCCTGGTGCGCAATTACAGCCTCGGGCCTGACGGGAAAAAACATCCCCTGGCGTTGATGTTGAAAACCGGCGGGAAGATGAGGGAACGAAGGTTTTCTGAGGGAATTGGCCTGGGGACTCATCGGGAGTCAGTGCTGACCTATGCGGTTCCGAAAAGGGTCTTCAGAAAGTTCCACGGATATTTCGGGCTGCATTCCAGTCTGGGAAAAGAAGGCCAGGTGGAGTTAGAAGTCAGGTTCCGTGGAAAAAGAGAGATAAAGCAGTTACTGAACAGGAACCAGCCTGCTGTGGAGATAAACCTGACGGTCACTTCCGGCGGGTTGTTGGAGTTCATTACCCGGTCCAGGGAAGGTGTCAGAGGTATCAACAACAATCTTGTTCTGGCTGAACCCTTGCTGGTCAAATAACCGTGAACACCAGACAGGTGGTATCATTGCTGATGACAATGGAGGACGGATGGGAAGAATATGGATGCTGCTTGGTCTGGCAGTTCTGGCGGTAACGGTGAGCGCAGAAACCATCAAACCGGCGCGGGCTTTCATTCCATTCTTTGCAGAAACAGTTCTGCTGGATGGCCAGATGGCAGAAGCTGTCTGGCAGAAAGCGGCCCGGCTGGAAGGCTTCTGGCTGGTGGGAAGAGGAAAGGCGGAAAAACCCACCCTGGCGACCCAGCCAACGCTGGTGCAGGTTTTCTACAACGCAGAAGCCATCTTTTTAGGTATTAGCGCCCGGGAAGCAGCCGTAGAAAAAATCAACCGGAGCACTCCTGGTGAAGAAGGCTATGGCGATGCTCCCTTAGAATGGTCAGGCGACCTGATAGAGATTTTTGTCAAACCAGGGGAGAAAGCGCCGGTCTATCACCTGGCCTTCAATCCCAACGGTGCCCGGTGGGACAGTTCCAGTGCCAGCAGCGTTTCCTGGAGTGGAAATTGGCAGGTGGCCACCCGGGTGACTGAAGAAGGCTGGCAGGCAGAAGTTTGCCTGCCCTTTGCCTGCCTGGCCGAACGGGGCAATTTTGCCGGAACGGCTAATCCCGGGGAGTGCTGGAAGGTGAACATCTGCCGGGCGGAAAGGCCTTTTTCAGAATTCAGCACCTGGAGCTACTCTCCGACCCTGTTTGGCAATGAATCTGCCTTTGGCAGTTTCCTCTTTCAGGGCAGAACTGCCACTGACCCGCGCATCAGGCTGGTTGACCCTGGCTCTCTCCTGGCCGGCAAGAACGAACTAACGCTGGAACTGGATAACCCTTCCGGAAACAGCCTTGAGCTGGAAGTTGTTTTGCGGCTGAGCCAGCCAGCCGCCAGGCCTGCCGTGGAAGAAAAAGATGTGGCCAGGGAAAAGTTGGTTTTGAGAGGGCAGAGTCAGGCCAGACTCAAACTGCCGTATATTATTCAGCAGGCCGGCTTCCACAGGCTTAGTTGTTCGGTTTATCTACCTTCAGTTCCGGTGGCCATTTTTACCGGCGCAGTTGGTTTTGAGATCTATCCCCTGCCGGACAGGGTCAGAGAATTCAAGGAAATTCAACAGGAAATAAGTCGGTGCCTCCAGCAGGTGAAGCCGGGTACGGCTGGCCGGGCGCAGTGGCAGAAAACATGGGCAGGTTTGAAGGCTGAGCTGGAGAAACTTTACGCTGAGGTGGGAAAAACCGGGGTTAACCAGTCTACAATTGCCGAAGCGATGGCTCTGGAAAAGAACCTTTTTTCCTTCAGGAAGATTTACACCCGGAGAATCAGGCCCTCAGTTTGGCTACAGAAAAGCCAGCGGCCAGGCGCGGTGTTTGCTGTGGCGGAAGAGTACAGCGGGGTGAAAATTTTCCAGGATGAGCCGGTGGCAGCCAGATTAACTGAAAACGTGAAAATTTCTCTGGCAGGCGGGGAGTCAGAAAGCCGGCAGCTGGTGCTCTTGCCGGTGATAGATACTCCCGTCCAGGTACTGGTCAAAACCAGTGACCTGGTCAGCGGCCAGCAGATACTACCAGCCAGTCAGATTTCCTTTCATCGGGTTGGCTACCTGAGGATTAAGGAGGCACCGGTAGGGACCAGGGGCGGCTACTGGCCAGACCCGCTTTTCCCGGTCAACTCGCTAGACCTCAAGGACGAGCCTGAGGTGATTCTTCTGACTGTCCACGCGGAGAGAAATCAGCCGGCCGGAACTTACCGGGGTTCTCTTTCCTTTGACACCCCTGAAGGGAAACCTGTTCAGAAACTGGACCTGGTGGTGGAAGTTTTTCCCTTTTCTCTGCCGGAGCGCTCGCCCTTCAGGATGGACTTCTGGTTTTCCGAACACCATATCGCCGCTATCTACCGGCAGCCGCTGACACCGGAGTTTTTCCGCTCCTGTATGGAAGTAATGGGCCAGTACCGACTGGCAGCCTATCCACAGCTTCCGACGGTGATGAGAAATGTGGTCATTTACCTGGAAAACGACGGCGAGCTGACCTTTGATTTCCGCGGACTGGAGCCTTATCTGAAGGCCGCCACAGAACACGGCCTAAACTTTATCAACATTTCCTTCACCAATCATTACCAGAGTCTGGTCCATCAGTTTGAAAAGATTACGGCGGTCCGGCGGGACAACGGAGAAAAAGTGACTATCCTGGTCACCTCTCCGGAGCAGTTGACCCGGAAATTCTTAAAGGAAGTCACCGAATATGTTTTAGAAAGGGGATGGTTTACCCGGGAAGAAATCTACTGCGATGTGATTGACGAACCCTGGAATGAGCCAGCCCGGCAGGCGCTGAAAAAGGCAGCCGCGGCTGTCAGGGAGGCGGTGCCTTTTGCCCGCATTTACGGAGCCGGAACTTACAAGGGTATGGGCGTGGACGGATTTATTGACACCTGGGTTCCGCAACTGCGGCAGTTCCAGCCTGAGAATTACCAGCCCGGTGACGAAGTCTGGCTTTATCAGTGTCTCTACAAAGTCCCCTTTCCCACCTTCACCCTTAACCGGCCGGGTCTGGAAGTGAGAACCCAGTTCTGGATTAACTGGAAGTACCGCATCACCGGTTTCCTCTACTGGTCAAGCATTTACTGGGGCACTTCCAGAGACTACAGCCAGCTCAACCAGCGGCCAGTAAGGGATTTCTTCGTTCATCCGGAATGGCCGGTGCCCTTTGACGGCACCGACTATGTGGGTGATGCTCTGTTTTTCTATCCTGGTCCGCAGGGGCTGTTGCCCGGTTTGAGGGCCGTCAACATCCGCGACGGCGTGGAAGACTGGGAATACCTTTACCTGTTAGGAAAACTGATGGAAGAAGCAAAGAAAGCAGGCGTGGCTGTGCCGGAAGAGTTGATGAAGGAAAGCCAGAGCCTGCTGAAGGTGCCGGAAGAAGCGGTGGCTTCGCCGCGGAAGTTTACGGATTCTCCGGAGATGATTGAGAAGACCCGGGAAAAGGTAGCAAAGCTCATTATTCGGTGGGGAAAACTTTTGTCCACGACGAGGAGGGGAAGATGAAGTACTGGTTTCTGGTAGTTCTGACGGCATTGTTTCTTGCGGGTAGTACTGTCGCGCAGGAAGGTGGAGAAGGGGCTAAACTGATGCTGAAGATTGATTTTGAAGAGCCCATCAGCGGTAACGGGTCCGGTGTTTTTGCCGCTTCTTCCGGTACCCAGGAAACGAAATGGGGAAAAACAGTGGCTGCTGTAGCGACGACGGCCATGGCTAAAGACGGCAAACCCTGGCTGGCTGAGCACCGGGTTCCTGGAAAAACAGGCCAGGCGTACCTGTTCGGCGGGGATGAAGACAAAAGGTACATCACCGTGCCCTATTCCGAAGCCATAGAAACGGGCAAAAGTGACTTTTCTATCAGTGTCTGGATAAAGACGGTGGAAACTTCAGGCCTGATTCTTCTCAAAACAACCACCGCGCCTTACTGGGTGGTTCATCTGGACAAAGGCAAACCGAGGTTAATGCTCAACGATGGCACGGGTCCGACCATAGCCCTGGCGGCCCGGCAGGTAGTTAACGATGGCCTCTGGCACCATGTGGTGCTGACGGTGAAGAGTAATGATGCGCTGAGATTTTATGTTGATGGTAAAGTTGACGGGGAAGTTTCTTTTGTCCGGAACCTGGCCGACATGACCAAGAAAGCCGCCATCGGTATTGGCGGCTACGGCTACCCCAACTGGTATTTTAAGGGTGCAATGGATTCCCTGCGTCTTTACCGGGGAGCCTTAACTGCTGACCAGGTGAAGCAACTATTCAACGAAGGATGAAAGGTTTTTCAGGACATCTCCGGGAGATAGCCTGCCTGAAGCCGGAAGAACTCTTCCATCATCTGCCGGCACCGGTCGGCATCGTCCACGGTGGGCTCCAGCAGGAGCGCTTGGTAGAGCAGTTCCTTAGACCTTTCCGCATAGGCGCGCACCAACAACTTCTGAATGGTGTGCTGGAGCCGGCAGTAAGCAGCAATCGGTTCCGGAAGAGGCCCGACCTTCTCCGGGTGTAAACCATCACCGTCAACTACGGCTGGTACTTCCACTATGGCTTCCGCCGGGAGATTACTTACTGCCAGGTTCTCATTGGGAAGATTGACGCTGAGTTCCCTCCTCTTCAGGTTAAGTTTTAGGCCGGCGATAATGGAGACGGCGTTTTCCCGGGTGGTCACGGCCAGTTGCCGGAGCATCTCTCTATCTCCAGCAGCGGCTTTCTCAAGGTTGCTTCTGGCTGTAACGGCGGAGTTTTTCTCATCGGTCAGAGGTCTTTCTAACATCCGCAGGCCAGAGAAGGGACCGCAGACCTGGTAGGCGTAAGGAATGTATTCTCCAATATGGCTGTCGGCGGGAAAGGGTAGAAGGCCAAAAGAGGAGAAAAGAAGGTAAGTTAAAGGCGGAAGTGACTTGGGGTCACCTTCAATTTTTTTTCGGAGAAGCGGATAAAGGTCAGTTCCGTCCTTCCGGTGGCGCAGGCTCATTACCCAGTGAAAATGGTTGATTCCGCCTACCGTAAGGTCAATCATTTCTTCCGGCAGGTTAAGGGTTCTGGCCAGAAACGTCAGGGTCATGGCGGGACCATGGCACAGTCCCACGGCCCGGATACGGGTCAATTCTTTAATGGCCAGGCAGATTCTGCTTTCCGGGTTGGTGAAGTTTAATAGCCAGGCCTGCGGACAGATTTCTTCCATATCTTTAACAATCGGCACCATCAGGTTGAGACTGCGCAAAGTGTGAAAAGCCGCGCCGGGACCACCATTTTCGCCGTAAATGTGTTTGAAACCAAAGGACAGGGGCAGGAAAAAGTCCTGGCGCCAGAAGTGGTACCGCTGGGCCGCCACCGAGGTAATAACATAGTTGGCGCCAGCCAGGCCGGTCTTTCTCTCCGTGGTGGCTTCAATGTTAATTCTCCGTTGGTGAAACTCTTTCAAGGCCAGGGCAAAGCGCAGCATCAGGTTGAGGTTTTCTTCACTGGTATCCACCAGCACCAGGGTTCCATCAAGTTTTTCCAGTTCCTGGCTGGCCAGCACATCAGCGATGAGGCCGCGGCCAAAACTCATGCTCCCGGCCCCAATCAGGACAATCTTCACCTTATCGTTCTCCTTTGCTTTGACGGCCGGTTGTAAGCGCAGTAAACTACCTGAAGAAACCGCCGACGATTTTATCACAGGGGGCTGAAAGATGAAACACCTCTTCCCTGTTTTCCTGTTTCTCCTGCTGGTCCGAAGTCTATCCGCACAACCGCAACCCTGTTTTTACGCTGGTTTTGAGGGCCACAGTGAGGGCTATGGAGAAAGGTATGTCCTTCCCAATACTTTTACCAGCAAGGGCCAGCCTCTGACCATCTTTGTCTATGAACCCGGAGTGGTGGGTAAGGCAGGCAGATTTACCTGGTTTAATGGCTATCCTGGTCTGGGCTACCCGGCAGAGACGATTTACAGTCCGGAGAAGGGCAGCCTTTCCTTCTGGGTAAAAAAAACAGGTCCTTTCTTTATCAACCGGTACTATCCGAACATCTGGGGGCTTGGCTGCGGCCAGCGGGACGAGATTAACGAGCATCCGCTGGTGCTGGTGGCGCTGAACGACGAACGGGCCGGGAAAATCAACGACGGTCAGTGGCACCACCTGGTGCTAACCTGGAACCTTGCCGAGAAGAAAAGGCGGCAGTACCTGGACGGTCAGTTGCTGGCCGAAGGAGAGTACCGTCGGGTCTATCAGCCCGCGTCTCTAATTTTCGGTTACCGGATGGTAGGTTTGATGGACGAGATTGCTGTTTTCAAAGAGGTTCTGACGGAAAAGGAAGTGGCCTCCGCTTACCAATCCTATCTGCACGGCCAGCGGGTTTTTCTCCTTCCCCATCCAGCAGAAAGATTTTACCCGGCCCTGCCGTTGGCCATCAGTCACCTGCCTGAGGCCAGACCGGAATTGCCTGCTGGCACTGACTGGAACCTGAAGCCAGCCCGGGAAAATGAAAAACGGGTTCGTTACCACCTGGACGGTTACTGGCGTTTTCAGCCAGCCGTGATGGAAAAGCAGGGTAGCACCATCGTCAATCCCGGCTATTTTGGAGAAAACTGGGCCTACATCAGTGTGCCGGGTCTGTGGAAAGATAAGAACGGGGTAGTGGACGAGAAGGGTAAGCTCGTCCCCAACTGGAAGGGGCTGGCCTGGGGAAAAATCTCCAGCGTCTGGTACGAGCGAGATTTTAGCCTGCCGGCCAGGGACAGAGGCTCTCAGGTCCTGCTGATTTTTCCGGAGTTGCGGGGAAACGCGGAAATCTACCTTAACAGTCAACCCATTTTCACTTCGGAACTTTCGGGTGAGGTTAAAATTAACCTGACAGAGCATCTCCTCTGGGGCCAGTCAAACCGGCTTACGGTACTGGCCGGCTTACCTTTTGTGAGCGAGATGGATGTCAACGGATTGGCTAGGACACCCTTCCTGGAAGTGAGGAAGACCCGCTCGTTTGACCTGGGTGAGCCCCTTATCTGTCCTTCAGTACGCACCAGGACACTGCGGGTGATTGTACCGGTGGAAAATCTGACCTATCAGGAACTGGCTTTGATGGTGGGTGGCCGGATTCTCAGTTACCGGGAGAACAACCTGGTCAAAAGTTTACCGCCGGTTCCGTTAAAGGTGGAGAAGTTGTTCCGGGGCGAGAAGACTCTGAGCTTTCCGGCCGACGGGTTGAAGTTGTGGTCTCCGGAAGAGCCGGTGCTCTATAAATTGGTGCTGGAAGTTGGAGCTGGCAAAAACCTGTTGGATGTCACCTTTCCAGAGGTCTTCGGCTACCGGGAAATCTGGACGGAAAATGGTCAGATTATGATGAATGGTAGCAAACTTTCCATTAGAGGAAAGTCCCACAACTACCTTTCTTCTTACGGTTTCACCCGGGAAGAAATCCTCAGGCTGAAGCAGACCGGCCAGAACGCTGACCGGACACTTTCACCCTGTTTCCCGTACATTGACAGCCTTGCAGTTACCGATGAAGAAGGCTGGCTGGTTTTCTTCCAGGCCCCGGGGGTTAATCTGGCAGACCTGGAAGCCACCCGGTACGAATGGAAAAAGATGGTGAAAACGGTGGGCAATCATCCTTCGGTGGTAGCCTGGCAGTGGTCAGGCAACGGATACCTGAACGGTCCGCACGGGCACCCGAAGCAAATTGGCGGGCTCGTTAGCCCGGAAGTGAGAGAAAGTGATGAAAACTATCGGTGTGCCAGGGTGGTGAAAGAACTGGACCCTGGTGGCCGACCGGTCTTTTATTACCGGCTGGGCACCGGCGGTGATTTCCGGGGGATTATGACCACTCTTGGTTTTGGCACACCGTTGCAGGATGTTGAAGAATGGGTTTCCGAGTGGGCCAGTACCAGGCAGGACCCGCTGGTTCCGACCGAGATGCAGGTTTTTCCAGTTCACCACGAAGGTTTTCTCTGGCAGCGAGGCAGCAAGGAAATCGTTCTCTTAGAACACTACGCTCGTTTCTTTGGAGACCAGGCCTATCTCAAACTCACCCCGGCCCACCTGGAAAGTTATGCGAGTGCGGATAAAGGGGTTTCCCTCTGGCTGGGTCCGGACAGCGACTACAAAAATGATATTTACGCTCTGGCCTACGGTCGCTTCCTGCCTTCCTGGCGCACCTTCGGTATCAGCGGGTATCTCTTCCATGTTTTTTTCAAGACCAGTGAGTTGTTTTGCGGAGACAGACTTAACAAATTCGGGGAAACCCTGAAGCGGGTGAATGCGCCGGTTCTTTTCTACATCGGCGGGCCGCAGTCGGATTTCGTCAGCAAGGGCCACAGTTACTGGTGCGGCCAGTCGGTGGAAAAGTCGCTGATTACGGTTAATGAATCTTTCCACCTTCTGAGGGCAAGGGTGAACTGGAGGGCGGTGGCTGAGACTGGAGAGATACTGGGCACCGGCATCGCCGAAATTTCCGTGAAACCAGGCGAGACTGATTTTCAGAAGGTTAAATTTGGCACAGAAGGTTTAAAAAAGAGAACCGGGGTCAGGATAGAAGCGGTGCTGACCGCTGAAAACCTTGAGTTGAAAGACGTTTTCCCTGTTACAGTTTTGCCCCGGGAGGAGGTAAAAGTAAAGCCGATTGTGGCGGTAATTGATGCCACCGGCGAAACAGTTAAGGTCCTGGAGAAAATGGGTGTGGCTTTCCAGGTATTTGACCAAGCCACGATTGATGCCGGTCAGTGGTCCTGGCAGCGTTTTCCCCTGTTGATTATCGGAAAGAATAGTTATCCCGCCGCGGTGAAACTTTTTAAGGAACAGTTGCCTTTTGGCGATGCGGTGCGTGATGGTTTGAAGGTAATCGTTCTGGAGCAGCGCACGCGTCATGTGGCCGGTCTTAAACTGGAGAATACTAATAGCCGGCAGGTTTTCATCCGGGACAGGACCTCTCCCTTATTTGCCGGTCTGGAAAACCAGGACTTTTCTGACTGGCACGGGGAAAGTTATCTGCTACCGGCCTACCTGGGCTGGCATCCGGAAAGTGACCCGCTGGGTGATGGCGCCAGCAAGCACGGGCAGTTAAACTCTTTCGGCCAGAGAAGATTCTGGCACTGGTCCAACAAGGGTATGGTGGCTACCTTCGCCTTTGAAAAGCCTCAGGTGGGAAGTTTCCGGGTATTGGCCGACTGCGGTTTTGACCTGCTGTACACTGCCCTGGTGGAGTTTCAAGAAGGGAAGGGACGAGTTCTTTTCAATCAGCTTGATCTGGTTGACCATTACGAGGAAGAACCGGTGGCCAGGTTGCTGTTGCAGCGAATGATAAGTCAGTATCTCCAGCCGGTCCCGGGCAGACAGGAAAAACTCGGTTTTCTTGGCGGCAACCGGGGTAAGGCTTTGCTGGAGCAACTCGGGGTGGTTTATCAGGAAGGCTGGCAGTCAGGTGTGACCTACCTGGATCTGGAGGAGGTCAGGGCAACTGTCCCGGCAGAGACCATCGCCAGGTATGTCAGTGGCGGCGGCACCCTGTTAATTTCGCTGAAGTCCGAGGCTGGTGGCCTGATGTTACCGGTGAAGGTGAAGATAGAAAAAAGAAAACTGAGCCGGGTCGTCTTTCCGCAAGACCCTATTTTTGCCGGGCTGGGGCCGAGCGAATTTTTCTACCGCTGGCCCCTGGAAGTTGTTCAGGTAATTTCGGTTAATGGCCAGCCGGTCCAGGACGGAGTGGCCGGCGTGATTCCTTATGGTGAAGGCAAAATCGTTTATCTTCAACTGGAACCAGGGATGATGGAGAACATGTGGGCCAGAAGCAAGGTGTTAAGAATCTACTCCACACTTCTGGCCAATCTTGGAGTGGAAAGCCGTCTCCGGGTGGACATGACCGCGGTAACTGGCTATGGACTGGCGGAAGAGTGGCTGCCTGGCTATACCGTGGCAGTAAAGGACCTTGACCGCCGGCCAGTGTTAGCCAGGAGCCAGTTTTACCTTGAACCAGCACTCAATTTTGACCCGGACCAGCACCATGTCTGGTGAAACTCAGAAGGCGGAAATGCCAGAAATCATCTTTTACCGTTACAGTCACGGTTATTCGGTCTTCAACCCGCGGGAAGTCAGGGAAGAATACCGGGAAATAAAAAGAATGGGCGGGCAGGCGGTCGGACTGGCGGTGACCACCGAGGACAAAGTTTATTGCAGTCTGGAACTCAGACGCCACGTGGAGATGATGCACCAGGCCGGTCTGAAAGCCATTTTTGTCTTTGGCCGGTGGGGCGGCCTTTTCGCCGCTGCGGCCATAAACTCTTCTTCCCGGGAGACCTTCAAACACCCGGAATGGTGGAAGGTTGGACCTGACGGGAAACCGCCAGGATGCATCGTCTGCTGTGTTAACCATCCCGGTTTTCGCCGTTACTTTTTTGAGGAAGCCGAACACTTTTTCCGGTGGATGGAGCCCGACGGTCTGCTCATGGACGAACCCAAGGATGCTAACTGGCCCTGTTACTGTCAGTACTGCCGGTCAAAAGGAAATCCCCGGCAGATTCATGTTGGTTCCCTGGCGGCTTTCCTTGGCGAGGTGGCCAGATTCTTCAAGAAACTGCGGCCAGGCGGGTCAACCTATCTTTTTCATATGCCTGGCCAGCCAGTTCCCTTCTACGAAGAAACAGCCGCTCAGGAAGGTCTTGACTATCTCGGCGTGGACGGTCCCCTTTGTTTGCAGAAAAAGGCTGACGGAAGGGTCCTATCCAAGACTCCGCTTCTGGAATCAATGAAAACGGTGCTGCCGATTGTGAAAAAGTACGGAAAAAAGACCCTGGTGGTGCCGGAAAACTTTCTGGTGCCGGCCGGTGAGGAAAAGGTCTACGCTAAGAATCTGAGAAAACTGCTTCAGGAAAAACCAGATGCGGTCGTTTTCCACTATTACGGTTTCGGGAACGAAAATCCGGCTCTCCTGATGAGAAAAATTGAACAGGTGCTCAGGTCCCTTCCTTCAGAAAAAACACCGGAATAAGGATAAGACCATGAAAAGATGGTGGTTGATACTGGGGCTGGTCGCGGGGCTTTCACTTCAGGCCGCGGAAAGGAGAATTCTGGAAGTGGAAGAGTTTGAAGGGCTGGTTCGCTATCCCTACCACTGGAATGAGGCCCCTGGCTGGTATGCCCGGGAAAGCAACTGTCGCTTCTACGGTGCACCTGGTAAGGGTTATCACGCTCAGATTCACGAAAAGGCGAAGTTTCGGGAAATTACCCGGGCTCTTCAGCCGCCATTACCTGCCGGCCGGTATAAGGTTTTCCTGCGGGCCACCGGTAACAACTGGCATGACCGGGACAATATCGTGGAAGTGAGATTGGGCAGCCACAGTCTGAGGTTTGCCTGGCAGGGGAAAAGAAGGTTTGAGTGGCTGCCCGGACAGGAATTCACTTCAGGAGAGCCCATTACTTCGGTTACCCTGGCGGCCGTCCAGTTTGGCGGGAAAGGTTTTCGCCAGCTTTACGAAAGCAATTTGAGAACTCTGGCAGTGGATACCCTGTATCTCACCTCTGATTTAACTGAGACCACCGGTCCGGCCGTGGAAGGCGCGCTTCTGGTGGAAGCCGGCCGGGAAGCGCCGGTGGAGATACTTTCCGGTAAGACCCGGCCGGATTACCGGGAGGTTCTCCAGGCGGAAACACCGGAACCTTGCCGACCGGCCAGGGTATCTCCGGTGAAACTGCAATCGTTTGATGGTCGCCGCAATCTCTGGCCCAACTCTTCCTTTGAAATCGGAGGCAATGACGGCTGGTTCTCGTTCACCATGAACCCGGAAAGGGTTCACATTTTTGATGAACGCGACCATATTCGCGGTCAGGCTTATCATGGCCAGTACTGCCTGCGGATTCCGGCTAATATGTGCGGTACCAGCCGGCCGGTGTATCTGGCCCGGCCAGGGAAGTATACTTTTTCTCTAACAGTGAAAGGCCAACCCGGAGCTTCAGCCAGGGTGCTGCTGGTGGGCTGTCAGCCAGACCTGTCGGGCCGGCTGCGGGTCATGGATGAAAAGGGCCGCTGGCTCACCCGGTTGACCATTCCGGTTTCCCTCACGGAACAGTGGCAAAGAGTCAGCGCCAGCGCAGAACTGCCGGAAGGCTTTCTGGTGCTCAGGGTTGAGTCAGCGGCGGACTGTTTCCTGGATGCGGTTATGTTAGAACCGGGGACGACCGTTACCACCTACCAGCCAAGGGCTGCGGTGGAAGCCGGTTTAACCACCGGACAAATGGGAGAGATTCTTTATGACAATGGTCCGACGCAACTGGTACTCTGGGCCAGCAACAGCAGTCCGGTGCCAGTTAGGGAGGTTCTGGTCTATGATGTCGTGGATGTGCGGGAAAACACGGTGGCATCCGGCGAGATTGCCCTGAAACTTCCGGCAAACAGCACGCTGAGCAGAAAGGTAACTATCCTGAAAAAGCCGCAGCGTGGCCTTTTCAGCTGTTTTTACTCCCTGAAAGGGAGAAGCGGTCCTGAGGGAGAACTTATTTACGCGGTTTTACCTGAGATTCCTCAGGGGATGCCGCGGCATGCCCTGGCCTGTAACATGGATAACGTGGAAGAAGTCTTCAGACTGATGAGCCGGATGGGCCATAAGTGGCAACTTTACTGCAAGACGGCCCGGCAAACCAGTGCGGAAGGTATTAATCCCGCACCTGATGTCTGGAACTGGAACCCCGCGAAAGAAACTGTTATTCTGCCGCGGTCGCTGGGGTTTGAGGTTATGCCGTGCCTCTGGCCAGGCCGATTGCCGAAGCATCTGGTTGACGCCGCTCTGGCCGAGACCACGGCGGTGGCCAGCGGCCTGAGAGAGGTGGTGCGTCGGACCGAAACGCGCAGTCTGCCGCTCATGCCGGAACTGAATGCCTGGCGTCTTTACTGTGAGCAGTTAGGCCGAAACCTTCCGGAGATTAACTGGTGGAACATTGAGGATGAAACCGAACTTTACTACACGCCGAAAGAGTTTGCCAGGATTGTGAAAGCCACAGCCGGGGGTTTTGCCAGAAGCGGCCATCGGGTAAGGCTGGGGTTAAGCTGCACGCCAGACTACACTGAGGATTTGATCGCCGAACTTGGCGGTGAGTTACCCTTTCACGTGTTCGGCGGTTCCAGTTATAACATGGAGTACTGGGATAGCGTTAAGATCAGGGGGCTGCAGCGTCGCTACGGACTTCCCTGGCACTGCATCGGCGTTGGCTGGGACAACCAGCCGCAGATGTTTCACTCTTTCCCTGGTTACAAGCCCGTCTATGCTTCCGCCGCCAGAACCGCCAGAGAAATGGTTTTTCTGTGTCTGGTTCAGGATGCCAGGGTCATCGGTCATTACACTGGAAGGATATGGCCACGCACAGGGTTGTTTAACACCGACTTTCCTTTAATGGATGTGACCGGTGTGCCGTTGCCGCACGGCTTCAGTTATAGTTGTGTCGGCCTGCTTCTGGCTGAGGCGGAACCGGTGAAGGATATCTATCTGAGAAAACTTGATACCCTAATTTTCGTTTTTCGTCAGGCCGGCCGTCTGGGTGCGGTTACCTGGGCTAACAATACGCCCAATCTTGACATCCACTGGAAGACCTGGCCGAGAAGTCTGCCCGGGTTCACGGTGCCGGCGGAGTTAGAAGTGCTGGACATGTACGGCAATCCTGTAAAAGAGGCTAAGGTGGGTCAGGGTAAGACCGTGGTAGAACTTACTGAGGAGCCGTTTTTCTTTCTCAACCGTTCCTTGAGCGAAGAAGACTTTATCCAGGCGCTCTCCGGTGCTTCTGCGCCACCCGGCCCGGTGGAGATGCGGCTGGTCTTTCTCCCTGCGGAAAAGGGCGGAATTGACCTGGGTGTGTGGGTGGCCAACCATACCGGCCGGACCCTTTCCGGGGCGCAGCTGGAGGCCAATTTCCCGTCAGACAGAATGGTTACCAAAACAGAATGGATACTGAGGGAGCGAAAGGGCCGGCTGGGTTCTGTTGCACCCGGCAGCTCTCTCTTCGGTCGTCTGGCCACCGGTCTTGGTCTTGATTATCCTGTAGAAAACGCCACCTTCACAGTCTGGTTGAAGGATGGTGAGAAGGAATATCCCTGGTACGAAAGATGCTGGCTTACAGTAGCTCCCAGGGTGAAAACCCAGGCTGACCGGGTGACTGACTGGAACCAGGTTCAGCCGGCCTGGATTTACCACACCTTCTCCTGGTCACGCTTCGGCCGTGCCTTTCCCCAGCTCGTTTCCGGAGCAGAAAACCTTAAGTACGCTTTCCGAACAGATGGTCGGCTGGCTTTACGGGCAGGCTATGATGACACCCGGTTGTACTTCCATCTCCGGGTGGAAGATGACTCAGCCATTTTCCAGGGAGAAAAGGAAAACCGCGATTACTTTCAACTGAACTTCAAGAAGAACCTGATGGGCAACTTCGCTCCGGTTATGGAGCCAGATGTGGTGGTGGAGATTTATCCTGAGAGCGATGGTCGGGTAAAGGTGCAAGGCCCGGCAGGAACAAAGGCCGGGGACTGGGCAAAGGAAAAGGACGGCTACTGCCTGGAACTTTCCCTGCCTTTATCGGCGCTCTGTCCACAGACGGCTGAACCAGGTGAGGTGCTCGGTTTTGATTTTCTTTACCACGATGCCGACACTGAAGGTGGAGAAGTTACTTCCAGCCTGATGCGCTGGGCCGGTGGCAGCCGCACCATGGGCCAGTTATTTTTCGGCCGCTAAATTGAGTTTACCGGAGAATCAAATAGCCGTACCTGGCGCCACCAGCCCAGTGCATGGTGCCACTCTCTTTTTTCCCGTTTTCCACATCCACGTCAGTTCGGTAAAGGTCAAAGGCCAGAATTTTTCCAGGTTCCGGGCTCAACTGGAGGCTTTTCCAGGGAACGGCTACCTCCAGAGTGAATTGTTTTTCCTGAACCTTGCCAGAAATGGCAGGTTCCGGCAACGACTGGCTCTGAGCAGTAGTTAACCTGGCTGACCATTTTTCCTTCTCTGGAACTTCAATGTCCAGACGGAAGGGTTTTTCCGGAGCAACGGCCAGAAAAATTCTTATCAACTCCCCAGCAGGCAGTATCTGCTCATCTTCTGCCCTGACCGCCAGATAGAGATTCTCCCGGTCATAGCCGGCCCAGAAGGCTACCCGACTGTCCAGCGTATAAGAAGGATAGCCAAAAGAACCTTCACCCTCAAGAAACTGTGACCACCGGTAGGAAAAGTTCCAGTGCCTCTGGTAAGCCAGCCAGGATGCCGGTTTTTTCTCCCACTCGTCAAGCAGACCATCCAGTTTGATGTTTATCGGAAAACATGGCACAAGCCACAGCCAGTGGTCGCTGGCGGTTTCACATTCTTCTGCCTTAAAGACGGTTCGCAGGACGGCCGCCTCCAGGGGATAATCAGCCTGGTAGGCGCAGGCAACGTTAACGACTTTGGTTTCTTTCCCGGCCAGGGAAGGCAGACTGATGGCTTTTGGTACCAGCCAGCTACCAGCAGTGGAGAGGGGGTTATTGATGGAACTGACCGGATTGGGGTACCGGAAGTCAACCAGGGCCTGCCGATAGGTTGAGGAAGTGTTGTTTTTCACAGTAATCCTGAGAGAAATCTCACCGCTGACGCTGGCCTGTGGCCACAGTTCCATTTCCACCGGTTCTGGAGCTACCTGGCAAGTCTCAAAGATTTTTCTGAACTGTTCAGGGCTCAACTTCTGGTTGATGATAAAGACAGGCTCCTCCTCCAGGTCAAAAGAGATGGTTTTTTTCTGCTGTCTGATTCCGGCAAGTTTGTTCCAGTACATGTCAAACAATTCAATACTTCCCGGTGGACAAGCCAGCTGCACTTTTTTGAGTTTTCTTACGGCTGGTTTCCAGTGCATATCGTTTTCCGGAACATTGGTGCTCCAGGTTACCCCGGCCAGTTTATTCCTGGTCTGGAAGAGAAAGACTAACCGGCCCGTGGTGCCTAACGGCACTTCACCACAGGGCTGGGCGTCAGCCAGAAGTGTTCCCAGACAGCCAAAGGTGGCTCCCCATGGGTAGGGGGTGCCGTCATAGTCGCACAGTGGTTTATTCAGACCAAGGTGGGCGCCGTCGTTGCGCAGGATTCCGGCATAGTGGCCGGAAATGTCCAGGTCAGAGACAAGCATCTGATAAACTAAAAGCCTGGCCATCCAGGCGGCCTTGAAATAGGGTGGCTGAAAGGTGTAAAGGGTGTGATACATCGTATTTTCCGGTGGCCGGCCACCCACGCCGAAGGAGATAACGGGTTTTCTGTAACGTTGCTTTAACTGGTTGAGATACTTTGCCTCGTGGTAGTAGTAATCAAAGAAGGAGCCACCCAGAAAGTCAATCTTTTCCGGCGAAACATACCGGAAGAGTTCTTCAGTAAACTCAGGAGTGGCGCTCAGGCCGACCTTGGCTTCCGGCACAGCTTTGTGCACGGCATCCGCTGTAGCCGCCACCACAGGCGCGTAGTAATCAGGCGTCCAACTGCATTCGGCTTCGTCATCCACACACCAGTGTTGAACGACCTTGCGGTAGTGACTGGCTACAGTGCTGACATAATCGGACCACAGGTCAAGTCTGGGACGATATTGCTGGTCGCGGCCGCGGACGGTGCGGTAACGGCCCGGGTCGTCAAGTTTTTCCTGGAGAAAGGGCGGAATCCGATGCGGCCAGAAGCAGGGAAGTAGATTCATCCCGAACCGGGAAGGATAAAGAGCCTTTTCGTCGGCCCAGTTCCAGACATCAGGCCGGGGATGAACTCCTTCGTCAGCGCTGGCAATCTCCCTGGTCTTACAGGTCAGAACCCACTTCAGGCCCAGTCTCGCCTGCACCTGGATTTCGGCCGGTGTCAGAGAGATGTTGGCTCCTAACTGATGCCGGGTAGGTTGCTGCGGAGGTTGCGGCATGACAACATAAACGGTTTCGCCTTCAGGAAAGTCCCTCCCGGCCAGGGAAAACAGTACCGAGAAGATGCCCCGGCTTTCTGGAAGGAGCTTGACCGGTCGGACAATGGTTTGGCCGGGTTTGAGTTTCACCGGTGCTGTTTTACCTTCGGCGATGGTCCTTTCTCTCACATCCACCACGCGGTAAGCAAGGCTGGCTAATGCTAACTGCTGGCCGCTGTGGTGCAGGTAAAGGAGCAGTTCCCGCTGGTTATCGTAAAGGATGTTGCCCGGCCAGCCGGTACGCAAGGCGCCTTCCACTTCACCTCTGGGGGCATAGGTAGTGGGCTTCTCTCCTTTTTCTAACTGGATGGCGTCCAGGTAAAATTCCGGGCCGGAGAAACTCAGGTAATACCACCCTTTTTCTAACTGACCGCTGACTGTTACTCTCTGCCAGTCAGGACTGAGAGTAAACTCCTTTTTCAGGGCCACTGTCGTCACCACCTGATTTTTCTGCCAGTCTTTTTCTTCGGCGACCTTCTTCAGAAGAAAAGTAGCCCGGCCGGCGTCAGGCGAGCGGACATAAAAGGAGAGGCAGTACCTGGCTGCTTCCGGCAGGTAATATGGACGACTGAAAGGTTCCACGCCGGCTGGCAGTTTCAGACAGTAACGACCATGAAAAGCGTTTCTGTTTTCCAGGTCCTGGTCGCTGAAAACATAGGGTCTGGCGGCGGCCCACCCGTCGTTCATCCCTAACTCAAAGGAGGAATTGGGCCAGAGGTTCCGGCGGCCGTCGTATCCTTTCAGGATAATCGGAGTGGGTCTGGCTTCCCGGGCCTGTAGTGGTGTCTGGTAAGCTTCATCTGAATCGTAAACTGGCCTGGGGCTGACTTCTTCCTTGAGCCCGGCCCGCCAGGCAATTTCCGCAAAGTAGTCCGGGGGTTCCTTTTCCTGAAGGTCGTCGGTCAGGTAAATGGTGTCCAGCCAGACAGTCCTGGATAAAGGCTCAGTTAAACCGCCGTAGCCGCGACCACCAAACTGAATGACTTCAAAGGAAATTTCCCTGACGGGTTGCTTCAGAGCTACCATTGCTGGCGGCTGCCAGCGAAATCTTTTTTGTCCGCTCCTCCAGGAAAAATTGGCTTCTATCTCTCCAAACATGAGTCTGACCACCGTTTCTCTGTCCGGGGCCGTTGGCCCAATGGTGCGCAAAAAAACGAGGTAGCGGCCAGCCGGCAGGATTTCCTTGAGGGGAAGGATAGCCTTTATGTTCGTCGCGGTCTCGTGGATAGCCGCACACCAGGCCCGGCCAGGAGCAGCCCAGCCCCGGATGTTGGCTTCCCGGCCGTACCAGGTCGGGCAATCTTCATTGTCGTAAGGGTAGCGCTGCAGGTCCCGCGCTTCTTCAGCTTCCAGGTAGAGACGGAAGGCGGCCGCTGTTCCGGTGACGCAAAGCAGACTGAGCAGGAAAAGTAACAACCCGGTGAGTTTCTGGCGATTCATAAGCCTCCTTTCTTGACAATCTGGTTCAGTTAGGTTAACCCCAAGAACCGGCCCTTGACAAATCCAGACAATTGAAGTTAGAATTCCAGGACAGGTATGAACTGCGGTTCAAACTGTCAACGAGGGAGGGTTGAAAGACACGGTATTGATAATCGTGTCACCGCCAAGCCGTCCGCCCGCAATCCCTGCAGAGATAAGACGCTTCCTCGTCCATCTTCCTCACAAGGGAATTTGATGGTGACAAGAAAGTTAGTTACCTTGCTCTGTTTTTACTTCGTGGCAGCCGCTTCCGGGGAAAACCTCATTCCCCATTCAGGTTTTGACACCGGTGTTTATGGCCTCTGGCAGAGTAACTATCAGGACGGCCGCCTGGTGGACGATAGCGACCTTGACTTTGCCATTTTTCATGACGGCGTCTGTTCCCTGAAACTTACCACCTGGGAAGGTAACTATCCCTGGTCAGGCTACCAGGTCAGAACCGAGAGCACTTTCCAGATAAATACAGGAGAAAGTGAGGAGACCTACACTCTTTCTGCCTGGGTAAAAAGTGACCGGGAGATAACTTTTCTATCTACCGTAGGCGGGCTGCAACTTCAGGCCCTGGTGAAACCAGAGGAGGGGTGGAAAAGAGTTACCGCCAGCGGGAAACTTTCCGGCAGCCACCGGCTGGTGTTGACTGCGACCGGTACCAACTACGACGCCCGGCAACTGCACGCCGGCTGTCTCTGGGTTGATTCTCTGCAACTGGAAAAAGGCAGTTCCGCCAGCCAGTGGCAGGCAGGCGAAGTGGAAGTCGGTCTGGTCTGTCGTGAGGTGGCGAATATTTTTTATGCAGGCAGACCGGTGGAAATTCTTCTCCTGGCCGGTCAGAGTCCGGAACCGTTTACCCTGCGTTATACTTCCCGGTTGAGGGATTGTTTCGGGCAACTGCTCAGCGAAGAAAAGGAACAATTTCTCAGGGTCGCGGCGGGAAAACATGGGCAGAAGCGTCTCTCCTTTTCCTCGATAAGGAAGGGTGTCTTCCGGCTGGAGGTGGAGGGCGAGATGGCCTTTTCCGGTTCATCAGGCCGGAGTTTCCGCAGGGAGATACCCTTTTATGTGGTTACCCCTCCTGACCCCGGTTTCTGGAATCCCTACGGACTTTACCTGCAGATGACGGTTCCAGCCATGGAGCGGGCCAGCCGGCTCGGTCTTTACTGGAACAACCTTCTTTCCGCGGGCGGAGCTATTACCGAGTGGAACAAAGTTTACTACCGGGATAGTTTCTTATGCGAGAAATTTCTCCCGCGGTTAAAAGTTGGCCAGGAGAAGTATCACCTGCGTTACATTGGCAATATCGCCAACAGTTCTTTCCCTGCTCCGGCATATGCCTGGGCGGAAAAAGAAATTCCCGGGCAGACTCTTACCCTGCCGCCTGAAGGAAATAGCGGGCCCCGATATCTGAAACTTTCGGCCTATCGGGAGTATCTGGAGACGATGGGTCGTTTTTATTCCCCTTACATTGGCGTCTGGCAAATTATTGATGAAACAAACTTTCGCGGAAAAACCTACCTGGCCCTGGTGAGGGAAGCCGCTGAGATTTTGAAAAAATATAACCCGCAGGTGAAGATTCTGGCGACCTATCCGCAGAACATGGCATATGTGTTACTGCGGGGAGGTGAGAAATGCGTGGATGGTCTTTATGACCTGGGCCGGGAAAGGAGAAGGGCTGCCTATGCGGCTAAGGCCGCGGCTATAGCCGGTCCGGAATTTCCTATTTTCTTCTACGACTGCAGCCTCCGGTTTAACTACTTTTCTTCCAGTTTCAATGGCTGGGGAAAAACGGCTTATGCCAGTAAGGAACCTCTGACCGATTCTGACGCGGAAAAAGCCCTCCAGGAGTTTCTGGAAAGGCTGAACGATACTTTAACCCGGAATATCCATCCGCTAAGTGCCGGAGCCCACACCCTGGCGATCTGTCTTTACCACGCCAGGCTGCCAGGCGGCAGCAGCCAGAGTGCCTTTGATGTCCGGGGCCACCCGGCTCCTTCTCTGATAGCCTTCAGCGCTCTCAACCATCTGCTTGGCCGGGGAAAGTCGCTCGGAAATATTACCAGCAAGAACCTGGAAGGTTATCTGTGTGGCACCGCTGGAAATAACTGGCTGGCCATCGTTCGTCCTCTTCCAGAGTCAGACCTTAAAGTTCTGGAGGTTCCAGAGCGGATGTCGCTGCGGCAACTGGACCTCTTCGGTAATGATGTCACCCGGGAAAAAGATGGGAAAGTCTTTATAGTCTTTCACCCTTTATTTTTTACCTATCTTCAGGCCAGAGGAGTATCTGAAGGCCAACTGAGGGAATTTCTGGAGAGATGAACCGGAAAGGATTTTTAGGAATAGCCGTGGCAGTTTTGACCATAGTTTGCGGCCAACTGGCGGCTGACCCCTCACTGGTGCTTTATCTTTCCATGGACAGGGTGGAAGACGGTTATATCATTGACCTCTCCGGCTACTCACAGAAGGTTAAACTTCCTTGTCCCGAGGCCCTGGCCGAAGGAAAATCAGGCCAGGCTTTGAATACCGGGAAGGGTTACTTTCTGACGGTTCCTTACAGTCAGCACCTGAAATTACCGCCGGGCTGCGGGCTGACCATTGCGGTGTGGGTGAGACTGGAGGCTGATGGAGTTCGCTGGGCCGGGCTGGTGAAAAACGATGGCGGCAAATCAACGGCTTACCAGGAATTTAAAGGTTTCAACTTTGGGACCAACGGTTCCAGCTCACCGGTACCACTTTCTGAGGCTGCCTGGCGGTTTACGGTGAAAGGGCAGGGCAGCGAAACCGCTCTGGCCGGGCCGCTGGGGCAACTTCTGAAAAAGGGTTCCTGGGTGCATCTGGTGGCCGTTTATGACCCTTCTCCACAGGTGAGGGGACTGATGATTTATGTGGACGGCCGCCTGGTGGAAGATTACATTATGATTGACCTTCCGATGGATATCAACAATGAAGCGGATTGGATTATCGGCAAAGACCTCACCTGTTTTCCCGGATTGGTGGATGAAGTTAAAATCTACCGGAGAGCCCTTTCGTCTCAGGAGGTGGAGGAAGTTTTCCAGGGTCGAAGATAAACTGTAAGGAAAAAGGTAGTGTCAAAAAAGGAATAAAAGAGGAATGAAAAGAAAGGGAACGAACTGGCTCACTCAAGCTGCTTCGGCACAGACAAGGACTACGCCGAAATCGGTTGCTCGGCGAACTCGCTCGCCGGGTGGCGAGCTCAGACACCGCCGAGTAAGGTATTGCGTCCCGGATGGAATTGCCCGGTCCGCTTACCGAACGCTGCCGCTTTTCGTCTTGTCTTGTAACTGTGCCTTCGCAAATCGTTCGCCAGTTATTCCCTTCCTTTTTTGACAATGGGAAGGATAGGGAGAGAGACAAGGAAAGGCAGAACCAAGAAAGGAACAAAAGAGGAATGAAAAGAAAGGGAACAAACTGGCTCACTCAAGGTGCTCCGGCACAGACAAGGACTACGCCGAAATCGCTGCTGGTGCGAACTCGCTCGCCCGGTGGCGAGCTCAGACACCGCCGAGTAAGGTATTGCGTCCCGGATAAACTTGTCCGGTCCGCTTACCGAGCGCTGCCGCTTTTCGTCTTGTCTTGTAACTGTGCCTTCGCAAATCGTTCGCCAGCTGTCCCCTTCCTTTTTTGACCGTGGGGGAAGCGCGGAGAGACAAGGACAGGCAGAACCAAAAAAGGGAACAAAGAGGAATGAAAAGAAAGGGAACGAACTGGCTCACTCAAGCTGCTTCGGCACAGACAAGGACTACGCCGAAATCGCTGCTGGTGCGAACTCGCTCGCCGGGTGGCGAGCTCAGACACCGCCGAGTAAGGTATTGCGTCCCGGATGGAATTGTCCGGTCCGCTTACCGAACGCGTGCGCTTTTCGTCTTGTCTTGTATCTGTGCCTGCGCAAATCGTTCGCCAGTTATTCCCTTCCTTTTTT
>JAKPFT010000076.1 GCA_029551285.1 bacterium | reverse complement strand
CAATTCCATCCGGGACGCAATACCTTACTCGGCGGTGTCTGAGCTCGCCAGATGGCGAGCGAGTTCGCCGAGCTACCGATTTCGGCGTAGTCCTTGTCTGTGCCGGAGCACCTTGAGTGAGCCAGTTCGTTCCCTTTCTTTTCATTCCTCTTTTATTCCTTCTTTGGTTCTGCCTTTCCTTATCTCTCCCTATCCTTTCCACTGTGTCAAAAAAGGAAGGGAATAACTGGCGAACCAGTTGCGAAGGCACAGATACAAGACAAGACGAAAAGCGGATGCACTCGGTAAGCGGACCGGAAAAGCACATCCGGGACGCAATACCTTACTCGGCGGTGTCTCCAGCTCGCCAGATGGCGAGTGAGTTCGACGAGCAACCGATTTCGGCGTAGTCCTTGTCTGTGCCGAAGCATTCTGAGTGAGCCAGTTCGTTCCCTTTCTTTTCATTCCTCTTTTATTCCTTTTTTTGACACTGCCTCACCCAGCCATCCCGCAGGCTTTCTTTGCCTGCTTCAGCGTCTCGGCCGCTACCGCCCGGGCCGTTTCTGCCCCTGCCCTCAAAATTTTTCTCAACAGTTCACGGTCGTTTTCCAGTTCCTTCCTCTTTTGTCTGAGCCCGGCAAGAAAGGAGGTTGTTTTCTCGGCCAGACGCTTCTTACACTGGGTGCAGCCGATCTCTGCGGCCCGGCAGGAGACAGCAATGGTCTCTGTTTCTGATGGGTTGAAAAGTTGATGGTAGGCGAAAGCCGGACAGGTTTCCGGATGTCCCGGGTCAGCCCGATAGATTCTCCGGGGGTCGGTGAACATATTGGTGATCTTACGATGGATGACCTCCGGTTCATCCTTTAAGTAGATGCAATTGTCATAGGATTTGCTCATCTTGCGATTGTCTGTTCCGGGAATTTTGGGCGTTTCGGTGAGGAGCGCCTCTGGCTCCGGAAAGAGTGGCCCGTAGAAATAGTTGAAGCGACGGGCGATTTCTCTGGTTAACTCCAGGTGGGGTAACTGGTCCACTCCGATAGGAACGCAATCGGCTTTGTAGATAAGAATATCTGCGGCCTGAAGAACCGGATAGCCAAGAAAACCGTAGGTATGCAAGTCCTTATCCTGTAACGCTTCTACCTGTTCTTTGTATACCGGGTTCCTTTCCAGCCAGGGAACCGGAGTGAGCATGGAAAAAATCAGGTGAAGTTCTGCATGCTCGGGAACATCGGACTGAACAAAAATGGTGGCTTTGCCCGGGTCAAGGCCGGCGGCCAGAAAGTCCAGGGCTACTTCTTCAACATTGTTTCTGATCGCCGCGGGGCTGGCATATTCAGTACTGAGGGCATGCCAGTCAGCAATCATGTAAAAGCAACGATAACCCCGGTCAGGCAACTGGCGCCAGTTAGTTAAGGCTCCAAAAAGGTGGCCGATGTGCAGCGGCCCGGTGGGCCTCATCCCGCTGAGAACAGTCCGGCAATTGGTCATAACTTATGTACTTCCGAAGTTAATAACTTCATAAAATTTTGGTTGCCTCTTTTTCTGTAAAAAAGCCGGAGCCAGGCCGGCCAGCGCGGCACCAGGTGAAATAATCTGTCAGGATACTCAGATGGTCAAAGGCCAGAGGCCGGGGCAATTGCTGCTCCGAGAAAACGCCGATTTCTCCCGCATCGTCCCCGGCGCACAGGTGTCCTTCAGCCCGGCCAACGAAAACCGTCGCTATGGTGTGAAAACGCGGGTCCCGACCGGGACGGGAGTATGTGTGAAACTGCTCCAGGTGAGTGACCGCTAACCCGGTTTCTTCCCGGGCTTCCCGCACTGCCGCCTCTTCCAGGCTTTCTCCGTAGTCCACGAAGCCTCCTGGAATGGCCCAGCCTGGAGGATAGTTTTTCCTTTTGACCAGCACCACCCCTGCTTCCTTCTCAATAATGATATCCACGGTGGGTAATGGATTTCGGAAGGCCTTCGCGGTCAGTTGTCCCAGCAGGGGTTCAGCCACCGCCAGAAAGTCGCCAAAGTCAGTTTCACTCCAGAGAACAAAGGTGAGTGTGCGCAGGGAAGAACTGGTAGCGGTGTGGCGCAGCGACTCTTCCAGCATGACGGTAGCCGCCTCGGGAATTGTCAGGCCCCCTACTCCGCAACCCAGAGCCGGAAAGGCCAGACTGGCCAGACCCAGTCTTTCGGCTTCGCCAAGGACGTTTCTGGTTGCCTGCCGGACAAGCTCAGCGCTGGAATGGCCGTGGTCATCCACGGAAACAGCATGAAGAACATATCTGGCCGGAAGCTGTCCGCCGCCAGTGACTACCACCCTGCCAGCCGGGACAGGAGCGTGTTTTCGGGCCTCTTCTTCCAGTGAGGCACCGGCTTTCCTTCTGATGGCAGCGGCGACACCACCGCCCATGACCATCCGGCTGTTGGCGGCATTAACGATGCCCTCCGCCGGTTCAGCGGTAAGGTCTCCCTGCTTCACCTGATATCTGGCTCCACCGAGATAGAAAGTCACTCTGTTCATGCAGGTCTTATTGTAACGGAAAAGGTCTCTTTACGTCAAAGTTCTACAGGCTGGTCCTGAATTGAGGGAAGCATCTTTATCCACACCTGCCGGTTGCGGGGTCCGTCAAACTCACACAGGAAAATTCCCTGCCAGGTGCCTAAGACGAGGTTACCTTTATGGATAGGTACCAGAACGGAATGACCTACCAGAGTTGAAGCCACATGGGCGTCAGAGTTTCCCTCGGTATGTCGGTAGTCTCCCCGGGCCGGGACCAGTTTTTCTAAAGTCCTTAAAATATCGTCACTTACTGAAGGATCGGCATTCTCATTAATCGTTAGCCCGCAGGTGGTATGGGGGACAAAAACAAGGCAGCACCCCTCCTGAACTCCGCTTCCTTTCGCGGTTTTGGCCACCAGAGAGGTAATTTCCACCATCTCTCGCCGTTTCCTGGTACTAACACTAAGTCTTTCCATGACTTACTCTTCCTGGTAAAAAGCCTGATATCCCTGGAAAGCGCTGTAAATGTCGGCTTTGCTGGTAACCTCAAAGGGTGAGTGCATGGAAAGAACAGGCACCCCGCAATCAGCCGTATCGATGTTAAGTCGGGCAAAGTAGGTCGCCACAGTGCCCCCCCCGCCCTGCTCCACTTTTCCCAATTCTCCTGTTTGCCAGCACACCTGATGTTTGTCAAAAATGTTTCTGAGGTAGGCCAGGTATTCAGCCGTTGGTTCGGTGCTGCCAGATTTGCCTCTGGCGCCGGTGGTTCGTTCCAGAACGATTCCAAACCCGAGCCGGGCGGCGTTTCGGGGGTCATAAACATCCCGATAACTGGGGTCAAGTCCGGCGGCGACATCAGCGGAGATAGCCTTTGAATTTTCAAAGAAAAGCCTCTTTTCCTTGAGGCCGCTGCCAGTTTTTTCCAGAAGTTCCTCCACAAAGGTCTGGAAAAAGGAAGATTGAGCCGAAGTGACGCCGGAACTGCCAATTTCTTCCTGATCAACCAGGAGACAAAAAGAACTTTTTTCCGTCGGTCCGGTATGAAGGAGGGCCAGAAAACAACTATAGGCGCATACCCGGTCATCCTGGCCATAGCCCAGAATCATACTCCTGTCCAGTCCCAAATCCCGGGCCGCACCAGCCGGGACGGCCTCAAACTCGCTGCTGACAAAGTCTTCCTCGCTGATGCCCCACTCTTCCTTCATCCAGCGCAACAGATAGTTTCTGACCGGTTCTTTTTCCTTACCGGGCTCTGGCAGGCTACCGACCAGAATGTTAAGATTTTCGCCGGGAAAACCGTCTTCTATGGTTTTTTTCATCTGGTCCTTGGCCAGATGTGGCAGAAGGTCGGTAATGGTGAAGACAGGTTCTTCCGGTTTTTCTCCAAGACAGATTTCTTTCTTTTCCCCATTTTTCAGGACCACTGTTCCGTATAAAGCCAGAGGCAGGTTGAGCCACTGGTATTTCTTGATGCCGCCGTAGTAATAGGTTTTCAGCAGGGCCAGGTTATCCTCTTCATAAAGGGGGCTGGTTTTCAAATCAAGGCGGGGAGAATCCACATGGGCGGCAATCAGATGGCCACCCAGGGAAAGGGGTTGCTGGCCGAGTTGACACAGAATCAACTGTTTGTTTCTATTCGCGCGGTAAATTTTATCACCGGGTTTCAAGCGGTCACAGGCTTCCAGGGGCTGATACCCGTGCTCCCGGGCCAGGCTAATGCAACCCTGAATAAATTTTCTTTCGGTCTTATACTGACTCAGAAAACATCTGTACCTCTCGCAAAAGGCTGAGATTTTTTCTCTCGCAGTTGCGTCCCATCTTGTCCAGGCACTCTGTCGTTCCATAAGTTATACCTCCAGAGTTTGCTCGGCAAAGTTATTTTAGGCTAATTTCACCGGGTGGTCAAAGCCGCAAACTCCTGGCAAAACCAGGTAAAGTTAAACGGAGAGAACAGCCCCAAAAGCCACTACATACTGAGGCCAGGGCAGGACTTTAATAGGACGTCCCACAGATTTTTCCAAAGCCTGATGCAAACCCGGACTTGTGGCTCCACCGCCACAGAAAAGCGTTTCGGGCAGTGGCGGAAACTGGTTTACCATGGTGGCAATTCTGCCGGCAATCGCCTGGAATAATCCTGCAGCAATTTCTTCTCTAACCACGCCCCGGGCAATCAGGGAAACGACCTCGCTTTCAGCAAAGACACTGCAGGTGCTGTTGATACTGGCCGGCCGGACGGCCCTGGCGGCCAGCCGGGAAAGCCCTTCCAGGTCAGTCTCCAGACAGACAGCCATCATTTCCAGAAAGCGGCCGGTTCCTGCGGCGCACTTATCATTCATCAGAAAATCGGTAACCGAACCATCCTCAGCAACCTGGATAACCTTGGTATCCTGACCGCCCACATCAATCACCACGGCTGGCCTGTTGTTATTGAGATGGAAAGCGCCGGTGGCGGCAGCGGTTATTTCCGTGACGACTTCCCTGGCACACTGACAGCGGCGCCTTCCGTAGCCTGTGGAAACAATCCGGCTCAGGCAGGAGGAGTCCAGCCCGGCTTTACTGAGTGCCTGCTCCAGAACTGTGCGGGCAGCCTCTTCCGGGCTGACGGTTGTTCTGGTCAGAGCCGCAGAAATAAGTTGTCTGCTCCGAACCAGAACGCACTTGGTTGTGACCGAGCCGATGTCTATCCCGGCTCTTACCTCACCGCTTGAACCGCTCACCTTTCTCTCCTAACATTTCCCGGAGCGCTTCCAGGCGGGTAATGAGTTGGCCACGGTCCTCTCGCTCTAAGTCTGTCTTGATGGCCAGCAGGGGAACTTTGCCGTCCTTCAGTATCTGCCTTAGAGTTATCGTCTGCAAATCATAGACCTGGCACAGCCTTAAAACATAATAAACAACCCCGTCCAGTCGGTACTCGCTCACTGCATCCTGAATGCGGTCAGCCAATTTCCCTAAATTGGGGAAACAAGGACAGAGAGAACCCCCGATATATTTCAGGGCCAGGGCTCGCAGCAGGCCATCCTCAGTTTCTTCATCTATTTCCACCGGGTCAAAGAGGTGGCCGTAAGCGCCACAGGTGAGGTCAGCCGCCACTTCCAGATGTGCCTCCTCCAGTACCTCCAGCAACTTGAAGGCCGGAAAGAGAATAGGTGAACCAGCCAGCAGTAAACGTGGCCAGCCGGTATTTTTGATAGCGGTAGCCTGGCTTTCTTCCAGAAGTCGGTGAACCTGGTCGGTCCAGGTTACGGGGTCGCAGAAAAAGGAAGCCGAGGCGGCGGCGAAATAATCAAAGGCGGAAATGGCTCCAGGGTTTTCAGCCCGGTAACGATAGAGACGGCGGAAAGCCTCCGTTCGCCTGTTAGTAGCATGACAGGCTTGAAGCATTTTTTCTCGGGAGGCGGTTATCCCGAAACGTTTACGAAGGAAGTGAAGAAACTGCCGGTATTTCTCCGCCCAGAAGGAAGCATTTTCCAGATAATCAGCCCCGCGGCCAACATCAAGAAAATAGACCTCGGTGGTAACCGAGAGGAGTTCGGCTAACCTGGTCTTCCCATCGCAGCTGCCCGGAAGGACCACCAGGGGCAGGGAACGGAAAAAATCATTTCGGGCTAACCCGGCAATGGACTTGACTACCGGACAGGCTTCAACGGAGACCAGTTCTTCACCGGAACGGGCCTGATACGAATCTGTAGCACACAGCCGCTGCGGGTGAAAGCCGGCTGCGATAATAATTTCCTCAGGCACGAGGTGGCAGAAGTAACCGATAGAAGACCCGGCAGGTTTCGGTTCCCGGGCCAGCGCCTCGTAGAAGAAAGCCGAAGATTTCAGCACCGAGCGCTGCCGCAGCAGTTGCGCCATCTGGCAGTTGTTATTAACTTCTGAAGTTCTTAACTTAGTAAATAATGGCTCCAGCGCTTTCCGGTGCCTTTCCCTGAGATAGGGCCGGGGAAAGGGCGTCGTCACCTGTTCGCCCGAAAGGCGCGGATTTGATGGTTTCACGGCATTAACAGGATGTAGCCGGTGCCGGTCTGCCGGTGGTAGCCAGAGGTGTCCGCGGACCAGAAACTTTGCTCTGGCTGCGGGCCGCGGCAACTTCTTACCAGCCGCAGCGACCACACCGAAGGGGCGCCGGGTGAAGAAAGGCCCAGGGTACTGAAGGGAATGGCGATTTCGGCTGACCACGATGATGTTCCGCGGCTCACCGCGCCACGGATACCGGAGAAGGCCCACGGCTTTCTGGAGCCAGAGCTGTCCAGTTGGTAACCGGTGAGGCTCCCGGTGGCGGAGATGCTCAGACAATAAGAAGCTCGCCCTTCGGCTGTCGGAGAAAAAAGAATCTCAATCTGGTCGTTTTCGGTTAAAAGGCCAGGATTTTCCTCGCGACAGAAAAAGCCCAGATAAAGCGCTTCACTGTTAAAGGTCAAAAGCGCCACTGTCGGTCTGATAGTTCTGCCGCCGGTGGTTGAGGAGAAGTTGCCGGCGACGGCAGCCGTCTTCCAGCAGTCTTCGTTGATGAAGCCGTCTATCTTCGGGATTGATGGTGTTTTCTTCACCTGCAGCAGCCCGCTACTGGTCGGTGAGGGTCCTTCTTCTCTTTCTCCCTTTTCTTCCTGCTGGCTGCTCAGGGTAAAGGATTTGAATTCTCGGCCGCCGCCTACCAGTCGGAAACTGATGGGGTAATTTCCGGTGCGAACACCGGGTTTGGGCGTCATGGTCACCGTGAAAAAAACGCGCTGGTCTTTGGGCACAGACATGCGCCTGGGTTCAATAACAAAGTCAAACGCCTGACTTTCCGCCAGCAGACTTATTTCAGCAATGCCGCGGTCCATGTTGTTTTGAAGGAAAACCTTGAAAGTGGTTCGGTCCTTTACCGAAAGGTTGTAGGTTTCCGGCTTAACAATGAGTTTGTCGGCCTGTCGGAAGACATTGTCGCACAAATGTCCGTAACTTTTGGCTCCAAGAAACAGCCCGGCTGTTGTAACCAGTAGTATTCTCCGATACATTTTTCCTCCGGCCTGTTCTCTTATTTTACCGTTTTTTCCACCAGAGAGCAACTTACGGCCAGAAGGTATAACGCTGTCTGTTCTGTTCCCACCAGGCGTACCAGGAACCAGCGTCAGTGCCGGGTGAGACTCCGGTGAGAGAACGCAGTGTCCGCAAACTGGCGCGGCGCACACCGAGATTCCGATCGGTTAAAAGCGGAATCAACGAACCCGCTGCCCGGGTGTCGCCCACGCGCGAAAGGGCCAGAACCGCTTGCAGTCTGACTTCAGCGTCCTTATCGCGGAGAAGGCAGGCCAGTGGCTCCGTGGCCCGGCTATCCCGGAGCAAACCCAGCGACCAGGCCGCAGTAGCGCGCACCAGAAAATGGTGGTCAGAAAGTGCCGTGACAAGGGAGGGCAAGGCGCGGCTGTCCTTTAACTGGCCTAAAGCCGCGGCTACCCGCCATCTCACCGTTTCTTCCTTGTCCGTTAGTTTTTCGCACAGGGCAGGAACGGCTTCAGTCTGGCCGATCTGACCCAGGGCCGTAGCCGCGGCAGCCCGGACGCCGGGGCTGGTGTCTGTCAGAAGAGCCAGTAACGCCGGCAAGGCTTGTCGGTAGCCCAGTTTTCCTAATGAAATTGCAACCTGTTCCCTCACCGCCGCATTCTTGTCTCCGGCCAGGAGAAGGAGTTTTTCGCTGGCCCGGTCAAAACCCATGCAGCCCAGAACGCTGGCTGCGCCAGCCCGGAGTTGGGGGTCGGCATCTTCAAGAAATAACATCATGGTTTCTGCAGAACGGGGGTCCTTCAGTCTCAGCAGAATCAAAGCGATTTTTTTCCGCACCGGCTGCTCGGCCTGGAGAAGAGCCGCCTGAAGGGGTTGGACCGCCTGGCTACCAAACTTAATCAGGGTGGCACTGGCCTGCTGGTCCGGCGAGGTGACAGCTCCAGAGGTAAGCCGCACCTGGGTGTCACAGGCAAGACAGTCAATCAATAGAGGAATGGCTGCCGGTGGTGGTGGGACCAGCCGGGAAAGTTTGATGGCTGCTTCTGCCTGTTCCACGGGAGAGGCGGAAGTTAGCCCGGAAAGAAGTATCTTAAGGTTCGGAGAAACAGCGGCTGGTTTGCCGGGCGAGCTTGCCGGAGTTGCGGCTAAAACCAGAACAGGGAAAAGAAAACAGGCGAGCCCGGAAAGGTAATATCTCATCATGGCCTCCGTCTTGTGGCAAAAACTGTGACCGGTTTCCCTGACAGCCATAATTACCATTTTTCCCAGTGCAGCACTTCCGACAACAGTCGCTTTGAAGGGGAAGGTTTTTCTGCCGGGTAGCCAACCGCCACCAGGCTTACCAGCCGGTATCCGGCTGGCGCATTCAGCAGACGACAGATATCCTCGGCGTAAGGTTTTTTATCTCCAGCCACCCAGCAACTGCCCAGCCCGCAGGCTGTGGCTGCCAGAAGAAGGTTCTGGGTCGCGGCGCTGCCATCTTCCAGATAGTATTTAGTCTCGCGGCAGAAAACAACGATGCACACCGGAGCCTGGGCAATAAACTTTCCGTAGTCAGTGATTTCCGCCAGTTTCTCTCTGGTTCCGGCCTCAGTTACTACCACAAATTCCCAAGGCTGAAGATTTCTGGCGGTGGCTGCCAGGCGACCGCAATCAACGATGTCGGTTATGACTTCCCGCGGGACGGCCCTGTTTTGGAAGGACCTGACACTTCGTCTTTCTTTGAGGACCTTTAAGGCGTCCATAGCCAACCTCCTTTTTGCCGGTAAAGTAACGGTTTTGCCTGTTATGAAACCCCCTCATTCTGCCACCCCCTAAAATTCAATGCCCCGCCGGGCTTTAACTGCAGGAAAAGGATGTTTTTTTGCTTTCATCTCCGTAATGAGAGCCGCGCGGGTGGCCAGGCTCCGGGAAAGTTTCCTGCCGGTCAGAACAACTTCACATCCGGCTGGTCGGGTCTCAAGAAACTCAAGCAGTTGTTCTTCTGGCAGGAATCCGTCTCTGACAGCAATCAGAATCTCATCTAAGACCACCAGGTCAAACCGCTCTGTGTTGATAATCCTTTTCACTTTTTTCCACTGCCGGAGGAAATTCCGCTGGAACTGCTCTTTCCATCTTCTGGCATTGTGCTGGAAGGCAGGATGCCGGGTGACAGGATGGTAAACCCTGATGTTATTCACTGATTTCAGGAGCAAACTTTCGCCGGTGGCTGGCTTGAAAAACTGGAAAAAACCAACTTTCAACCCGTGGGCGGCTGCTCGTAACGCCAGACCACAGGCCGCGGTACTTTTTCCCTTACCATCTCCCGTGTAAACCTGAACGAGCGCTGGCTTCAAACCCATCCTAAGTTTTAAAGCTCACCGGTCGCCCGGTCCGGGCTGACCTGTAAATGCCCTCAATAATCTTCACCACAGACAAAATTTCCTGCTTGCTGGTCAGGGGTTCCTTATCCTGGCGCACACAATCAATAAAGTGGTTGATTTCCTCCTGAAAAACATCGCTTCCGGGTATCGTGGGTGTGGTATCCGTGAGAATTCCTTTCATCTGAGAGAAAATCTTCAGTGGCTTACCGGGATCTGTCGGGTCAGGCATCTGGGCACCGGCCTTTTTTCCCAGAATCGTGGTGTATGACTGGGGTGCCAGATGGGCGGCCCAGGAGGCTTCCACAAAAAGCGAGATGCCTCCGGCAAGTCTTACAAAAGCGGCGGCCATATCCTCCACGGTGATACTTCCGGTAGGTTTGTCTCCGATGCGGGTTTCGGCCGGTGGCCAGCCTCCGTCCACGGCCTGGTCGCGGAAGTAGTTGAAAGTCACGGCCATGATTTTTTCCGGCTGCGGAGCGCCAATCAAGTGAATCACAAAGTCAAGCGCATGAACTCCGATATCCATCATCGGCCCACCGCCGGCCAGTTTCTTATCGGTGAACCAGGTCCCAAGTCCCGGGATGCCGCGACGCCGGAGATAGCCTGTTTTTACATAGTAGATTTCACCAAAATCTCCCCGGGAGATGAGGGTGCGCAAAACTTTGGCTTCTCCGGAAAACCGGCGGGGGAAGGCCGCCATGAATTTTCGACCGCTCTTTTTTGAAGCTGCAAAAATTTTTTCCACATCGCTGCTTTTCAGGCAGACAGGCTTCTCGCAGAGGACATGTTTGCCGGCCTTCAGGGCCGCGATAGACTGTTCGGCGTGGAAAGCATTCGGGGAGCAAATGCTGACCACATCAATCGGCTCACCAATCAGGTCCCGCCAGTCAGTGACCACTTTCGGAATTTTGAACTTATCCGCCACAAAGCGAAGTTTTTCCTGATTAACATCAGCCACAACAGCCACTTCCACATTTTCCAGTTTTTGATAGCAGGGAATGTGAGCCACCTGGGCAATTCCTCCTGCTCCGATGACGCCAACTCTGATTTTGCTCATT
Organism: bacterium; assembly: GCA_029551285.1. Taxonomy (GTDB): domain Bacteria; phylum Ratteibacteria; class UBA8468; order B48-G9; family DSTR01; genus JAMWDF01. Next base: position 41,737 of record JAKPFT010000076.1, on the reverse strand, counting down.
TTTTGCCTCCTCAAAGTTTTTGATACGGTGCCTGGCTTCAACGGATGACCTGAAAGAAGATAACCTTTTCTCTGTTTCCCGTCAAGGGTTTTAGCCATGCTGGATATCATGTCTTATAATTGTCCTGTGCGTACTGGAGCCCATCTCTGGATTGGTCAGGGATTATCCGAGGTCGTAGTTGTAGCCTGCCGGCTGAAATGTCAGTGTCTGCAGATTTTTCTTCACAGTCCCAGGCAATGGAGGGTGAAGAAACGGCCGGACTGTGAGCTGGTGAGCTTCAGGAAGGCACTGAAACTTCAAGGCCTTGAGCCTTTAGTGGTCCACATGCCGTACTTAATTAATCTGGCTTCACCGGAAGGCTCGGTGGTCAGCCTTTCTTTAAAGCGGCTGGCCCTGGAGCTGGAAGAAGCGGAAACAGCCGGAGCCACGGCTTATGTCCTGCATCCGGGCAGTCACCTGGGGTGCGGTCCGCAGGCGGGTCTAAAGCGACTGATTGGTAATCTGCAGAAAATCTCTGGCAGCAATGTGAAATTACTTCTGGAGAATACCGCCGGACAGGGGCAGAGTCTGGGACGTTTCTGGAGTGGCTTCCGGGAGATTAGACAACACTGTCCGCAAACTGGTTTCTGTCTGGACACGGCCCACGCCTGGGCCGCAGGATACAACCTGACTTCGTCAACCGGTTTTCAATCAATGCTGGCGGAAATTGAAAAAACTTTGGGATTGGAGTATATTTTCCTGGTTCACGCCAACGGCTCAGCCGCAGTCTGCGGTTCCGGACTTGACCGGCATGCGTCGCTGGACCGCGGTAAAATTGGACTTGAGGTATTTCAGTGGCTGGCGCAGGATAAGTATTTGGGGAAACTTCCTTTTATTATTGAAACCCCGAAAAATTCGCTGAGTGAAGACAGGAGAAATTTGAAACTGCTTCTGAGAGTGGAGAGACAAACTGAGGCAGGAGCAAAAAATGGATGAACCAAAAGACCTGTATGAACCGAGAAAAATAGAGGTAAAGTGGCGAAGGAAATGGGAAGAAACCGGGGCCCACTTAACCCCCACGGAAAGCGATAAGCCCAAGTACTACTGTCTGGATATGTTCCCCTACCCTTCCGGATCCGGCCTTCATGTGGGTCACTGGCGGGGCTATGTTCTTTCTGATGTCTGGGCCAGATACAAAAAGCTCCAGGGGTTTAATGTGTTGCATCCCATGGGTTGGGACTCCTTTGGTTTGCCTGCCGAAAACGACGCTATCAAGAAACAGATTCACCCTGAAATCTGCGTCCGGCGGAACATCCAGAACATGAAAAGGCAGTTACAGGAGATCGGCGCGATGTATGACTGGACAAGGGAGATCAACACCAGCAGTCCGGAGTACTACCGCTGGACTCAATGGATTTTTCTCCAGATGTACTGCAGCGGACTGGCGTATCGGAAGGAGATGCCGGTGAACTGGTGCCCCAGGGATAAAACAGTGCTGGCTAACGAGGAAGTTATTGAGGGCCGGTGTGAGCGGTGCCAGAGCAAAGTGACCAAACGGCAACTCCCCCAGTGGATGCTGAAAATTACGGCCTACGCAGAAAGGTTGCTGGCCGATCTGGACAGACTGAGCTGGCCGGAGAAGGTTAAGCAGATGCAGCGTAACTGGATTGGCCGCAGTGAAGGTGCTTCCATTGTTTTCAAGGTGCTGACTGGCTCCGGCCAGTCCCGTGACCTGACTGTTTTCACCACCAGGCCAGATACTCTTTTTGGAGCCACTTATGTCGTGCTGGCGCCAGAGCACCCGCTGGTCAAGTTAATTACCGATGACGCCCACCGTGAAGAAGTGGAAAACTATGTGAAGGCAAGTCTGGAAAAGTCGGAAATAGAAAGAACCCAGTTAACCCGGGAGAAAACAGGTGTCTTTACTGGCGCGGTCGCCATCAATCCGGTGAACGGGACCAGGGTTCCGGTCTGGGTGGCTGACTATGTCCTGGCTCACTACGGCTCAGGGGCGATTATGGCTGTGCCGGCTCATGACCAGCGAGACTTTGAATTTGCGGCCAAATATCGCCTGCCAGTGGTGGAGGTTATTTCCAGTTCGCAAGCTGTGCGGGATGGTTCCGGGCGGCTAACCCAGGCCTATGAAGGTGAAGGTATTATGGTGAATTCCGGGCCTTTTGACGGCCAGCCTTCCGCTGGTGGAAAGCGGGCTGTGGTGGAATGGCTTAAGGAAAAAGGCCTGGCTGACTTCACCATAACCTACAAGTTGCGGGACTGGATTTTTTCCAGACAACGTTACTGGGGAGAGCCTATCCCCATAGTCTATTGTCAGTCCTGTGGAGAAGTGCCGGTTCCAGAAAAGGATTTACCGGTGCTTCTGCCCAGGGTGGAAAAATACCAACCCAGCGGCACCGGCCAGTCGCCCCTGGCCACCATCCCTGAGTTTGTGAACACCCGCTGTCCGGTCTGTCATGGTCCGGCACAACGAGAAACCGACACCATGCCCCAGTGGGCAGGTTCATCCTGGTATTTTCTCCGGTATCCCAATCCTGACCTGCAGGAAGCAGCCTTTGACAGAAAGACCGTTGACCGCTGGCTTCCGGTGGACTGTTACATCGGCGGCGTGGAACATGCGATTCTGCATCTACTTTACGCTCGCTTTTTTACCAAGGTGCTGTTTGACCTGGGTTATCTGGGCTTTGACGAACCTTTTGCCAGACTTTTCAATCAAGGGATGGTCTGCAAACACAGCGAAAAAACCGGGAAACTGGAAAAGATGTCCAAATCAAAGGGCAATGTCGTCAATCCTGACCCCCTGGTGGAACGCTACGGCACGGATACCGTCAGGCTGTACGAGTTGTTCATCGGACCCCCCGAACTTGATTCTGAATGGAGCGATCAGGGTATTGAAGGTGTATACCGCTTCCTGAACCGTGTCTGGAAATGGGTCCTGGAAAGCCGGGAAAGGCTGGTGCCTCCTGACAAAGAAGGCGAAGACATCAAACGCCAGATTCACACCCTCATTTACAGGATAACAGAAAGGCTGGAAGATTTTAAGTTCAATACAGCCGTCAGCGCTTTTATGGAATTTCTTAATTTTGCCACGAGCGCGGAAGTGACCTCTTCAGGGTTTTCCAGGGAGACGCTGGAGAAATTCCTCATTCTTCTGGCTCCTTTCGCTCCCCATTTATGTGAGGAACTCTGGGAAAGAACCGGCCATACCAGCAGTATCTTTGGTCGTCAGTGGCCGGGTTATGACCGCAGCCTTATTCAGTCTGAAACGGCTCAGATAGCGGTGCAGATAAACGGAAAGGTGCGCGCTGTTATTACTGTTAGCCGGGGAGAAAGTGAGTCTTCGGTGCTGAAGGTGGCGTTTGACCAGGAAGCGGTCAAACGACAGTTAAAAGACAGGCAGGTCATCAAACATATCTTTGTGCCTGACAGAATTCTTAATATTGTGGTGAGATAAACAGCGGAGGAAACGTGGGTGACACAGAGGTCTCCCGGGCAAGGGTACCGGCCATTCCTGAGGGAAAAGGATTTAACCGGCCTCCCCTGCTACCTGTCCCTCTGGGCAAACTTCCGGCTGGCAGTATCAAACCAGCTGGCTGGCTGAGGAAACAACTCCTTTTAATGTGCCAGGGCATGACCGGCCGGCTGGAGGAACTGAGCGATTTTTTGAAGCCAGACAATGGTTGGCTATGTGGCAGGGAGGAAGGCTGGGAGGAACAACCTTACTGGTTACGAGGGTTCTACAGTCTGGCCGTTCTGACCGGGAATAAGGATTTACTAAAAAAGGCAAACCGCTGGATAGAGGCGGTTATCTCCAGTCAGCAGGAAGACGGGTATTTCGGACCGGCTAATCTGAAAAATATCAAAGGGAAAAATGGTCGGGAAATGTGTGACCTCTGGCCTCACATGGTGATGTTTGATGCCCTGACTACTCATTACGAGCGTACCGGAGACGAAAGAGTTGTTTCTCTGATGGAGAGGTTCTTTGATTTTTGCACCGCATTACCGGAAGAGAAATTTATTCCTCGCCCTGATGCCAATTTTGAGATTTTTGGCTGGAAACCCTATGTTCAGTATGACCGCGCTGGCGATATGCTGCCCCACCTTTACTGGCTGTACAACAAAACCGGTCAAACCGGGTTGCTGCAACTGGGCACGCGTTTCTACCAGCATCTGAAACCGCCTGAAGGGGAGTGGCTGGATTACCACGTAGTTAATTTTACCCAGCGGTTTCGCTATCCCGGTAATTATTATCTTCAATCCTGCTTTCCGCCACACCGGAAAGCTCCGGAATACTGGTATCGGCAGCACCTGCTCACCTGGGGACAGCAGCCAGGGGGGATTTTTGGTGCCGACGAAAGAATCCGGCCGGGTTTTACTGACCCGCGGCAGGGTTTTGAAACCTGCGGCCTCGTGGAATTCAACAAAAGTTTTTACATCCTGGGCAGAATCACCGGTGAAACAATTTACGCCGACCGCTGTGAGGCCATTACCTTAAATCATTTTCCAGCAGCACAAACGCCTGACCTGAAAGCACTCCACTATCTCACGGCCTCCAATCAGCCTCAGTTAGATGCCGGTGAGCAGCACGACTATTACAATAAGGGCAGGCAGATTTGCTATTCTCCCTGGATTTACCGCTGCTGCCAGCACAATGTGGCGATGGGCTGGCCCTACTATGCGGAAAATCTGTGGCAGTCCAGCGCGGACAAAGGATTGGTCGCCTGGCTTTATGCCGCCTGCGAAGTTACAGCCAGAGTGGGCCGGGAGAAGGCGCCGGTGAAGATTTTTGAGGAAACAGCCTATCCCTTTTCTAAGGAAGTAAAACTAACTGTGGAAAGCCTCCAGAAAATACGTTTCCCCATCTATTTGAGAGTTCCTAACTGGTGTGAGCATTTTTCCCTCAGTATCAATGATGAACCTGTCAGTGTCCAGGCCCGGCCAGGTTTCTATCTCCGGGTAGAACGAAACTGGACTTCTGGTGACAGAATAGTCATCTCCATGGAAATGAAGCCTTCTTTAACCATCTGGCCGCGGACAGGCAGTGTCACGGTTAACCGGGGACCACTCAGTTATTCCCTGAGAATTGGCGAGAGATGGCAAAAGTGCGGTGGGACCGAAGACTGGCCAGAATGGGAAGTTTTCCCCACCACTCCCTGGAACTACGCCCTGGTGGTGAAAGACTGGGATAACCTCTCCTGGCTAAGGGTTGAGGAAGCAAAAACCATTCCTGAGCAGCCATGGACAGTTGAGGCGTCGCCGGTGATGATTAGAGCCACTGGCCGCCGTCTGTTAGGCTGGAAGTTAGAAAAGGAAACGGTGCCGCCACTTCCCACCAGCCCGGTTAGCAGTTGCCAGCCTGAAGAAGAGTTAACGCTTATCCCCTCAGGCTGTGCCAGACTGAGAATTTCCTGCTTTCCAGTGGTGGACCGTTAATGAAATCCACCATAACAGCTAAGAGCCATCAACTAATGTAAGTTCTTGACAAATAACCTGATAGGTTCAAACTTGCGCTAAAATTGTATTATGATAAAATGTTAGCGCAATGTTAAGCGAAGAACTAATTGTCATAAGGGAAAGGGTTAATCGGGAGAGTCCCCTGCCTCTTTACTATCAACTGGCACAGGAATTAGCCAGGGTTATTGCCTCTAAGAAGGTTAAACCGGGTGAAATGTTACCCGGAAATCTGTACCTGGCTCGGTTACTCAACGTTAATTATCGTACCCTTCAGAAGGCTATTCACCTTCTGGAACGTCAGGGCCTGGTAAAAAAGGTTTTGCACCGGGGAACTTTCGTCAATAGTGAAAACTCAACCAACCCTACCATAGGATTTTTTTACCTGAGAGAAGCCGTCAACATGCTCGTCCGGGCTGAATCCCTCCAGAAAGCTCTTGCCGAATCCGGGTATGACCTGACCATCAACGGATATGACTGCCCTGACTACTTTGAGAAAGTGAGCCTCTGGGAGGAGGTCAGGAGAAAACACTTAAGAGGCGCGATTGTGGTGCCGGTGTTCAGCCAGTTGTGTCTTCAGGTACTTTTAGAACTGGAGGAGCATAACTTTCCCTATGTGCGGTTCGGCCGCAGTTTCTTCGGGGATAAGTTGAAAGCGCCTCTGGTCCGTGGCGATGACCTTAGCCGAACCAGCCAGGCCCTGAAATATCTATGGGATTTCGGTCACAGACGCATCGGGCTTATCAGCGCTTTTCGTGGCAACGAAAGTGAGCAGGTATATTTAAATTTTTACCGGGAAGTTCCTGACTTTCAGCCGCGGTGGCTGATGAGTCTGGAGTTTACCGGAACCGAAGAACAATGGCAGCATTATCCGGGCCGGCAGGTAGCCAGGGGTTACTGGGAACATAATCCTGATGTCACAGCGCTTGTCGTGGAAAACGGCTTTGTCACCATTGATTTCTTGAAAGAGGCGCTGGCTATCCGGCGGGAAGTACCACGGGATTTATCCCTGTTGAGTCTGACTGACTGGGTCGGACTGGAACGTTCGGTGGTTCCGATCACGGCCATGCACCTTTCCGATAAAGAGATGGGGGAGGCAGCCGCCAGGGTTCTGCTTGATTTACTGCAAGGCCAGCCATCTCCTCCTGGAGAAACAGTTTTGATTCCTTATCGTTTGATAGAACGTGGTTCGGTGGGACGTCCCTCAATTTTTAAAGGTATCCTTGGACAGAGGAGGTAAAATGGCTTGGAAAGTTTACATTATTCCTCATTTTCACTATGATGCCGCCTGGCTGAAGACAAAGGAAGAATATCTGCAAATCTGCCACCGTCATATTCTGGAAGTCCTCAAACTTCTTCGCACCTACCCGGAATACTGTTTCTTGCTGGAGCAGGCTTATCTGATAAAAACTTTTCTTCAACGTTACCCGGAAGAAGAACCTTACTTTCGGGCCTGCGTGAAGGAAGGCCGGATTGAACTCACTGGCATGTATGTCTGTCCGGACGTAAATATTCCTTCCGGAGAAGCGCTCATCCGACAGATTAAAGCCGGAAAAGAATATTTCCAGCAGGAGTTTGGCCTTGAGGTTAAGACCGGTTATCTGGTGGATGTTTTTGGCAGCCATCCTCAGTTACCGCAGATTATGAAACGGTGCGGGATTGAGGTTTATCTTTTTGGCCGGGGGATGGACAGGAAGAAAGCCCTTTCCGAATTTGTCTGGCGCGGGATTGATGGGAGTGAAATTCTGGCGCTCTGGTTGCCCCTGACAGCCTGCAATCTCTGGCCAGTACCTGAGAACGAAGTGGAATTTTCTCTTCTGGTGAGGAAACTGGTGAGGGAACTGCAAAGGCTTTCACCCACCGGGTTGGTCCTGTTGATGAGCGGCTACGACTACAGCGCTCCCTCGCCCGAGCTACCTTTTCTCGTGTCGCACTGGAAAAACAAAGATTTTCGTCTGCAGTTCATTACCCTGAAGGAGTATACCAGATTGATCAGTCAGCGAAGGCAACAACTTCCTGTGCTTTCCGACGACTTCAATCCCGTTTTCCAGGGATGTTACAGCTCCCGAATTGGTTTGAAACTGAAGAATCGGCAGCTGGAGATGGCTTTGTACCAGTGTGAAGCGCTCGCGGCGATGAACACCTTTGTCGGTAGCAGCGTCTCACTTGATTTAGAATCAGCCTGGGAAAAGGTGCTCTTCAATCAGTTTCATGACATTATCTGCGGCACCCACACGGATGAAGTTTACCAGGAAGCCTGGCAGGATTATTGCTGCGCAGAAAAATTTATCCAGGAGCAAACAGAGCGGCTTCTAATTACCCTGGCCGGCAGGATGGCGCAGGAAAGGAAAGGGCCGGCGGTTTCAAATGGGAAGGCCAGAGGGAGCGAGACAATTGACCTGGCCGTTATCAATACCTTACCGTGGTCCAGAACGGACGTGGTGGAAACAGAGATTTCCTTCAGCCGCAGTGCCATTTATTCGCTCACGGTGCTGGACCACCAATCCAACCCGGTCCTCCATCAGGAAAAAGTTCTGGAGCGATTCTCGGATGGCGGGCTCAAGCTGGTCAGGATTACTTTTCTAACAGAAGCGTTGCCTGCTTTTGGCTTTAGAATTTACTCAGTTGTTCCTTCCAGAAATCCTTTGCCAGAGCAGCCAGCGGTTGCTGGAAAACCTTTGTTGTACGAGCAAGGAAAATTCTGGAGGGGAAAGTATGACCAGTGGGGACTTCTGGAACTTGCTGAAGTTAAAAACAGATTTTTCTCCTGCCGCTTTGATGTGAAGCGTGGGATTTTCCTCAGCCTGAAAAATAAACAGGGGAGAGAATTGATTAATCCGGAGTTGCCACTTGGCGGGGTTATTACCAGAGAGCCAGACGAAGGCGATCCCTGGCAATACCATGAGGGCTGTGAAGGCGGAGAAACTATTGCTTCCAACCGCATCTTTCGCTTCCCCGAACAGTGGGCAGCCGGGTTTTCCCATCTTCATCGGCTGGCTTCCACCGGTAACGCTACCATGAAACAGGGGCCTGTTTTTACCGAGATAGTTTCCCGGAGCCGGTTTGGTTCCGGTTCTCGCAGCGTTGTGGTGCGGATTTATCAGAACCTGCCCCGAATTGAGGTGAGCACAACTCTGGAGAACAGGGAAAGGGCTGTCCGTTACCGTGTTCACCTGCCAACCACGGTAAGGAAGGGGACCATCACCCGGGAAATTGCGTTTGGCGCAATCCATCAGCCCGAGGGAGAATTCCCCTGTCAAAACTGGCTGGACTACTCAGATGGTCGAAAGGGCCTGGCGGTTTTGAATAAGGGAATTGTTGGGCAGGGTGTCGTTGAGGATATCATCATGCTGGCGCTGACCAGAGGCATTAACCGGGGGGAAGAAATCTCCGGGAATTTCAGCGGGGCTGAAGAAGTTGGCAGCAGATATACCTTTGAATACGCCCTTGTACCCCATTCTGGAGACTGGAAAAGAGCCAATCTTCCCAGGCAGGGACTTGAGTATAATTGCCCGTTACTGGTGAAAAAGATGGGAGTGGTGTCGCCACTCTTTGAGAAAAGAGAAGCGTCTTTCCTGAAAATAGAGCCGGAAAATACCATTGTGACCATGGTAAAACCGGCTGGCCAGGGGATAGCCGTCAGACTCTATGAAACTCAGGGAAAGCGTACCCGGAGCAGGATAACAGTCAGTCAGAGATTTACCAATCTGGTGGAAACTGACGCTCTGGAAAAAAAATACTTCAGAAAAATTTTAAGAAAGGGGAAGACCTTCTCTTTTTCTCTTGGTCCCTACCAGATTAAGACCTTTCTTCTCCGGTAAGTCCGGAAATAGATGAAAAAAGGGGCTGGCGCTTTGGGCCAGCCCCGGATAACTGAGACTAACCGATATTTTTTACTTGTTCTGGCCTTCGGCAGGTTTTGGAGTCTCGGCTGCTTTTTCCTGCTCCTTCTCCTTTTCCTTCTCTCGCTGTTCTTCCATCCTGTCCTTGATATCGCTAATGCCAGCCGCGATAGCGATGATACCGCCCAGAAGGAGGAAGAAAGGAACAGCGGCCTGAAGGCCTTTCACAAAAAGAGGAAACCATCTGGCCAATCCCCAGATGCCCAAAACTACCGCAACAATTCCACCGATCAAGGCTCCCATGCACTCCCTCCTTTTTCACTCGGGTTAACTTGTCCACTCATTGTAGTAAAGGTTAACACACCCGGTTGAAGAATGTCAAACAAACCAGGACCCAGGAGAAAATTAAGGTTTTTCTCCTTTCCTGACGAGGCCACTGGACGAGTTACTTACTTTTCCCTATCGGAATAATGGGTCAGTTCCTGCACTCTATCTTTCGCCAGCATGGCCCGAGGATGAAACCTTCGGTGTATCTGCTTCAACCGTCCCCGGCTGATGTGAGTGTAAACCTCAGTGGTCGCCAGACTTTTGTGACCAAGAAGTTCCTGGACCACCCTGATGTCCAGACCTCCTTCTAAGAGATGGGTGGCAAAGGAATGCCGGAGAGTGTGAACCTTGACAGCCGGGGATAAACCTGCCAGGGCGGCGCACCGTTTGATGATTTCCCAGGCTCGCTTTCTGCTGAGATGGCTACCCTGCCGCGAGGGAAAGACAAAGAGTTGGTAGTGTCCTTTCTGAGATGAATTTTCCCCCTGATATTCTCTAAGGGCCTGGACTGCTTTTTCTCCGAGAAAAACGAGCCGTTCACGCTCGCCTTTACCCCGGATACGGATAAAACGTTCCTGCAGGTTTATCTGCGGCCATCTCAAACTGACGCCTTCAGAGACTCGCAGTCCGGCTCCGTAGATGAGTTCAATCAGCGCCACATTCCGGGTAGCCTGTTTTGTCTTCCTGGCTGCCTCCAGCAGACGTTGCACCTCTTCCGGGCTTAATACCTCTGGAAGGTTTCGCTGGAGCCGCGGCGCTTCAATGGCGGCCAGAACCTCCGGTTTGACCAGACCCTCCGCCGCCAGAAAACGGTAAAAACTTCTCAGGGCAGAAAGGGTTCTGACGATAGAAGCCGCTGCCCTTCCCTTCTGCTTAAGGTGGATGATAAATTCAGTGACCAGTGCTCCATCAAGCCGCTTAATGTCCCGTCCCTTGTACTTGATAAAATCAAGGAAAAACTTCAGGTCGCCATCATAAGCCAGAACAGTATTGGCACTGAGATTGCGTTCCGCTTTCAGGTATTCCAGAAAGGAGGCCTTAAGGTCGGACGCCGGATTTGCCCGGGCCTTTTCTTTTATGTTCATAAGTTCAGAACTCCATAACTACTTACTTTGCGCCTGGTCAAGAAATTCTTCCAGTTGCGGCTCAGTCAAAACCGGTACTTTAAGGGCACGGGCCCGGTCAAGTTTGGAGCCTGGATTTTCTCCGCAGACCAGGTAATCAGTTCTGCGGGAAACGGTATCCGTGACCCGGCCGCCCAGGGAAGTAATCAACCGGGTAACCTCCTCCCGTGTATAACGGCTGAGGGTACCGGTAATGACGAAGGTTTTACCCTGCAGAGGTGTTTCCTCCGGGCTGGTTATTTCCTCCTCAGTATTAACTCCGGCGGCCACCAGTTTCTTCAGCACCTGCTGGTTGGTGGGATTGGCAAAAAAAGCGCGAAGGCTGGCGGCCATCACCGGACCAATTTCTGAAATACGGGAAAGTTCTTCTTCTGCGGCCCGGGCAAGGTTCTCCAGGGTGCGGAAATGACGGGCCAGAAGTTCACTGGCGTGAGCGCCGATGTGCCGGATGCCCAAAGCAAAAATCAGACGGCTGAGGGGCCGTTGCTTGCTTGCTTCAATGGCTGAAAGAAGATTCCGGGCTGACTTTTCACCCAGGCCCTCAAGGTTAACGATATCCTCAAACTTCAGAGAGTAAATATCTCCGTAGTCTTTAAGCAACCCTTTATCCACCAGAAGGGCCACGCGACTTTCTCCCAGTCCTTCAATGTCCATAGCCGTCCGGGAGGCAAAGTGGATGATGCGTTCTTTTACCTGAGCCGGACAGGCCACATTGGGACAACGCAGGGCGACACCGTTTTCGTCCTGGACAACCCGGCTGCTGCAAACCGGGCAGTTTTCCGGTATCTCAATGTCTCTTTCCTTTCCTGTCCTGGTCTGAACGACTGCCTTGACAATCTTGGGAATTACTTCCCCGCCCTTTTCCACGAAAACACGGTCGCCAATCTTCAACCCCAGTCGCCGAATCTCATCAAAGTTGTGCAGGGTTGCCCTGGAGACAGTTGTTCCGCTAACCTGAACCGGCGTTAACTTAGCTACTGGAGTTAAAACTCCGGTTCGTCCCACCTGAATGAGGACATCTTCCAGAGTTGTCGTCACCTGTTCTGCCTGGAATTTGAAGGCGACAGCCCAGCGCGGTGATTTAGAAGTGGTCCCCAACGCTTCCTGCCATCTCAGGCTGTTAACCTTGATCACCAGCCCGTCAATTCCATAGGGCAGGCTGAAACGTCGCTTCTCCCAGTCCCGGCAGATTTCAATTACCCGGTCTATTCCCTGGACTTTGCGACGATGGGGGTTAACGGGAAAGCCCAGTTCAGCGAGAAAATCAAGTATTCGCCAGTGGGTTTCAGGCGGTTTTTCCAGCAGGCCAGCATAAACAAAAAGATGGAGGTTGCGCCTGGCCACGATGGAAGAATCAAGCAGTTTCAGAGAACCGGCTGCGGCATTCCTCGGATTGGCAAAAGGTTCCTCGCCATTTTTCAACCGCTCCTGGTTGAGCTTTTCAAAGTCATCTTTTCTCAGGTAGATTTCTCCGCGAACCTCAAGGTCTTCCTGAAAGGGAATAGAAAGGGGCAGGGTCTTAACCGTTCGCAAATTGGCGGTGATGTTGTCTCCGTGCCAGCCGTCGCCCCGGGTGGCGCCAGAATGAAAAATTCCGTTCTGGTAAATCAGGGAGACGGCCACTCCGTCAATCTTTAACTCCACTACGTACTCCACGCTTTCCAGACCGCTCTGTTCCCGGACGCGGCGGTCAAAAGCGGTCAGTTCTTCTTCTGAGTAAGTATTGTCAATGGAGAGCATGGGTACGCGATGGGTGACTGTTTGAAAACCTTCCAGGACTTCCCCTCCAACGCGAAGGGTGGGCGAGTCAGGCTGGCGAAACTGAGGATACTGCTTTTCCAGAGCCGCCAGTTCGGCTAACAGGGCATCATACTCACTATCGCTGACTAAAGGCTGATTTTCCACGTAGTAAAAGCGGTTGTAGCGGTTGATTAATTCGGTTAATTCCTTAATCCTCTTTCTAACAGAAGCAGCGTCCATAACCTCCTCCCTTGACAGATGAACCAATTATATGATACCTTAAGCCAAACCAAACGGTAAGTTTCAGTTTCATATGGAACGTTACGAACTGGGGCAGTTGCTGCTAAACAAAGGAGTAATCTCCAGAGACCAACTGGAACACGCCCTGATTGAGCAGCAGCAGACCAAAAAATTCTTAGGCGAGATACTCCTGGAAAAAGGGTATGTCACCAGAGAACAACTGGTAGCCGCCTTAACCGAGCAGACTGCCGCCGACGAGATTCATCTGAGCAAGTTTCAGGGTATCAAGCCGGAAGTTGTCCGGCTGATTCCGGAAAACATCGCCCGCCGTTACAATCTGATCGCGGTAGCCAAAACAGAGGAACTGTTAACCGTGGCCATGAGTGACCCGGCTGATATTGTGGCCATTGACGCGGTGAAGCGTCTCACTGGTTGCCGGCTGAGGGTGGTGAGGGCTGAAGAAAAGGAAATTCTGCAAAAGATTGAGAAATTCTACATGGATACAGCCAGTCTGGATGAAACCCTGGCGGCGATGAGTGAAACCGCAGAAGAACCTGAAAACAAGGTGGATGTGGACCAGTTGCGGGTGGCGGCTGAAGATGCTCCCATCGTCAGGTTTGTCAACTCCCTTTTTATCCAGGCCATTGAAAAGCGAGCCACAGACATTCACTTAGAACCACAGGCGGAAAATGTCAGTGTGCGGTTTCGGGTTGATGGGGTGCTGCAGCCCACCAGCCCGCCACCGAAGACGGCTTACGCCGGGGTGGTGACCCGCCTGAAAATCCTGGCCAATCTTGATATCGGCGAGAGACGATTGCCCCAGGATGGCCGGATAAGAATAAGGCTTGGCTTGAAAGAAATTGATGTCCGCGTTTCCACTCTGCCCACCGTGTATGGCGAAAAAGTGGTCTTGCGTCTCCTGGATAAGGAAATGCTGCTGGTCAACATGGAAGCGCTGGGCTTTGAACCGAAAGAACTGGAGGTTTTCAAGGAGGCCTTGCAGCGGCCTTACGGAATGATTATCGTTACCGGTCCAACAGGTGCCGGCAAGACCACGACCCTTTACTCTGGTTTGAGCTTTATCAACACTCCCGAGAAAAACATCGTGACCGTGGAAGACCCGGTGGAGTATGAACTGCCAGGTATCAATCAGGTTAATGTCAAACCCAGGATCGGTCTGACCTTTGCCTCGGCTCTTCGCACCTTTCTGCGGCAGGACCCTGATGTGATTATGGTCGGCGAAATCAGAGATCTGGAGACGGCTCAGATTGCGGTCCAGGCTGCTTTGACTGGACACTTGGTTCTCTCCACCCTGCACACCAACGACACCGTGGGTACTATCTCCAGAATGAGTTACATGGGTGTGGAACCGTATCTTCTGGCTGCTTCCCTTAATCTGATTCTGGCTCAGCGGCTGGTGCGGACAATCTGCCGGCATTGTGTCGTTTCTGACCCTGACGGGGCTGAAATCCTGAAAGAGATGGGGATACCCATAGAAGGCGCCAGCATCAGCAAAGGGGAAGGCTGCCGGGAGTGTGACTTTACCGGATATCTTGGTCGGATGGCCATTTATGAGGTACTGCCCATAGACAGGAATATTCGTAACTTGATTGTGGAGCAGGCGCCGGAGGACCGTATTCGTGACTATACGGTTAGCCATGGAATGGTAACCCTGCGGCAGGCAGCGCTGGCCAAGGTATTGAAGGGCATCACCACGGTCAAAGAAGCCCTGGCCGCTACCCTGGTAATTTAATTCCTGAAATTGCTATTCTGAGGAAAAATGGCCAGATACAGTTATGTCGCCCGCGACGCCAGCGGAAATAAAAGAGAGGGTTTCCTGGAGGCGGAAAATGCCTCCGCCGCAGTAGGGGTGTTGCGGCGGCAGAATCTTCTGCCCATTCAGATTTCTCTCAGCGGCGAGCGAAGGGCTGCCGGGAAAAAGGGCCAGGTCCGCCGCGGCCGGGTCAATCTTTCGGAGATGGCTTTGTTTTCCAGGCAGGTAGCCACCATGTTAGAAGCCGGGATACCGGTGGTGGAGACCGTGGGCGACCTCGCGGAAGAGACACCAAATCGTTTTTTTGCTCATGTTTTACGGGAAGTCCAGCAGACCATCAGGCAGGGCAGCAATTTTTCCCAGGCGCTGGCCCGCTTTCCGAAGGTCTTCAGTGAAATGTACATCGCTCTGATTCGCTCCGGTGAGGAAAGCGGTAACCTGGTGGAAGTAATGAAAGAACTTTCCAGTGAACTGGAAGACCAGTTAGCGCTCCGTAGAAAAGTAAAGCAGGCCATTACCTACCCGCTGGTGATTCTGGTTTTTTTTGTGGCGGTGGTGTTTTTTGTCTTTCTCTACCTCATTCCCAAGTTCCAGACAATTTTTGCTGATTTCGGAGCGCAACTGCCTGCTCTTACGCTTCTAATTCTTGGCATCAGCCGCACCATGGTAAAGTTCTTCCCTGTCTTTCTGGTTTTTTTTCTGGTGATGCTTATTCTGCTGGCGCTCTATTCCCGAACCCGGGAGGGCCGGCGCAACTTAGACACGGTCAAACTGAAACTTCCGATTTTCGGGCCGTTGATGCACAAAGTTGGTCTGGCAAGGTTTTCTCGTTCTCTGAGTACCCTGCTGCACGGCGGAGTGACGATTACCGGAGCGTTGAGTATCGTTAGCAAAACGACCGGCAACACCATTATTGAAGATTGCATTGAGCGGGTACGGCTGGGTGTGCTTAAAGGGGAACTCCTGGGTCAGGAGATGAAAAAACACCGGGTTTTTCCCAGTATGTTAGTCCGGATGGTCTCTGTGGGTGAAGAAACCGGCCGAACCGATGAGATGCTTAACCGGGTCTCCAAATTTTATCGGGACGAGGTGGACGCCACCCTCAATATTCTGGCTTCTCTGCTGGAGCCAATTCTGATTATTGGCCTGGGAGTGATTGTGGGGATAGTAGTGCTGGCCATTTACCTGCCAATTTTCAAACTGGCCGCTACCATGCGTTAAACTCTATTCTGACTTTATCCGGCGCTTTTTCTATCATCTGGATAATTTTTTCTACGTCCAGAGTTTTCTTACCGGTCAGACGCTGGAACTTGTTCCAATCTTTTCTGGCCAACTCTTCTTTTCCGGAAAGGCAGTAAGCGATAGCCCGATAGTGATAAGTTTCCGGCTGATACCGGTCAAGACTTATTGCCGCTGAGAAGTCGTCTATTGCCCGGGAAAGATTACCCAGTTGCAGGTGGGAGATGCCTCTGTTACGGTAGGCTTCCGGATACTGGGGATTAAGAGTGAGCGCCAGACTAAATTCTTCAACAGCCTGGTGAAGTTTGCCAGCCATGGCCAGTACCACCCCGTAATTATTGGCCACAGCAGAAGATTCTGGCTTCAGTTTCCTGACTTTTTCCAGTTCTGTTAAGGCCAGGTCAAACTGGTGTAACTTGGCCAGAACAACACCCCGGTTAAGATGAGCCAGAGTGTAATCCGGCTGTAGTTGCAGCGCTTTAGTGTAGTCCTTCAGGGCTAAGTTGTAGGCCCCCCTTTCTTCGTAAGCCAGTCCGCGGTTAAGGTAGGCCCGGGCCTTGTCAGGAGAACGCTTCACCGTCTCGTCCCAGAGAACCACCCGGCTGCGCCACATCATGTTGCGACCAAACGCGAGCACTGCGTAAAGGCCGGAGATTAAAATCAACAGATAAATGCCTGGCCGCCGAAGTTCCTGCCGCCGACCAAGAACGACTGCCGGGAGAAAAAGGCTGTACCCCAGACAGGGCAGGTAAAGCCGGTGTTCCACAATCAGGTCCGGCTTGGGCAGAAAGCTGGACTGCGGAGCCAGAGTCAGGAGGAACCAGCCTATTGACAAAGAGAGCAGGCGGTTTCTCCGATAAAAGAAAACCACGGCCGCCAGCAGCATCAGGAGAACAGCCAGACCGGCAAGTGTTCCGGGCTGAAAGAGACTGGTGGAGACAGGATAGTCATAGTCAAGGTTCTGGTTAATCGGCACAACCAGCAAGCGCAGATAAGTGAGCAATCCCCGAAACTGGGTAAACAGATATTCATTCCTGGTAACCACGCCGGTGCTGCCGGCTGTTACCAGGCTGACCTTTTGAAAATCACTGGCTCCGACCAGTCTGGTAGCAAAGGCTGTCAGGGGAACAACCGGCAGTAATAAAAGGAATAGCAGCACAGGAAATGGTTGAAACTTATCCTCCTGGAAGAGAAAAACTTGGACCAGCAAAAGCAGGAAGGGAATGACAATCGCGATTTCCTTGGTAAACATACCGGCAAGAGCGCTGCCGGCTGTGAGCAGATATCTTTGCAGACTTTTTTTTCGGTCAGGATTTTCCTTTCCGGTGAAGTAAAAGTAAAGGGAAAGCAGGATAAATAAAGTGGCTAAGGAAGTGGAACGCTGATAGATGTAGGTAACAGCCTGTGTTTGAACCGGGTGGACGGCAAAAATCAGGCCGGCAAACAGGGCCATGCTGTCTTCTTCCCTGTTAAGTCTTCTCAGGAAATTTCTAACGATAAGGAAGACCAGCAGACTATTAACCAGGTGAATGAGCAGGTTAACCGCGTGGTAACCAAACACAGACAGCCCGTGAACCTGGTAATTGAGCGCAAAAGAAAGGTAGGTGATAAATCGGGTGGGCCAGTAGCGCCAGATACTGGCGATGTCAGTGACAGAATGAAGGGCCGGGTTTTTCTGAATGGCTTCAAGGTCGTCAAACTGAAAGGGCACGCGAAAAGTGTTGGTGTAAACCACCAGGCAGGCAGCGGCGATAAGGAGAAGATAAAGGCTAATCGGTTTCTTCACAGGCTCAGAGATTAACACTGAAAGGGCTCCTGGTCAAGGGAAAAGGGAAATGGTTTTCCATCAGATTTGACACAGGTATAATTCAAATAAAAGATAGCACCTGTCGCTCTTTTTACAAGGGGGTGAAAGGCAAAGGAAGCGCAACTTTCAATATGCGGCTTCAAGCGGTGGAGGAAGTTTCAGGAGTAGGAAAAATCGCGGTGTGAGAACACACAGGAAAGGAGAAAAAGATGAGAAAAGTTCTGAAATGCAAGCGTGGTTTCACTCTGATTGAGTTAATGGTGGTGGTCATCATTGTCGGGATTTTAGCCGCGGTGGCAATTCCCCTTTACCGCGCCAATGTCAGAAAATCTATGGCTTCTGAAGGCGCGGCGTTGTTGGGCGCGGTATTGACCGCAGAGAGAACCTATTATGCCGAACATGGCACCTACACCACCAGCATCACTGATGTCAGCACCACGGGGAACAAGTACTTTACCAGTTTCACAGTTGATTCTGCGGATGGTAATGGTTTTACAGCGCACACCACTGGCACAGGTGATGCTGACGGGATAACGGTCTACATGAGCTATACTAATACTTCTGGTGCTGCGATTACCTATGGCGGGCTCTAACACACGGGAGGAATAATGAAAAAGGTCTTGAAATGCAAGCGTGGTTTCACTCTGATTGAGTTAATGGTGGTGGTCATCATTGTCGGGATTTTAGCCTCAGTGGCTGTTCCCCTTTACCGCGCCAACATCAGAAAGGCGATGGCTTCTGAAGGCGCGGCGTTGTTGGGCGCGGTATTGACCGCAGAGAGGGTGTATTATGCCGAGCATAACACTTACACCACCACCATCACTGATGTCAGCACCACGGGGAATAAGTACTTTACCAGTTTCACAGTTGATTCTGCGGATGCTAATGGTTTTACAGCGCACACCACTGGCACAGGTGATGCTGACGGGATAACGGTCTACATGAGCTATACTAATACTTCTGGTGCTGCGATTACCTATGGCGGGCTGTAAGGAACTTTCCGGGGGGAACAGGGTTTAACATAACTTCCAATCAGGGATGAGGGTGCGGGAGACAAAAGTAATTGTTGACATCGGCTCAGACACCATCAAAGTGGTAGAAGGAGCGGTAAACCAGAGGAACTTTTCTATCTCCAGAATTGGCGTGGTAAAAAATCCAGTGGCTAATTTTCGTCTGGGTCCGGTTCCCGAAGAGCAGGAAGTCTTTATTTCTTTCCTCAGGGACTACCTCAATCGTCTAAATATAAGAAGCCGCGCGGGCGTAAGTTCCGTGGCTGGCAGTGAGGTTCTAATTCACTATTTTGACATTCCGGAGGTCCCGCCGGAGGAAGTGGAAAGTATGGTGGAAGTTGAACTATCTGAGGTCTTTCCCCAGGGATGGAGCAGTTTAGAGTATGACTTTCAGATACTTCCTTCTTCGGAGAGGAAGACAGTACTTCTGGCCGGCTACCCGCGCTCCAGATGCAATTTTCTGATGCAGGTTTTTTCTCAGTGCGGTCTGCGGCTGGTGATTCTTGACCTGGATAGTCTGGCTCTGGCGAACCTTTACTCTTTTACGGCTCAGGAAAATGGTGGGTCAGGTCTGGTAATCAATGTTGGTGCCAGGTTGACGAATATGGCGCTGGTGGAAAAAGGTGGCTTTGTCCTTGCCCGGGACATCGCTTTTGGCGGCCAGCAGGTGACTGAGGCCATCAGCCGTCGTTACCAGTGCCCTCTGAGCGAGGCGGAAAAAGTGAAGCAGAAACCAGACCAGGCTGCCGCGGTAAGCCAGATAATCAGGGAAATTTCAGCGGACATGACTTCTGAGGTAAATACCGGAGTGAGGTATTTTTCCGGCCGCACCGGCTTAAAACCGGAAAGATTTCTTCTCTGCGGCGGTTCCGCAAAGTTACCGGGCTTGAAGGAGAGCCTGGAAGAAAAACTGGAAATACCTGGCACGCTGTGGAACCCGCTGGAGGGTGTGCCAGGTATTTCCGGGGAAACGTTGAATGATGGTTACTGCTTTGCTGTTGCCCTGGGGTTGCTGACAAGGAAGTTGCCGTGATTGAGATAAACATCCTGAAATCGCGGGCGCACCAGTGGAAGATGCGCCGGATGTTGTGGCAGTTAGTCTTTCTCTACCTGGCAGGGCTGTTTCTCATTCTCTTTTCGGTTGGCGTTCAGTTAATGGCTGATAACCTCATTATCAACCGGCTCCAGCAGGATATCCGACGAATCCGTCTGGACCTGGCCAGCGAACACGGTCTGGCAGGTGAGTTGCAGCGCTACCGCGCTGAATTATTCAGGGCGCTAAGTCAGCTCAATCTGTGTCGGAAGGAAGCAGAAAGCCGGCTTCTCTGGGAAAACAAACTTGTGCTGCTGGCGAAGGCTCTTCCGGTGGGAATGTGGCTGGGCACTCTGTCAACCCGGCAGGAAGGCAGTGACAAGGATAAAGAAACCATTCTGGTCATCAAAGGTTTTGTCTCGCCAGCGGTGAACGAAAAGGAAAGTATTGCCAGATTTGTTTTCAACCTTACCCAGGCTGGAGTCAGGGACTTTTCTTCCTTCACGCTGAAGGAAGTCAAACGGGAGAAGAAAAAGGACGAAGAAACAGTCTCCTTTATTGTGGAAGGTCGGCTGAGAAAAGGTTCCGGAGAAAAGAGAGAGGAAACAATTAAATGAACAGGTTGTTTCTGGCGTTCGGCCGGAAAATCCACTGGTGGGTGCTGGCAATGCTGGTTTCCTACGGAATAATCTGGTTTTCTTTTCACTGTTGTTTCCTGCAGCGCCACCAGCAGAAAATCAAACTGCTGAAGGAAGAGAAGGAACAATTAGATTATGATTACTTGCGGCTGAAGAAATCGCCGCTTTTTCTATCTAAGGTGGTCCAGACTGTGGAGGAGGCCAGGGCTAAGGTGCGGCAGTACACCTGGCTTTCAGATTCCCCTGACCCTAACCTGGACTTTTTTCAGTACATTTCCGACATCCTCAAGAAAAACCGGCTGGTTCTTCAGGAATTGAGACCGGCAGAGTCGGAAAAAGGGGATACGCCATACTTTGCCTGGACGGTTCGGGTGGAAGGCAATTATCAGGATATGGTTAGGGCCGTGGCCGCGGTGGAAAAAGGTGGCCGTTACCTTAAAATTACTCAGATAGAAATTACTCCTGGCGAAAAGCTTACTTTTAATCTTACTTTTCTGGCACTGAAAAAGCTGGGGTGAATTATGGGAGAGCAGAAGAAAAAACTGGTTTTGATGGGTGTCTTGCTGGTGGTGCTGATAATTTCCTGGACAGTTGTCCTCTCTCCTAAGAAGAAATCGGGTAAGGCTGTGCCAGGGAAACTGCCTGAAAATATAACCAGCCAGGCAGCGGCTCCTCCGCTTCAGAATAACTTCAATCTGAGCGAGGTGGAAAGGACGATGAAAGAAGCCAGAGCCGCGCTAACCGCTGTGGAAGAGACGGAAACTGGCGGGAAAGGCGCGGACTGGGGGAAAAACCCGTTCTCTCCGTGGGGTCCTCCGGCACGGTCTGTTTCACCGGTGATGACGCACAGCATTCTTAAAGAGACACGACCGGGCCTGCCTACCTTCACCCTTTCCGGAATCATCTATGACCGCGCCAGACCGTTAGCCATTATCAACGAGCAGGTTTGCACCGAAAGCGAGCGTCTGGAGGGCTACCAGGTTTACCGGATTTATCCGGACCGGGTTGTTTTGAAAAGCAGCGAGCATACCCTGGTGTTAAAAATAACCTCCAGCGGCGGAACAGAATTAGTTGAAGAGAAGGTATTAGCGGAACAGAAAGAAAAGGAGAAAACTTCGGAAGTCAGTGCGGTAGGGGTCTCTGAAGTTAAAGAGAAGAATTTTCTTTCAGGGAAAAAAGAGGAAAGGCAGGTCAAGTCAGGTAGTGGTGCCACCTTCAAGACTGTTCAGGTCCTTTCCGTTCCGGAAGAAAACATCAGTCAGGCAAAAGAAGAAGGTAAGAAACTGGCCAACCAGGGATTTGACCGGGTAAGACTGCTGAAAGACGATGATTTTGTTGTTCTGCGCGTCGGCGCCTATCAGAGGATGTCGGAGGCGAAAGAGGTGTGGGCTAAACTGCGTCCCCGCTATCGTTACGCTTTTGTAAAAACTGTTACCCCGGAAAGCGAAGCCGGAAGAATTATAGAAGAACAGAAGGCTGAAGAGAAGCAGGAAAATATTGCTACTTCCACGAGGGAAGTACGGTCGGTAAAACGTGAAACAGCCGTCAAACTGGAAGATCCAGCCCGCATCATCACCATTCAGGTCTCTTCTCATCCAGCCAGCGCCAGGGAAGAAGCCGTCCGGGTGGCGCAGCAACTGGAGGAATCAGGCTATCCCGAAGTTCGGACTGAATATATCAACGGAGTTTACACCGTCCGGGTGGGCCGATGGGTCAGGAAAGAAGAAAATCTGACAACTTTTCTGAAAGAGTTGAAAGAATTCCGGGAAGACAGTTTTCTGCGCACGGCTTACTACCTGCCAGAACGGATTGTTTATCCGACAGTTAACAGCGAACAGCAGGGATGAAAACGAAAAACTGTAACCTCAAAACAGTTGGTGAGGACCGCCTTCAGGAAAAACGGAGGAAAGTATGAAACGATTGCTACCCGGAATTTTTGTGGTTTTTCTCACCGCCCTGCCCTTTCGTTCGTTAAGTGCGGAAAAAGTGACTTTAACTTTCCATCAGGCAAAACTGGGCCTTGTCCTGGAAATGCTCAGCCAGAAGACAGGTATCAAGTTGGTAACCAGCACCGAACTTGCGGAGAAACTGGTCAGTGCCTATCTTGATGGTGTGGAGCCTGAAGAAGCCATTGACGCCATCCTGTTCGCCAACGGTCTTTCCCGCCAGAAGTTGCCACAGTCAGATGTTTACATCGTCAGAGCCGCGCAGGCAAGGCCGGAACCGACCGCCGTTTATCAGGGTGAATGTCTTCCCCTGAAACACGCCAGGGCCAGAGATGTTCTTGAAACGCTCAGAACTCTTGGCTATGAAAAGACAGTGGCCGTGGACAATCGGTTAAACAGTCTGGTCATCAGGGACTACCCGGAGAGGATTGCGGAACTGAAGTACCTCGTTTCTCGGCTGGACCAGGATTATACCGCTTCTTCCATTAAGGTCAGGGTCTTTCAGTTAAAACACATTGACGCCCTGGACCTCTGGGTGCTTCTACCCACCCTGGTGCGAAAAAACATAGCCGCAGGTAAAGAAGCCGCCATAAAAACCACGATTGAAGTTACCGGGACGCCAACCGGGGAAGGAAAGGTGCAGGCCGCAGGAACTACAGGAGCCGGTACCACAGGAACTTCAGGGACAAGTTCCGGGACCAGTGGAGGGACCACCAGTACGGCAGCCGACATCACCACCAGTATGTTAGGCGGCAGGATGGTTTCCTTCGGCACTGGCAGAATTACGGAGAAGACGACGCTCACCAGCGAGTTGGGCGACGGATTTTCTATTATACCGGACAAGCGCAACAACGCTCTGGTAGTGGTCGGCACAGAAGATTTTCTCAAGGAAGTCGGTGAAATCATCGGCATCCTGGATAAACCCGTGCCCCAGATTTCTATTGAAGCAGTACTGGTGGAACTGACCAACGAGGGTCTGAAAGACATCGGCGTGAAGTGGGGAGATGGCAGCGGCAGTTTAGGTAAGGTCACCGCGGACTACTTTTACGGGATTCCTCTGGCTCCAGGCAAGGATACTAAAGCCAGCGCTGAAGTATCCTTTCAGAGTTTAACCGCGGATTTGCGTCTTCTTGAGAGCAGGGGTGAAGCCAATATCTTGGCCAATCCGAGGGTGACGACGCTGAATAACTCGCCAGCCACCATCCGCATTATCAGCACCATCCCTGTGGCGCCAAGGATTACGGAAACCACCGAGGCTGGAACCAGAACTATTGAATACGAATTCCGGGACATTGGCATTACTTTGGTGGTGGTGCCCCATGTTACCGCGGAAGGTAATATCGTCCTGGAAGTGGAACCCAAGGTGGTCACCGCCAAGCAAAACACTATCTTCAAGGATGCGGTGGATACCCATGAACGGTCCACCCTGACCAAGGTAACGGTTAAAGACGGTCAAACTCTGGTCTTAGGGGGACTGCTGAGCAGTGAAGGTAGTACCGACAGGAGCGGAGTGCCTCTTTTGGGCAGGCTTTTCCCGGGTCTTTTCAGCAACAAACGGCAGTTAGCGAAGAAGACTGACCTGGTGATGTTTCTCACTCCCAGAATCTTGAAAGAGGAAGACATCTCAGCCATGGCCAAAGAGGCGAAAGAAAAACAAAAGTAACAGATTTTCGCCGCTTCAGGTTAAGGACTGTTATTATGGAATTAGGCGAAGTTCAGGAAGTAGTCCTGGAACCAGGGGACAACTTCATCGGGTACTATGGTCACCACACAAAGTACCACGGATACAGACCTGGAGAAGAACGGGTATACGAAACCAGAAGAGGTTCACTTTTAAGAGGGTTTTCCGTTAGAAAAACAAAGGCGTCGGATTAGAGGAGAGCAATCAAGCAGAGGCAAAAGGGAGACAAAAGATTGTTGAATTTAGCGCACACTTCTTTAAGGTTCAATGATAGGATAACAAAGGCTCCGGAGGTCCAACCTCTAACAATCAATAGCCTGGCTCCACAGCAATCCGCTAAACCCACAATACCGAGCATCAATCAACCCGACAATTTAGTACAGAAGAAAAATGCGGACCGACAGAATGCAACACTTTAAGGCCGAAGAAAGTGGATTTACCATTATTGAGTTCCTTATTGCCACGGTTGTATTAATGATTGCGCTTATAGCCACTTCTTCTTTCTTTTATGCTAACCGTCGGGACCTGGCATATGCCAATCTGGAAAGACTGGCTACCTGGAAAGCAATTGAGAAAATAGAAGAACTTAAAAGCACAAATTACGATTCCATTCAGCCTGGCACTAATGAGGAAACTGTTCTGCTGTCCGAAGCAAACGCTGAAAGGCACACCACTGTGGAAGAAGTCCAAGAAAACAGCGTACGTTTCAAGAAAGTAACAGTGGAAGTAGACTGGGACACCGGTAAAGTTTCCCTGGTAACTTACATAGCCCAGCAATGAACAAGAATGGATTGAGCCTGATAGAACTTATGGTGGTAATGGTGGCAGGCGCGATAGCGTTGGTGGCCGTTACTTCCTTAGTCTTTGAAAGTTACAGAGACTGGTCCGCCAGCCGGGGGAAAAAGTCTTTGCAGGAGGAAATTGATCTGGCAAGTTTCACTATCAAGGGTGTGCTGGAAGAAGCTGATACTGTGGCTATTCTTGACTCTGGTCCAAATGTCGGTACTAAAATCCGTGCCAGTTATGCCGATGGCACAAACTGGGAAAAGGAATTTTATCCCCAGGGGAGCAATCTTATCGTTAAAGACAACAAAACCGGAGCGACCAGACCGGTGATAAACTGTTTGGTCAATCTTTCTTTTCAGAGAGACAGTACTGACGCGGAAACGGTCCAGGTGGACCTCAGCGGCACCCGGGATGGCAAAACCTTGCAGAATTCTTTCGTAGTGTACTTGAGGAACAAAAAATGACAACAAAAAATCGGTCCCAGGGTTATCTGTTGCCGATGGTGATAATCTTTGTGTTTATTTCGGGAATTATCGGTTGGAGCATTCTTTATCTGGGCCGATCAGAAAGATTGGCCTCAAAGCGAAGATTGTTCAGAGAACAAGCTTTTTACCTGGCGGAAGCCGGTGCGCAGAGGGCTCTTGCTTATTTAAAAGCCAATCCTTCCTGGGAGCCAGAAGATACCCCGCAATCTCTGGCTGGCGGCACTTTTTCCGTAACAAGGCAAAGCCAAGGAACCAACAATGAAACAATCATTGTAACATCAACCGGCACCTTCAAGGGAGTCGAGGAAACGGTGGAATTGTATATTAATTCTGCGGGCGGCGGTCCTCGTCACAGTAGTTCCTGGGGCCAGGGGTTGTTTGGCTCCCAATCTGTTACTCTGGCTAACAACAGTGTAATTGACAGCTACGATTCAAGACTGGGCGCGTATGGAGGTTCCAATGTGGGCCAGGACGGAGATGTGGGAACCAAGGGGAGCATACTTATGGCTAACAACTCTACTATAAGAGGCGATGCGTTCGTCACCGGCGGGCCCGGAAGTATAACAATGGGCAATGGCGCGGTCATTACCGGAGACAAGAATTACAATTATACCTTTGATGACCCGTTGAATGATTTGTCTGCTTTTCCGGTAATCATTCCTTCTTCCCTCTCTTCCCTGCCTTACCCTTCTTACGGCGACCCGAGAATAACGGTGAATTCCGGAAGTTACACCCTTTCCAACGGCACTTTGACCCTGAATAACAATGCTTTGATTACTATTTCGGGCGGAGACTTCCGCTTTTACCGGATCGTCATGAACAATAACTCCCAACTTACTATTAACAATGACAGCCGCTTTTATATTGAGAATAATTTCACCATGAACAACAACACTCAACTTATTATGAACTCTTCGGCAGAAATGGTCTTGTATCTGGGTTCCAATGCCAGCACAGTCTTTGCCAACAACTCTATTATGAACAATCAGTCCAACACACCGGGCAATTTCCGGATATACACCAACTCCTCCAGCGGGTTAACTCTGGCTAATAATGCGCAGGCGTTAAACTGCGTAGTGTATGCACCTAACGCTATCGTCACCCTGGCTAACAATTCCCAGTTTTACGGCGGAATTGTGGCCAGGAACATAACCCTAGCAAATAATTCTCTTGTGCACTATGATGTAAGTTTGCGGGATACAGATTTTCCGGATGACCCCTGGGATGACGGGGGTGGAACATCTCCCTCCCTCAGTGTCATCAGGTGGCGCAAACCAAACTGGCAACAATAAAAAAAGGGGACTTTTCTCTTTTTATGAGAGCAGACGGAGATGCCTGCGCAAGTGCCGGGCTAAAGACCGATAATGTTTTTCCTCATTTACTCTCAAAATGTGGAAAAGTTTCTCCCGGAAAGTTAAGTCCGAAAGAATGCTGCCATAACTGATGTGAATAACCTGCCGGATTGTATTATCAGAAAAAATCTCTGCTATGATTTTCTTCTGCAAAATTTCCGGGCGCAAACCTTCAGGCTTGCTGGAAATTTCATATCCGGCGCAATTCTCCCTGAAATCTTTGAAACCGCGCTGAAGGACTCCAAGAAAGAAATCAAAATCAACTCCCGCCGCTGTCTTTATCGCCTCAATCCAGCTTGTCCCTGAAGTTTTTACATGGAAACAACGGCCCAGAACCCTTCTGAAAATTGGATAAACAGAAAATTTGTCGCTTCCGGAATGCAGGGAAATCTTGTATGGACCTAATGCCTCACGAATCCTCTGGTGGATCTTAAGCGCCTTTTCCAGAGTCTGAAGATTGCCCAGGTAATCAATTCCCTTTTCAAATCTGCCAGGCAGGCGCAAAGCCAGGCTCTGAAATTCTATCTTTCGTCTGCACAACTGGTCCACAATAAAGATATGGGCAAGAGGGGTGGTTGGTAGACTGGTCTCATCCACTGAAACCTCAAAATCAAAACTGCCGGCATAACTGCGGGCAGTCTGATAACATTTCTCAATAAAATCCAGTGCCGGGCAATAAGTCAGAACCAAATCTGTTAGGTTTTCCCTGGTAAATTCCAAAGTCTTGCGGTCAAAACGATACTTTCTGCCCAGATAGATTTTCTCCAATTCCGGAAATTTCGCGTGCAGCTGTGTTTTTCTCTCCGCCTCGCTCAGCTGAGCCGGCTTTCTTATTTTTTCAGAAGGGTCAATGGTAAAAAAAGTGAAACCGGCGTCAAGAGCCTGTTTTAAGTGCGGAATCGTTTTCAAATGGTCAGCGTCGGCGCCAAAGCCCCCGCGGTAGCCTGCCTGAAAGGCGCCGATTACCGCTGAGGTTAAAACATCGGAGAAGGTGCGACCGGTTCTTTCCAGCTCTCGGGGAGACTGCTGGGCTAAAACAGGGAAGAAATCATAACCGCAGAGAGCCTGCAAATGGCCTGGCGTGGCCAGACCAATCCTGTCTCCAAAACCAAAAGAGTTTTTCAGTCCGCAGACGGTAGGTTTTAACCAGGGAAAGGTTTCCTGAAGGAGAGCCACCGCCTCTTTATTCAGGGGAAGAAACCGGAAAGAGTCCTTGCCCACGACGAGATATTTTTCTGTAGCCTTCTTAGCGAGGAAAAAGAAATTACCATCTTTCTCCTGGACTGATTCCGGATACACCTTGAAATCCGGGTAACGGCTGGTAAAAGTTTTCATCGCTTTTTCCTTTTTGCAGGAGAGAGACATTCAAAGGCAGGGCCTCTACTCCTGAACAATTTTATTTTCTGACGGTGACTACTTGTACAGAAGGTCAATGTCAGGGACAGAACCATCACTCAGCCGAAACAAAACTTCACCGGCTTCTGGCACCAGAAGAATACCCTCCTCTTCCCTTCCGGCATAATCGCGGGGATTGATGCTTTCCGGATTCAGGTAGCCAAGGTTAATCTGCCGGCAGATGCTTTCCGGAATTCCTGTGGCTAAGACCACCTGAATTCTTGGTTTTTCCACTCCATTCCGGTAAGTGCCGATACCCTTCACATGGGTGGAATGAGCCAGAATACAACCAGGAACATCCTTAAATTTTTCCCATTGTTTCAGGAAATAGTCTCTGGTGTGGTAACCAACCTTTCTAATCTGCTCGCCGTGGGTATGGGAGACCTCCCTGACATGGGGCGCGTAGATAATCAGGGTGCCGCCATCAGCCACGACCGGCTCCAGTTTGTACATACACTTGCCGGCTGTCCAGATATCCTCATACATCGTCGGTGCCACCGACAGGACCGTCCGGTAACTTTTTTCCACATAGGTAACATTCAATTTAGCGGAAAGGTCAGCCGCTTTGCTCCAGGCATCTTTGCCTCCAGCGAAAAAGCCGAAAACCTTTTTCTTCCTGACCACATAGCATAGTTGATGAGTAGGCACAGGCAAAAAGGAAGCAGCCCGGTTTAGGGCGGCTCTCACCGGCGTGTCTTTGGTGCCGTTGATTTTGGGGTTGGTAATCAAGGCCCCTAACCAGTGGAAACGGTGAAGAAAATCCGGGCCGGAAATTCCGGGGAAAAGGTACTTGTATCCGCCGGAGAAGCCAACTACTTCATGGGGAAAAACCGGGCCCACCAGCAAAATAACGTCAAACTCCTTGACTAATTTGTTCACCGTAACCGGTATCTCCTCGGACATCAGGCCGGAAGAGATTTCCTTCATCTCTCTGGCAGAGATGGTACCGATGTGAAGCAACTGCTCTGGGTCGTCCCAGTGATGCTGGTGCACGGTTACTTTACTCAGATACCGCCGGTCAACCTTGTCTATCTGAAGATGGCAGTTTAAGCGCTCGGTGGAAAGGGGCGGATGCGTGCCCAGAGCCAACATAAAGGAGAGTTTTTTTCCCTTTTCCGAAAGGGTTTCGCAGAGGAGACGGAAGAAAAAATGGGTTGGGCCAGAACGGGTGGTATCAGGAATGATGGCTAAAATGTTTTTCCCAGAAAAATCCTGCTTCTCGCAGTAAGCCCGCCATAATTGTTCCATCTCACCTTCGGATAGCGGCCGGTCGCAACTGCCTTTCCCGATGTTCATCTTTTCCTCACAGGTTCAGAGAGTTTTCAGCCGTCCTGCCGGGTTGAACCGCTGGTAGAGGGCTATCCGCAGATTCTGTTTTTGCCGGTAGGCTTCAACATGGTCGTAGCCTGATTTCTCCCACGGAGGAGAAGGCCAGAGGACTTTAGAGAAATTGTTCAGCAGCTTTCCTTCTGACTTTCTCCCGTATGAGCCTGCGACAAATTCGTCAAAGAAAAAGGGCAAATTTTTCCAGGCTAACTCCTCTTCTCCGGGGATGACCGGGTAGAAGAGACCCTGGTTTTGTTTCACCGCTTTTCTGTCGCCGTCAGCGTCCCCAATCATCAGCACGCACTCATCCGGGTAACCGCCGGCTGTTTTGGCCAGTTGAATGTGGTGGGCCTTGGTGCCCATTTCCTGGCCGGCGATGGTCTGAATGCAAGGCGTAAGGTGGTATTTTTCCCAGAAGTTGGCTAGGTCATCGTAGGGTGTCTGGGAAACAACCATAAGGTCAGCCTTCTCAGCCATGTAACTGAGCGCCTGACGAACATTTTCAAAGGGCGGAATTTCCAGAAAAGGGAAGCTGCGGTTGACCGCCTCGCTCCAGCCCAGCAGTTTATGAACTGGCCAGTCCATACCTCTGGAGGTCAAAAATTTCTCCAGACCGGGATTGCCCAGCCCCTGCTTGTTTTCGGTGGCATACTTGATGTAGGCGTCCACCGGTTCCCGGGCCGGCAGAATGATTTTCTCTTTTTCCACGATGGTTCTCACATCCTGCCGGGCGTGGAGGTCTCTCACGGTGGACTGAACAGCCAGAAACCGGTTGCAGCCCCGATGGATGGAAAACAGACTGTAGTACTCAAAAATTTCCCGGACATAAGTTTCTATCGGCCAGAGGTTGTAAAATTCTATGTAGAGCGGATGGAAGATAAGTATCTGCTTACCGTTCATGTTATCCACGACGCAGCCGTCGCTGTCCACCGCCACCAGGAATTCATGGTGTCTCTTGAAATCTCTCAACTGCCTTTCCGGGTCAGACTTGACCTGCTCCGGGCTTAGTCTCTGGTAAGTCATTGTCTCCCTTAGTCTTGCAAGGACGGGCCTTGCGGAAACTACTTGGTGATTTCCTTTTCCGGCCGGCCAGGCACCATCCATTCAGTGTGAAACTCCCGGACTTTCCCGGTGGAGTCGGTGGCGACTGCGGGATTATCCGGACCGCCGATTTTGAAGTAGCCGTGGGCGCCGAAGTAATCTCGCTGCAACGCGGCTACCTGGGCCGAAACCATAATCGGGCTGGCCAGTTGAACGATGTAGTCATAAGAAGCACTCATGGCCAGAGCCGGTACACCAGCCTGATGGGCCACGCTGATAAATCTGGCTAATTTGTTTAGATTGCCGGAAACGAAGGAGGCGAAACGGGGCGCGGCTAAAAGATTGGGCAGGTCAGGTTTTTCCGCGTAAGCCTGGCTGATTTCGTCAAGGAACTGCGCCCGGATGATACAGCCAGCGCGCCAGATGCGAGCGATTTCTCCTAACTTTAAGGAAAAACCGTAATGGTTTGAAGCCGCCTGTAACAGGGCCATTCCCTGAGCGTACGAAGAAATCTTGGCGATGTACAGGGCATCGTGCGCCAGTTCCACCAGTTCTTTCCTTTCTCCCTTAAACCTGGTGGCGGGCAGGGACAGATGTCTGGCCATCTTCAGCCTGAGGTCTTTGTCCTGGGACATCTCTCTGGCAAAAACAGCGGCTGCGATGGTGGGTATGGGCACTAAAAGTTCCAGAGCGCTCTGGACAGTCCATGTTCCGGTGCCCTTCATCCTGGTGATATCAGCCACTTTATCCACCAGGAACTCTGATGGTTTTTCCTGGTGTTTTTGCTTCATGCTGTCGGCGGTAATCTCAATCAGGTAAGAGCGGAGAAGGTCATCAGGCTGGTTCCATTGCGCCATAATTTCCGCTACCTCTCCGGCAGAAAGATGAAAGGCATTTTTGAAAAACCAGGCTACTTCGCCGATGAGTTCCATATCCCCGTATTCAATCCCGTTGTGGGTCATCTTGACGAAGTGACCGGCACCGTGAGGGCCGATGTAAGCCACACAGGGAGAACCATCATACGCCTTCGCCGAGATGGCCGCAAAGATGTCCTCCACCAACTGGTAGGCTTCCTTCTGGCCGCCTGGCATCATGGAGGGACCTTTCAGTGCGCCCTCCTCTCCTCCGGAGACGCCGGTGCCGATGAAGAGGATGTTTCTGGCAGCCAGCGCTTCGTGGCGTCGCATCGTGTCCTTGAAAAAGGAATTGCCGCCGTCAATGATGAGGTCGCCCGGCGAAAGAAGCGGCAGAAGCTGGTCAATGAAGTTATCCACCGGTGCGCCTTCCTTAACCATGAGCATAATCTTTCGGGGAACCTTCAGGGCGGCAACGAAATCTTGAAGCTGGTAAGCCGGTAGAAACTTTTTGCCTCGGGCCGGCCCTTCCACGAAGGCTTTTGTCTTCTCCCCGGTACGATTGAAAACTGCGACTGTGTAGCCCTTACTTTCCATATTTAAAGCCAGGTTCTTGCCCATAACCTCCATGCCGATAACCCCGATATCTGCCTTGTTCATCCTGTCCTCCTGTGAGAGATGGTTAGGGTTGATGCGTTATATTTTAACACAAAAGCGCTCGCGGGTGCGGAGACAATGTTGTTCAATGGTGAAGAAAAAACCCTGCCTGGCCATAAGTTTGAAAACGGTTTCCGCGGCGGAAAAATTTGGCCGATGTCCCGCTGCAAGCGCCGTGGTCTTAGACCCCGGAATAGGCGTTGAAACCACCATCTACAGGAATGACGGTGCCGGTGACGAATTTTGAACCATTCCCGGCCAGCCAGACACAGATACCAATCAGGTCATCCGGATGTCCAAAGCGACCCGATGGAGTGTGCTGAATAATTGCCTGGCCCCGGGCGGTCAAATTACCTTTTTCATCCTGGAGAAGATAGCGGTTTTGTTCGGTAAGGAAAAAGCCGGGAGCGATGGCATTCACTCTTATCTTCCGGTCGTATTCCTGAGCCAGGTGGACAGCCAGCCACTGAGTGAAATTGCTCACCGCCGCCTTGGCCGCGGAATAGCCAGGAATTCTGGTCAGCGGACGGAAGGCGTTCATGGAGGAGATGTTGATGATAGAAGCGCCATCAGGATTTTTCACCATGCTCTTTCCAAAAACCTGGGCAGGAAGGATTGCTCCTCCGAAAAGATTGAGGGCCACTACTTTTTCCAGAGCCGGCAAGGGAAGGTCAAAGAAGGAAAGTTCTGCCGAAGTGGTAGCCTCTTTCATATTGCCACCGGCGGCATTGACCAGAATATCTACCTGCCCCACTATCTTCAGGATTTCTTCCCGGGCTTCCTCAATTTTTTTCTTATCCAGAACATCAATGAAGACACCGTAACTTTTTATGCCTTCCCTGGCCAGAGCGCTGGCCGTTTCCTGACTGTTTTTCAGGTCGCAGATAACCACGGTGGCACCGGCCTGGCCAAGTCCCCGGGCGATGGCTGTGCCCAGAATTCCAGCGCCGCCGGTAACTACGGCCTTTTTCCCCTGCAGCGAAAAAAGTTTTTCAATGAGGCTCATAGCCTTTTCCTCCCTTAGTGGAAATTCGGAAACCGAAAAACCCTATTAACAGTATTTTATTCAATCCCGCTGTTTTAATCAAACGCCATTATAGGCGCTGCTGACAGCAGGCTTCAGCGGTCGCATTTAAACATGGTGACGGTAAAGGGGCCCAAAGTGCCTGCTCAAGATAGGATTCAGGAGCGCTCGTTGAACTGAAAGTAGTCGGGGTCAACATTGGGCAGGATGTGAAAGGAAACTCTTTTTCTCTCAAAGAAGTTAAGTTCCAGCACCCTGTTTTCGCGGATGAACCTGGCCAGGCTTTCTGAAAGGGCCACCGAAAATTTTTTTCGTGGTTCAGTGATGAGTTTTACCATCAGTTCATTTTTCAATCCCAGTGCCGCCAGAACAGTTGATTTAATCCGGCCGGTGCCGTGACAGTGCGGACAGTTTTCCAGAAGAAGTTGACGCAGGCTCAACCCGACCTTTTCCCGGCTCATCTCCACCAGCCCCAGTCTGGAGATGTGGAGAATTTTAGTTCTGGCTTTGTCTTCTTCCAGCGCTTTCTCCAGAACTTCAAAGATATGCCGGCGGTGGGCTTCGCTGCGCATGTCAATAAAGTCTATAACAATCAAACCGGAAAGATTCCTGACGCTGATCTGTCTGGGGATTTCCCTGGCCGCTTCCAGGTTGGTGTTGAAAATCGTTTCTTCCAGGTTGCGTCGGACACTGCCGCCGGTGTTGATGTCAATACTGTTGAGAGTTTCGCTTTCGTCAAAAAGGAGGTAGCCTCCGGAAGGCAGGTCAACCCTTGGTTCCAGAAAGGACTCAATCTGCTTCTCCATCTGAAAGTGGGCAAACAGGGGCATCCGGCTGCGGTGAAAGGTCAGAGCAGGGAGCATCTCTGGCATGAAGGTCCGGAGATACTGCCTCAGTTTTTTGAAGAGGTGGTCGGAATCAACAACAATCTGGCTGGTGCTGTCTCCGGCGTAATCACGTAACACGCTGGTGGCCAGGTCAAGTTCCTGCCAGAGAAGCCGGGGCGCTCGTCCGCGGCTGGCCCGGTTTTTGATGCTGTTCCAGGTGTCAAGAAGGACTCTGACATCCCGTTTCAACTGCTCGCTCTCCTTTTTTTCCGCGGCCGTGCGGATAATATAACCCACCTCCTCCGGCAATAACTGGTTGAAGGTTTGAGCAAGTCTTTTTCGTTCCTCGGGCTGCTCAATTCTGCGAGAAATAGCCCGCCGGGTAGAAAAAGGCATCAGCACCAGAAATCTGCCCGGCAAAGAAATACGAGTGGTCAGTTTGACACCTTTTAAGGGCGAACCGGGTTTAATCACCTGGACAATCACTTCCTGGCCAACCCGGTACTGTGCCTGTTGACCGGCCCGGTTTCTTTTTTCTTCCTCCACGGTTTCGTCCACATAGGTTTCATCCACCTGCTCAAAGGGTAGGAAACCGTTGCGGCCAATGCCGATATCAACGAAGGCAGCATCAATGCCTTTGAGCACATTAACAATTCTGCCGAGGTAAACATTGCCGACCAGGGAAACCTCACGCTGACTTTCCACGAAAAATTGTTCCACACGTTTGCCCCTGGCGATTAAAACCCGGGTAAGATATGGCTGGGCGTTAATTAAAATCAGTTCCTCTGATTTTTTCATGGTTGCTCCAGTGGATAATGCGCTCCACCGTAAGAAAACCGAGCATCTTTTTCAAGGGTGCGTGGGTAAAATTCTTAAGATTCACGAGAATCTGGAGATGATTTTCCCCTGCGCTGGTAACTTCACCCAGAACAGCAATTTCTTCCGGGGCCGGTGGCGGATTTCCTTTAAGGATATAGGTGGCAGTGACGGCAGACTCAACCAGCGATGGCAGAGAAGGCATAACCCAGCCAGCCCGGTGAAAATGAGTGCCCCGGGGTAAAATGGAGTTGACCCGGTCCAGCAGCTCCTGCTCGTCAATTGACCTAACGGCATAAACTTCAAAGGCTTCGTTTAAACCGGCGATATTTACCGGTAACGGCGGTCCAAAACTCAGGCGCGGCCTGGGATGGAAACCTTCACTAAACTTAAAGGGAAAATCCACCCGGCGCAGGGTCCGTTCAATAATTTTGGCAAAATCTTTCTGGGAAATTACCACAGAAACACCCCTTTTTTCGTAGAAGACACGCAGACGATATGTCTGCTGCTTCATGGTTTTTTCTCCGGTTTGACGGCAATTTCTTCAATGTTATGGAAGACCCCGCCGTACACTGTGGGTTTCAGATTAACAAATCTGTTGCGCACAGCGTACATTACCGTGGCGTTGACCGTGTAAAGGAGAGGCAGTTGTTCACTGACAATCAATTGCCATCGGTCATACAATTTCTTGCGCTTCTCAGGGTTTAATTCTCTGGCACCGGCTTCAAAGATGGCGTCAATCTCTGTTTCCCAGGGGGCAGGTTTTGTCCCGGGTCCCTGATTCCAGACATGCAATTGACCTTTTGAATTCCAGACATTTTTCCCGCCATGGGGTTCAATGCCACCGGTTAAACCGATAAGGACTGCTTCCCAGTCTTTGGTCACGGTTAGTTTGGTCACCAGGGTATTAAATTCCACTGGCAGCAGGTTTACCCTTAAACCGAGTTTTTTCAGGTCGTCCTGAATAATACTGGCTATCTGCACCCGTTCGGAATTATTGCTGTTGGTCATGATGGTAAATTCTACGGCATTGCCGGCGGCATCGTAAAGACGATTTTCTCTCCAGAAAAAACCTGCCTGCTCAAGCAGCTGTCTTGCCTTTCTTAGATTGTAATCATACCGGATAATATCAGGGTTATAGAAAAAACCAGCCGAGATGTTCAACGGGCCGTCCTGGGGCACTCCAAAGCCGCCCAGAACATTCTTGATGATGCTGAGTTTATCAATAGCATGGGCCAGCGCCCGGCGGAAGAGAACATTGCTGAACCATGTCTTTTTTGCGGCTGGCAGGGGTGAGGTCTGGTTCTGATTAAAGACTAAAAACTCCTCGCTCAATGAGGGGCCGACTTCATAGATGGTGAAGTTACCCTTCTTTTCAAAGGGCTTAAGCAGGGGATAGTCCTGCCCCCGCACGGAGATAGAGTCAAGTTCGCCTGCTTTGAACTTCAAAACAGCCATATTAGGGTCAGCGATAATCAGGAGAACAATTCTTTCCAGATAGGGCAGTTTTTTCCCCGAAGCATCGGTTTGCCAGTAGTTCTTATTTCTCTCCAGAATAATCCACTCACCGGGCCGGTACTGCCCCAGCCGGAAGGGGCCGGTGCCAACGATTGAGGCCGGTTTTTCGTTCACACCCCAGGAACTGTTGAAAAGGCCCTTCTTCACTTTTTCCTCAAGAAGATGGCGGGGCAGAATTTCCTGGTTCAGCAGACGCAGAAAAGGAGCGAAGGGGTGTGGCAGAATGAATCTGACTGTATAGCGGTCAATCTTCTGAACGGTAAGCGGTTTTCCGTCAATGAGGAACACATCGCGGCTGCTGGTGGGAATATCTGGATTAAAGATGAGTTGGTTAAAAGTAAAAAGGACATCGTCGGCGGTAAACGGTGTGCCATCGTGCCAGGTTACCTGGCGACGCAGGTAGAAAGTCCATATTTTCCCATCGGGGCTGCTATGCCAGCGTTCGGCCAGGGCCGGTTTAACTTCAAGGGTGACGCCGTCGGTGCGGGTTAAACCTTCAAAAAGAAAACCGGTGACCGTGGTGGTGCTTGTTTCCTTCGCCAGGATAGGATTGAATGACTTCGGGTCTGACCCGGTGGAGAGTATCAGCACATTATGCTGCGGTGACCCTGACCGGCCGAAAACGAACCCTGGAGAAAGATATACCAGGCTGGCGAGCAGGCGGCATATTCTGATAACTCTTTGCCTCTTAAGTAAACTTGAAAGCCTGAAGAATCCGGAGCAGTTAAATGAAAGCCTGTAATTCATGGAGCAGTTCGTGCATCGTCTGGTAGCGCAATACGGGCTCAGGGTGTGTTGCCTTGCGTATCAGTTGAGCCAGACCTTCGGGAATTGGCAGGTCAGCGGCCATGATGGGCTGGCGACCCTGGTTTTTGCGCTGAGAACGCAAGTCAATCCTGGCAAAGTAATCCTCGTGGTTCTTATCTGGCACTTCTAACTTGGCGGTGATAACCTCATCAATGGTGACGCCAAAACTGTAGATGTCAGAGCGAAATTCAGCGTTACCAGCTTGTTGTTCTGGAGCGACATAGGAAATGGTGCCGTATTTGGTGACCGTTCCGCCTTTGGGAAAGATATCCTTGCTGAGCAGTCGGTGAGGTAACTTGGCAATGCCGAAGTCGGTCATCTTGACAATCTTGAAATCCCGCGACACCAGGATATTGTCCGGCTTTACATCTTTATGGACGATAAAGTTGTCATGAATGTGGGCCAGACCCTGTCCGGCCTGGTAACAAATATTCAGCAGTGTTTGAAGAGGCAGCTTTTCTTTTTCGTAGAGGTATTGCTTCAGGTTCTGGCCAGGGACATATTCCATGATGATGGCATAGTGACGGAAGAATCGGCCCACATTGTACACCCGGACCAGGTTGGGATGGTGCAACTGCATAGCGATAGCGGCTTCTCTTTCAAACTGTTTAATCAGCCGTCTCTGTTCCCAGAAGTTTCCCTGCCAGCGCAAAATTTTGATGGCCACGGGATTACCATAACGCGGGGCTGGCCTGGACGAGTGGGCTTTATACACCTTGGTATATAGGCCACCGCCCAGGTATTCACCCAGAATGTATTCCCCGAAGTAACGAGGTGTCATCTTCTTCCTCTTTCAAAAAGCGATAATCTCAAAGTCGTCTGCGGAACGGACGCGTCGTTCCAGATTGACCAGAGCAATTTTTCTATCCCGGCCGTAGGCCGAAGAAGTAAAGATAGTCAGGCATCTGTCGTCGTACATCCGTTCGGGAGCTACCGGGTCATGGGAGCGCACTAAAACATTCAGATGGAAACTCTTCATGATTCTTTCAAAGTAGTCTTTCCCGAACCTTGGCCGGCCGCAGAACTCGCCAAGGTAGTCGCCGGGTTTATCCTTGAAGTCGCCCCAGGTAATACGGACCCATTGTTCATCCCCCGGTTGAATTTCCTCAATCTGTTTCAATCTGGAGACATCGGGTAATCCGCCGTGAACCGCCAGAAAACCATTTCCGATGGCCACCAGAGGCAGTTTTGAGAAAACCTCGGCATAGAAGCTTGTCGTTTCCGGAGAAGTGTTTAACTCGTCCCAGAAGTCGCAGGGACTGCATTCAACTACCGGGAAGCCTTCGTGGTTGCCCAGGAGCAGAACCAGGTTCTCGTGTTTTTCCCGCAATTTGAGCAGATAGTCAATGTTCTCCCGGGAATCTGGTCCCCGGTCAACATAGTCCCCGAGGAAAACGACGCAGGTATTACGCCGGAGATAATTCTTAATGACCAGCCGGCTGGCCTGATAATCACCGTGGGTATCTCCCACCAGAACTGCCCGCCCCTTTTTTGGCAGGCGAACCAGACGCTTTGTCAAGGTGCCCTCTATGGTGTTGATGATGCCGGGGCAGGCGGGACGGAAGGAACTGGTTGTTTGACAGGTGCAGACCTGGTGGCTTCCTGCTGCAGCAGGCTGCGCCGCGTCAACTTACCAGGCACGGTTGCCAGAAGAATACAGGTGGCCATAAAGATGATGGCAAGGACTGCCGTGATCTTATTCAGGATGGTCGGTGTCTCCGCTCCAAAAACTGTTTCCATCCCCCCGCCGCCAAAAATGTTAGCCAGCGAAGAACCTTTCCCTGATTGGATTAAAACGGCCGCAATCAGGAGTATAGAAATGAGAAGATGCAGAGCAAGTAGCGCCACATACATTGTTTTCTCCTTGTTACCGTCCGGCCTGCGATTTACTCTGGTAGTTGACGATACGCAGAAAAGAAGGCACAGTTAAACTGGCTGTCCCCACCAGTACGCCATCAATATCAGCCTCGGCCATCAATTCGTCAATATTTTCCGGTTTGACACTTCCGCCATAAAGAATGGTGGCTGTTTCAGCAATTTCCCGGCCAAAGCGCTCCTCCAGAAAATTACGGATGCTCTGGTGGACTTCTTCAGCGACCTGAGGAGTTGCATTCTTACCGGTGCCGATAGCCCAGACGGGTTCGTAAGCGATTACTACTTCAGCGGCCTGTTCCCGGGTAATTCCCGTCAAGCCAGCGGAAAGTTGTTTCTGGATAACGGTCCAGGTTTTCCCCGCCTCCCTTTCTTCTAACTTTTCTCCGACACAGAGAATCGGCTTTAGACCGTATTTAAGTGTTTGTTTGACCTTTCGGTTTACCAGTTCGTCCGTTTCTCCGAAAATATTCCGACGTTCAGAGTGGCCACAGATGACATATTCGGCTCCGCTGGCTTTCAACATTCGGGCGGAGATTTCGCCGGTGAAGGCGCCTTCATCTTCCGGGGACACATTCTGAGCCCCTAAGTGCACTGGCGACTTTTCCAGCAGCGGCTTGAGAACACCCAGGGAAGTGGCAGGAGGACAGATTAAAACTTCTCTCTCGGATCTGGGTGTCAACTGTTGAAGAAATTCACGGACGAACTGAACCGACTCTTCAGGGGTTTTGTACATCTTCCAGTTACCGGCAATCAGTGCCTTTCTCATTCTCATTGTCCTGTCCCTACTCTTCTTTCTTAACCTTTACTTTTTCAGGACTTCCAGACCCGGCAGCGTCCCTTTTTCCAAGAACTCCAGAGAGGCCCCTCCCCCGGTACAAACATGGGAAATCCGGTCAGCCACTCCCGCACGGTTGATCGCTGAAGCTGAATCTCCACCACCGACAACACTGAAAGCTTTACTGTTGGCCAGCGCTCTGGCCAGTTCTACCGTTCCCT
Organism: bacterium; assembly: GCA_029551285.1. GTDB lineage: Bacteria > Ratteibacteria > UBA8468 > B48-G9 > DSTR01 > JAMWDF01. The sequence continues at coordinate 2,132 of JAKPFT010000076.1, read as the reverse complement.
TAGCAAAGGGCTCAATTTCAAAGATGCCCATGGGGCCGTTCCAGAAGATTGTTCTGGCCCGGTTAATACAATCGGTGTACTCTTCAATCGCCTGCGGGCCAATGTCAACGCCAATCCAGCCAGGCGGGATGGTGCCTCGCTCGGTTGGGAAATAGTGCGCATCGGCTGCGATGCGGTCGGCGATAATATGGTCTAACGGAGTGTGAAATTCAAGATGCCGCTTATTAACCTCGCGGATAATCTCCTTGGCCAGAGGAATGGCAGATTCTTCTACCTTGCAGGCGCCGGTTTCCCAGTTTTTTGCCTTGATGAAAGTGTAAGCCATCACCCCACCGGTAATGAACATGTCAATGCGGTCCAGCAGGTTTTTAATCATGGGAATTTTATCCGCTACTTTGGCGCCGCCCAGAATGAGCAAAAAGGGTTTCTCTGGTTTTTCCAGCAGCCGGGAAAGAGCCTGGGTCTCCTTCTGTATCAGGTAGCCAGCCGCCGGTCCAGGCAGCAGCCTGGCGACACCCACGATGGAGGCATGGGCACGATGGCAGGTGCCAAAGGCGTCGTTGACATAACAATTAGCCAGACTGGCCAGTTCTCTGGCAAACTGCTCGTTGCCCTTTTCTTCTTCCTTGTGGAAGCGAAGATTTTCCAGAACAAGTACCTGGCCTGGTGACAGAGCCTCGGCCATCTTTTTTGCCTCCGGTCCAACGCAGTCAGGAGCAAAGTTTACGGGCTGGCCAAGTTCTCTGGCCAGGTAATCAGCCACCGGTTTCAAGCTAAGTTCCGGAACGACCTGACCGTCCGGTCGGCCCAGATGAGAAGCAATGACCACGGCCGCCTTCTGCTGAAGAAGGTACCTGATCGTGGGCAGAGAAGCCAGAATACGCGTGGCATCCTGAACTACTCCCTTTTCTATGGGGACATTAAAATCTACCCGCAGAAACACCTTCTTGCCTGAGTAAGACTTCTCTTCAATAGTTGTTATGTCCATCCTCTCCTCCCGGCATTCTCCCTGGTTCTCTCAAAGCCTTCAAGTTGTTTTTTGTCTTTTCTAATTCTGTCAATGGTTTTGCAACTCCTTATCTCCCTTTTCCGCCACTGTGTCAAAAAAGGAAGGGGACAGCTGGCGAATGAATTGCGAAGGCACAGTTACAAAACAAGACGAAAAGCGCACGCGGTCGGTACGCGGACCGGGCAATTCCATCCGGGACGCAATACCTTACTCGGCGGTGTCTGAGCTCGCCAGATGGCGAGCGAGTTCGCACCAGCAACCGATTTCGGCGTAGTCCTTGTCTGTGCCGGAGCACCTTGAGTGAGCCAGTTTGTTCCCTTTCTTTTCATTCCTCTTTGTTCCCTTTTTTGGTTCTGCCTGTCTTTATCTCTCCGCCATTACCCCCCATTGTGTCAAAAAAGGAAGGGAATAACTGGCGAACGATTTGCGAAGGCACAGTTACAAGACAAGACGAAAAGCGCACGCGGTCGGTAAGCGGACCGGACAATTCCATCCGGGACGCAATACCTTACTCGGCGGTGTCTGAATTCGCCCCCTGGCGAATGAGTTCGACGAGCAACCGATTTCGGCGTAGTTCTTGTCTGTGCCGGAGCACCTTGAGTGAGCCAGTTTGTTCCCTTTCTTTTCATCCCTCTTTGTTCCCTTTTCTGGTTCTGCCTTTCCTTGTCTCTCTCCCTATCCTTCCCACTGTGTCAAAAAAGGAAGGGGACAGCTGGCGAACGATTTGCGAAGGCACAGATACAAGACAAGACGAAAAGCGCACGCGCTCGGTAAGCGGACCGACCAAGTTCAATCGGGACGCTGTACCTTACTCGGCGCTGTCTGAATTCGCCACCTGGCGAGCGAGTTCGCCGAGCAACCGATTTCGGCGTAGTCCTTGTCTGTGCCGGAGCATTCTGAGTGAGCCAGTTTGTTCCCTTTCTTTTCATTCCTCTTTTATTCCTTTTTTGGTTCTGCAATTCTTTATCTCCCTGCCCTATCTCCGCCTACCGTCAAAAAAGGAAGGGAATAACTCGCGAACGATTTGCGAAGGCACAGTTACAAGACAAGACGAAAAGCGCATGCGCTCGGTAAGCGGACCGGATAAGTTTATCCGGGACGCAATACCTTACTCGGCGGTGTC
>JAKPFT010000075.1 GCA_029551285.1 bacterium | reverse complement strand
AGGAACCAACCGCGGAATCGTAGTTGTCCACGGAACGGCCATCGTAGTCTTCCGCATACATCATGTAAGCCAGGTGCAGTTGCCTCAGGTTGCTCATACATTTGGCCTGTCTGGCTTTCTCCCTTGCCCGGGAAAGCGCCGACAGCAGCATCGCCGCCAGGATAGCAATAATCGCAATCACAACCAGCAATTCTATTAAGGTAAAGCCGGATTTTCTTACTCTTTTCATTTTTTTCCTCCTTTCCTTATCTATATAGACAAGCCCGAGGAATAACCTCTAAATTAAACTGCCGGCCTGATGTCCATTGCAAATCTCCAATATCAACTATATCATACCTCAAATTCTTCATTTTGTCAAAAATCTGGCACATTTGCTGAATAGCGACCATGTTTGTGGCCCCACCGGCTAATCAAGAGGAACCTGCACCGGCCTATTCCGGCCAAGTTAGATTTGGACTGGGTCTTCGCTTTTCAGGAAGAACGGGTCATAGCCAGTGATTTCACGATTTCCTGGAGAAACTGTTTTCCTCTTGAACAAACCATCCGGGGACTGAAAAAGGAACGGGTGACGGTGTTGGAGAATCTTAATGGGGAGATAAGAATCTGGGGAAATAACCGGCTCCTGAAATTCCGGGAGATTACTGGAGGATACCCTTCGGCAAATGAGACAGCAAAAACTATTCCTCAGAAAAACCATACGAAAACCCTGGAGACCGCCTGCCGGCAACCCCTGAAGAAAACATGATAGAGCCATTCTTACTCGGGTATATGCAACTGCTGGAAAATAAAAAGCGGACATTTTCATTTTGCAGAAAACCGGACATTTTTACTTGGCGTTGACATCACCAGGTTCTCTTACCCCGCCCACCCCCAGGTAGCCAATCTGGGCGGTGGGATTTTCCAGTTTATTGTGTCTTTTGCTCGGAGGCGCCACCACCAATTCTAAGGTATGTTCGCCGTAGGCTAATCCGTGCGCCAGGACAAACCCCTTGCCGAATTCAATGAAGTGAAGGAGATACGGACCGGGAATTTTCTTGCCGTCAAGCACAGCGTTCACCTTTAGCCCATTGTTGTACATCAGCCCGAAGACAGCCACCGCGGTCCCCTTAAAAGTAAAGACCATCCTGTCACCAGGAGTGCCAACCATGAGATTATCAAAGTACCAGGGTACCAGACCCTCACTCTTGCGCTGCCAGTTCCCCTCAAGAACCACTTCCGAAGACCTCGCCGGGTCCACCAGACGGGTAAACTGCAGCTCATCAGAGACCATGGGCGGCGGCAGCGGTGCTTTCCAGTCCTTCTTTTTCCCCCTCAGGAAAGCCGCCACATTTTCTTCAAAACAATCCCGGATGGCTTCAAATGCCAGCCAGTTGCCGTAGTCGTTGAGGTGGACATTGTCCTTTTCCACAAACTCAATGGAAACATCCTCCCAGGTCTGTCCCCGGTGTCTTAAAGCGTTGGTCATGTATCTCTGAATGTCCACAAAGGGTACATCGTAGTAATCAGCGATTTTCCGGTGAAGGGAGTGGTCCACAGAACCATCCGGAGTCGCCGGGTCTGAGCCTGGGCGGCAGCCAGCGCCCAGAATCATAACATCGCACCGGTCTTTAGCCTGGAGCAATTGCCGGACGATACCTTCCATTCCCTTCAATACCAGCGTTTTGTCCGGGACACCACGGTCATTGACGCAGAATTCTACCAGAGCCAGGTCCGGATTGTGCCGGATAACATTTCGCTCCATGGTAAAAGCCGTGACAAAGGATTCACTGGCGCCGACTGCGCCCATAATTTCACTGACCTGGTTATGATAAACAGGGTGGTATTTCCGATACAGATACTTGAGAAAAAGAGCCCGCCAGGAAGTTTCTGCAGTATTGCTGGCGCCAACGCCTGTGGTTAAAGACCCGCCAAGAAAAGCCACTCCACAGTGGCTGGCGGCAAAAATTTTCTGAATAGCCAGAGGAAGACGACAAACAGTCTCCATAGTAACCTCCGTCTTAATGGCTGTTGGCTGCGTTTACTGACATTGAAAAAAACAGGAGAGTCCTGCGGATGACCTTCTTTCTCCGCTTTCACGGTCAGTTCTCGTACAACTCCACTTCATATATCTCAGCCTTCGTGCTCGGTTTCACCCTGGTAACAAGTAACTTCATCTTAACGGTTTTTAGCCTTTCGGCAAAATCAAGTTCGATGACCTCGCTTTTATTACCCCTGACCTCACCGACCTTTTCCCAGTCACCTTTTCTCCAGATAAAAACATCCATGTCTTCAAGCGTTGCCGAGTACACTTTCAGCCTTCTGAATTCCGGAACAAATGTCAAAAACTTCATCTCTATAAACGCCGGGTTCTCCCGGTTCGTCGGTTTCGTCCAGGAGGCCCAGCCAAAGGTATCGGTCATGCCATCTGTCAGAGTAACCAGGGAAAGATTGGAGATATAGGTATCCGAACTGGTAAACTCAATTTCCCTGCCCCGGTCATACAGAAGGTTGCCCTTGTTCCTGAATCTCTCCCTGGTGTCGCTTATTTCTTTCTTCAACTCTTCCACCTTTTTTAAACTCTGGTCCAGCCGCGGAGAAGTCAGCAGATGAACCTGATATGGATGAAAACGCAGTTTGACTGTCCCGTTCTTGACTTCAGCCAAGGTTTTCTCTCTGAAACCGTACAGATTTTGCAGTCCTTTCAGCTCCGGTGCCGATACCACGGCGATTTGCTCCTTATCTGTCATGTTCACGGCAATCATCAGAATTTTATCCCCGCGGCGCCTGACCAGTATATCTACATCCTGATTGTCACACTTGCATTTCACTTTCTCGTCAGGATGGCTCAGCAGGAAGTCTTCCAGTTCTGCAAGGGTCTGGTAGATGAAGTCCACCCCCAGCCGCAGGTCCAGACAGTTCAGGTGGTCGTTGTAGATAAACGGTGTGAAGCCTTTCGCCCCATTAACAACGGCAGTCCAGACCATGCTGTTGAATTCATCAAAGGTGGGATAATCAGCAAATCTATCAATGAACCGGTAAGTGAAAGCCTGGGGAGTACACCAGGCCGCAAGACGGTTCTGGCCATTTGCGTAAATTTCTCTCATCGCATCTTTTATTTTCCTGAGGCTGCCCATTTTTCTCTGCCCGCTGTCGTCCACCCTGGGGTTGAGATAGGGGTGGGGATTGAGGATATCGGCACACCCGGTATACAGTGCCGGCGACCTGGTAATCACCATCACTGGATGATAGGGGTCATGTTCCCTGAGATATTCGTACAGATATTTCAGGTAAACAGGGGAAATCGTACGACATTCTGGTTCGTCGCACAGGTAATAAAACCAGACATCCGGATTTTCTCTTGCTCTGTTTATTCTCGTCTGGAGATACTGGAAAACCACCGGATGGGGACGGACATCCTGCTTCACTCGGACATACTCTTCTCTGACAATCTTCTCCAGTTCGGCTTTGCTCAGACCCAGCGTCTTCAACTCTTCCGCACTGACCTGGTGCAACCTTTCCGGTTCCACGCCCATCCAACATTCCCAGGCGTTAACATACTGACTGTTGGGCTTGTTTCCGTATTTGTTTCGGATTGCCTGGCTAACCAGATAGGTAGAATTCCCATACCAGCCACGGACGAACAGAGGCTGGCCGTTAACTACCAGGTTGAGATTTTCGTCAAGATAGACAAAACTTCCTTTTTCCGGTCGGGCCAGTTTCTTGATGCTGACTTCCTTTACGGCGACTTCTCCCTGCTTGCCGGCAACTTTCACCGACAGCCTGTAATCGCCTTCTTTCAGGTCCCCAGCCGTTATTTTAAATGTTGCCTCTTTAGACCCTTTCAACTCCAGTTCCCGGGAAAAACCTTCACCCGTAAGAGAAACTTTCGTCCGCACTGACCGTATTTCTTCATCGGGAAGGTTGAGAAAAATTCTGCCTGCTATGTTTTCCACTGTCTGCCCGGGATAAATACTGCAGCGGTAGAATGGCTTTTCAATCTCCAGCTTGATTTTGTCATAGTCCACCTCTACCGGCTGCAGACTGCCCAGGACTACCTCTTTGTTCCTGACCACCAGCACACCCAATTCCTTCTTACCTTTTTCTTCAAACCTCACGCCTTCTAACCTCACTGCATTCTCCCCTTCCTTCAGGACAACCCTTTTACCACCCAGTTCCTTTGTCCCCTCAGAGACATTTACTTCTACTTCCCCCCCGGCTTTTTTCCCGGCTTCAATCCTGACAAGCAGGTCTCCGATGAGCTGTTCGTTTTTGACTTCCGCCTGAATCCCGGTCACACTGATATTCTCAAAAGGACTCTTGACAGGCATGTTCTGAACTTTTCTGAAATTTCTTACTTCGTGGAATCCCCTGTCCAGAACAGCCCAGCTGGAAAGTTCTGGCTCCGGAAATCTGTTCCTGGCGATATTCAGCCGATAGGTATCGGAAAACGCACTGCAATCAGTGTAATAAAAACAGTACAGTGGGATTTTCACCTCCAGCGACCAGAAATTTTCTCCCCTGTACACCGCGCTTTCCCACAAACTGCTGTAATAGCCCCCCTGAGTATTACCCCCTTCTATCCAGTAGGCATCATACTGAGAGTTGCCAGCCGTAACCGCAAATTGATAATAGTTCAACCCTCTTCCCTCAGGGTCAATAAAAATTTCCACAGTGTCTCTTTCCCAGAAGGATGAATCCCTGGGTAGAAATCCGTCCCTTAACTTATTCATGTACGGTTCTTCACACCTGACTCCGATATAGATAGCCCTTCCATCCTGCAACAAACTGAATTTTGTTTCCGCTCTGGGCCGGCCTCCCCCTCTGGATTGCAAACAGCTAAAACCTTCATAAAGATGAGCCGTTTTCCAGTCATTCTCCTCCAGTCTTCCGTCCACCTTTATTGGACCCTGGCGTATGTCAGCCTGATAAACCTCACCCCGGGCAAAACAGGCTGCCAGCAAAACAAAAAGCAGCCACTTCATCTCGCCTCCTTTTTTGTCTTAATTTCAAAATAACTGGCGGTCCACAGAGGTATATCTATCCTGCCGCCAAGCACAGTGGCTTTAATCAGGAAACTGCCGGGCGAATAACTGGCGTTGCCTTCCTTCTTGAGCGAAGGCGGGTCCACCCTCTCTATCTTTACCCTGGCACTCCATATCTTTTGCTCTTTATCTTCGGGTTTTAATTGCAGGCCACTGGAGCCGTTCACCTTAACCTCGTGCGTGATGTAACTGTCATAAAAAGTTAAAGAAACATCTTCCGCTGGTTCTTTCAGAAAAACCCTGAACATCAGTTCATCTTCCGGTTCCAGAAAGCCCTTGTCCTGCAGGTGCGGCCCGGCTATTTCTATGTAGTTGTCTGGTTTTTTGACCATTTTAAGGTATTTAAAGTGCATTTCCGCGTTGTAAAGGTACAGGCGACAGAAATATAACTTCTCCGCGAGCTTTTTGTCCACCAGGAAAGGATTGACGGCGAAAATACCGGGGAAGATATGGGTAACAAAACCAAAGACAGGGCCCGGGAAGTGCAGGCTGAAACCGCGGTAACCCTCTCCGTAGATGACCTTTGATACCTCCCAGACAAGGTAGGGGTAAGACGGGGAGAGTTTCAGGTATCGGCCCATTGAATTCTTATCAGCGGAAGGGGACTTGAGCCTGAAACCGCCAGTGATTGGCTCCATTTCCAGTTTCCCCGCCCAGGCTTTACCTGCCCAGAACTCCGGCTGGCCATGCTCCACCAGTTCCAGTTCCTTCCCGTCCTCAATCCACAATGTGTTATCGTCAGGCTGGTAAATCACTTTCCCGGAAGAACAAAGACACCAGGCCAGAAAAAAAAGCATACCGCAGTGTATAACCCGCATGATTACCCCCTGCCTGTTTACGGTTTACCAGCCCCCTTTAATGGGCCAGCCCCAGGGAAGATAATAATACCACTCGCTCGGAGTGTAAGCCTGCTGAAAACTCAGCGTTTCCACATGGCCGTCGGCAAAGGCAAAATTAGCCATGCCGTTATGCCTGAGATGAACAGCGTCAGAGGAGGCATTAACCGGCATGAACTGGTTGTTCCAGATATAATATCTTCCGCCATAGGAAGCAGAATAGTAACTGTCCGCAAACACAATCTGCCGCGAGGGATATTTAATCTGCGAATACTTCTTGTAAGGCATTAAACCACCGTAGTTTCTTCCGCCGATATTGTCACAGGGCATTCCGTAGTGAACAGTCCAGGCATAATAAAGCCTGCTGGTCATAGATGGACAGGTGAGAATTTTCTTCCTGTACTTCTCCGGGACAACATCCCAGTATCCTGGCGGCCAGTCCGGCATATTCAGATAGGTTCTCATCATGTATGGCCAGTAGTAATTGGCGGCCGGTTCGCTGCCGTAAACCTTACCGGAAAATCTGTAAACCGCATCGTTCATCGGCGGCAGTATTTCATCGTAATCGTCCACATACATTCTCCAGGCAAGAACAATCTGTTTCAGATTGCTGACGCAGAGAGATGTCCTGGCTCTTTCTCTGGCTTTGCTCAAAGCGGGAAGAAGCATAGCGGCCAGGATAGCGATGATAGCAACCACCACTAAGAGTTCAATCAGGGTAAAACCTTTCTTTTCTCCGGTTTTCATTTTTCTTTCCTCCGTTCATGGGGAAAAGTCTTCCACCTCCACGGGGCAACTTTAGTTTTATCACCTCCTTTGGTCACTGTTTGCACTTCTACAGCGACATTCTACCACATTCCTCCCCACTTGTCAAAACTCTAACGGAAAGTTAAAATCTCTGCCCGGCCTTAGTTACGGCCCAAAAAAGATGAAATCCTTGATTCTTCAGGAAAGTTTTGAGACAGACCCGACCGAAAGAGGCTGGCACGCCACCGGTGCAGATGGCCATCAACCTGCCTGGCTAAAAAATCAAGGACTTTCTGCCAGCGCCTGCCTGAGCATTCCGGCTGGCCACTGGGATAGCCCGGCCTTTTCGGTTAAGCCCTTTTCCTGCTACCAGGTGCGCTACTGGCTGAAGTGCGGGCGAAACAGTTACGCCGCGGCCATCTTTTATGACAGAGACGGCCGGGAACTTCCTTCTGACCATTACACCGGCGCCGACCCGTCTGCCACCTGGCAGGAAAGAAAATTATGCTTCCTCGCCAAAGCCGAAGCCAGCCAGGCTAAGGTTCGTTTCCGGTGTCTGAGCGAGCCGCTGCTGGTGGATGAAGTGGAAATCAGTCAGGTGGCTGAGGCCCAGGTGCTAACCTGGCTGGACGATATCTACAGCACCATGCCGGCTCTGGCCTGCCGGGTACCGGCTGAAGGCGTAAAACCCCTGGCGCATTTTCTCAAGAAACTTAAAGGAACTGGCCGACTGCGGATAGTTCTCGTGGGTGACAGCGTGGTCAACGATATCTCCAATTCCTTTTTCCATCTTCTCCTGCAGCGGCACTTTCCGCAAATTAGAATAGAGGTGGTCTCAGCTACTAAGTCTGGCGGAAACTGCGCCTATTACGGTCAGGACCAACCCCTGAGCCAGCACATCCTTTTATTCCAGCCAGACCTTGTAATGGTGGGCGGAATCAGCCATGGCGGGAATACTGAAGCCATCAAACAACTGGTGGAGAAAGTCACACAGGTAAGCCAGGCTGACATTCTACTCCTGACCGGTGCGTTTATCACTCCGGAACGCCAGCGGGGTTCAGACTATCCCGAGCGGTTGCGGCTGCTGGCTTCACAATTGGGCACCGGTTTTCTTGACACCGAAACCATCTGGTCAGAGTATGTTGCCCTCAGCGGTCATCCGGCTGACTGGTTCCTGCGGGATAGCCATCACGCCAACGAAAGAGGCAAACAAGTCATCGCCCGCCTGCTGGAGAAATTTTTCTGTGCCGGCGTCAGGTCTTAATTCAAATAAATTGCGCCAGATACTTTTTTCCCAGGAGAAAACCTTCCTCCCGGCCCACGCTGCCGTCCTCATGTTCAATACTGAGCACGCCGTTATAGCCGGCCCGCCTCAGCCGGCTGATGTACTGACCCCAGGCTATAACTCCGCGGCCAGGGATGACATAGCGCCACCAATCGTTTTCTTTGTTGCCGATGCGGCGCAGGAGGGCTTCATTGATATCGCAGTCTTTGGCGTGCGTGTGGAAAATCCGGTCAGCAAACTCTTCCACGGCAGCCAGGTAATCAATGCCCTGATGGACCAGGTGCGAAGGGTCAAAATTCAGCCCGAAGTTAGCCGCCGGCACCAGCTGGAAAAGCCGTTTCCAGTGCTCCAGATGCTGAATGTTGGTGGCAAACCAGTTTTCCAGGGCAATCTTCACCCGGTGCTGGCTGGCAAAAGAGGTCAGTTCCTGAAAGTAAGGCGCCAGTTCTTCTTCAATCATCTCCATCTTGCTTTTCCCGGCCAGGGGTAAACCGGCGATGGTGCAGACCACCTCCACGCCGGTGGCTTCCGCGGCTAAAATCAGATTCTTCAGATGGCGCCGGGTCAGTTCCCGCCGGACTGGGTCCGCATCAGCCACGTTAGCATAACAGGCGTAACTGGAAGGGTAGACCTTTTTCTGGCTGAAGAGTTCCTTCAACTTCTGGCCACCGTCGCTGAGCACCTCTTCCGGCACCAGATGGCCGGCGCCGGGGACGGAAAGGATTTCCACCCTGGGAAATCCGTTCTCAGCGGCAAAAGATAAGACTTTTTCCAGGCCTTCCTGCCGGAAGGGAGCCGTCAAGAATCCAATTTCCATTTTTCTCCTTTTGTTGGCATTTTTAAAACCATCTGGTTCTGAGACGCCGGCCGGCGTCTATGACTGTTTTCACCTCTGGTTCTTCTGTTTCCCCGGCCGGACCTACCACCAGCTGGTCAAACTCCTGGCACACCTGCGGGGAAAGAAAACGGGAACGCTGGGCGAAGATGTGCCGGTCAACGAACCGCGACCAGGCATGATAATAGCGTAACGGCCAGCTGACATACAGGAAATCCCGGGCCCGGGTCATGGCGACGTAAGCCAGCCTTAACTCCTCCTCAATCTCTTCTGGTGAGTCAGCGCTCATATCCGAGGGCAAACAGCCGTCGGAGGCATGAATCAAAAAAACCACATCCCACTCGCAACCTTTGGCAGAATGAATGGTGGAGAGCACCAGCCAGTCATCCTCCCGGTCAGCCGGCCCGGCCAGGTCGCTGGTGGAAGTAGGCGGTTCCAGGGTGAGGTCAATCAGGAAAGAAGTTAACGACTTGTATCTGGAGGCAATCTTTTCCAGGTTTTCAAGGTCCTTCTGCCGCGCCGGAGCATTTTCGTAAAGTTGAGGGAGAAGCGGCTGGTAGAAACGGCGAACCAGTTCCACCTGAGCCGCCGGTTGCCGGGTAAGTTCCTTCAGTTGTCGGAAGAGACCTCCCAATCTTTTAATCTCTTCCCTGACAATGGCTGGTCCGTTAAACTCGGAAAGAACCGCGGGTTCGTAACCGTGCTGCCACACAAATTTCATCGCCTCGCTGGCCGTGGCTGGACCTACCCCCTTCAGCAGTTGCAGCACGCGAAACCAGCTGAGTTCGTCCCTGGGATTTTCCACAATCTTGAGAAAACCCAGTAGGTCCTTCACATGGGCGGTTTCCAAAAAGCGCAGTCCGCCGTACTTCCGGAAGGGAATCTGACGCCTGGCCAGTTCAATTTCCAGTGAATCAGAGTGGTGACCGGCCCGGAAGAGAACAGCCTGACGGTGTAGCGGGATACCTGCCTCGTGGTGTTTCAGAATGGTATCGGCCACAAAAGTATCCTGATAGGTTTCATCGGCACAGGTAGCCAGCACCGGCCGCTGACCGGTTTTCCGTTCTGACCAGAGATTCTTGGTATACCGCTCCCTGGCCTGAGAGATGACGGCATTGGTCACTCTTAGAATCGGCATGGTGGAACGATAGTTCTGGTCCAGGGTGATAATCGTTGTTCCTGGAAAGTGTCTGGGAAAATCAAGGATGTTGCGAACAGTCGCCCCCCGGAAACTGTAAATACTCTGAGCGTCATCGCCCACCACCATGATATTCTTGTTTTTCCGCCTCATGCGCCTCAGAATATTACCCTGGATAAGATTGGTGTCCTGATATTCATCCACCAAAATGTGGTCAAAACGGCCGCCCACTTCATCCGCCATCCGGTCATCCACCAGCAACTGTTCCCAGTAGAGCAACAGGTCATCGTAATCTAAGACTTGCTGTTTTTGTTTTCTCTCCACGTAGCGCCTGAAGAGTTGTTTCAACTGCTTTTCCCAGGGGAGACACCAGGGAAAGTACCTTTCCAGAACCACCTTCAACTTCTCGTTGCCATTGACGCAACGAGAGTAAATCGCCCGCAGGGTGCCTTTCTGCGGAAACCGCTCTCTGGTCGCGGAAAAACCCAGTTCGTGCCGCAGGAGATTCATCAAATCTTCGGCGTCGCCTTCGTCCATGATAGTAAAGTCCCTGCCTAAACCAAGAGCCTGGCCGTAAATGCGCAGCAGGCGGTTGGCCACGCTGTGAAAAGTTCCTCCCCAGACATGGCCACTGGTTACTTCCTCCAGCCTGGCTACGGCTGTGGCCCGTTTCAGCATTTCCTCAGCCGCCCGCCGGGTAAAGGTCAGCAATAGAATCCTGGAGGCCGGCACACCGGTGGCGATGAGGTAGGCCACCCGGTAGGCCAGGGTCCTGGTCTTACCACTGCCGGCGCCAGCAATCACCAGCAGCGGTCCGGACCCGTGCGTCACCGCCAGTCTCTGCTGAGGGTTTAATTCCTTCAACCACCCAAAATTGTCTTCCATGGAAAATAGTTTTCTTGCGAGAAAATCTCTGCTGCTTTATGATAATGGTACTGCGGCCGCTTGTCAGCGTCAATTATTCTCTCTTCAGAAACAAGGAGGAACATGTATGCTCTGGCTCCGCTGAAGGTTTATGTCTTAGACCGGGTTTATCAGGAAAAAAAGTGTGTTGAGCGTCTGGAAAGAATCCTGAAGGCTCTGGGCAACTGTCCGGAACCGGCGGTCATTACCGAAAAAAATCTGCCCTCGGTGATGGAAGAATTGCTGCAGGTCTGGCCACCCCGGGAGTCGCCCGGTGGTCTGCCTGTCTCTTATACCCGCCCCTTAGTTTTTACCACCATGGAACTGCGGCGCCCCAGGCCTGACCTGAAGCCTTTCCTGAAACAGTGCCCCTCCGGGACAACGCTGGACTTTCTGAAGCAAATCTACGGTCACCTGGCTACGGCGATTGACCAGCACCCCCATATCCGGGACCAGGAAAACAACTGCGTTTGCTGGCCCACTTACAACTTCGGGACAATTGCCGGATGTTCTCACGGCTGCCTTTACTGCTGGCAGGGCCGGGAAGGAAAATTTCTCTCCGTGGCTCTCAACTTAGAGGAAGTGATGGAAAAAGTGGTGCGTCCGATCATTGAAGCCAATCCCTGGAACCGGGTTTTCCGGATGATTCTTGATGGCGCCGATTTAATCACCTTTGAGCCGGAGTACGGCCTTTTTGACCTGTTTTCCAGGACGCTGGCAGAGTATCCGGAACGTTACGGACACTTCCACACCAGCAGTTCTAACGTAGCCTGGCTGGCTGACCTGAAGCATCGGGACCGGCTGGTGGGTGTCTGGTCAGTCAGCTGTGAGACGGTGGCTTCAAAGATAGAATTCGGCACCGGTAAAGCCACCGACCGTTTTGACGCGGCGCGGCTGTGTCAGGAAATGGGCCTTCCGATTCGCTACAAGTTTAAGCCGGTTATTCCGGTGAAGGACTGGCCGTCAGAGTATGCCGCGGCCATTGAGTATGCCCTGAAGAACAGCCGGCCAGAGTCAATCGGTTTCTGCCTTTACATCTGGAGTACCTACCAGTCTATGGCCGCCACACTTCCACTTGACTTACTTGACCAGGAGTGTGTCCAGGCAGCCCGGCAGGCTCAGGAAGAGATGAAAAACAGCCGGCACGGTCCCTTCCCCCATGAGAGCAGAAAGAAAATTTACCGCTTCCTCATCCAGGAGGTCAGACGCCATAGCCGGGAGGTATTGCTGTATCTTTCCACAGAAACCCGGGAAATGTGGGATGAATTAAAAGAAGAACTTGGCCAGGACCCGAACTGTTACATCTGCGGCTGCAGTTCGGTGGCCATTCCCGGACGGAAATTAGCCCTTAATCCGGGATTGCGTTACTCCACCTACCACCAGACTCCGATCTGAGACAGGGCAAAAGCCTATGGCCAGCGCAAAATGGCACCGGGAAAAATTCTACCGGTTTTCTGACCCGGTAACCGGAGTCGTGGTGACCCGGCTTACCGGTCCGGAAAACAACTGCCATCACCCATACTTTTACTGTCGCGCTTTTTCCCGGGATGGCCGGTTACTGCTCTACAGTTCTGACCGCAGCGGCCGGCCAGGCCTGTATGTGCTGAGCCTGGAGACTGCAGAAAGTCTCTTTCTGACAGATGAACCCGGTCTGGATACTTTTATGGCTACCTTCACCACTGATGGTCGTTTCCTCTACTACTCTGTCGGAGATGTTCTCTATCGGCTGGAACTGAAAACGCTGAAGTGCGAAGAAGTTTATCGCCAGTCAGCCCCCTATAACGGCCGCGGCATTTATCCCGGTTACAGCGACGATTTTCAACTGGCGTTGCTGGCCCAGATGCACCGGGACGATGTTTACCACGGCCAGCAGGGCTGGGACTTCTTCCAGCCCCAGTGCCGGCTGAAACCGAGGTGCCGGTTAGTGCTGGTTAATCTCAGTACCGGACAGGAAAAAATCGTTCTGGAAGAGAAATGCTGGCTGGGACATCCTCAAATCAGGCCAGGCGACCCAGATACCCTGATGTATTGCCACGAAGGACCCCACTACCTCATTGACACCCGTATCTGGTTAATCCGGGCTGACGGCACCGGCCAAAGACCATTGGGCTATGTCAGGAAGACCCCGGCTTCCGGTTCTTCTGAGATCGTTACTCATGAATACTTCACCCCCGACGGCCGCTACATCGCCTACACCCATTTTCCCGGAACTTACGGCCAGCAGGGAAGTATCAGAATGACGCAGATAGACACCGGAAAGGAAGTCAACCTCGGGTACGTCCACAACTACAGCCATCCGTACCACTCCCCTGATAGCCGTTTCGTTGTCGGCGATGAAATGAAAAAAACTGCTCCGGGCTCTGCCTGTCTCTGGCTCTTAGAGATAGCCACCAGGCAGGAGAAGGTTCTGTGCCGGCACGGTTCCAGTTTTGCGCCCCGCGGTCGCAGTACCCAGGACGCCCATCCCCACCCTAACTTCTCTCCGGACAGCCGCCTGGTTGTCTTTACCAGCGACCTGGCCAGTTCCTCCACCGGCAACTGCTCCGTCTATCTTGTCCCTGTGGTTACTTAACAAGGTCAATCCTTCCGGTGCCGTAGTTGGCGACAATTTCCGGACCGCCGGCATAGCGTGTGTAAAAGACCTTTTTCTCCGCATCGTGCTGGATTGACTTCAAAAATTCCATCTGCAGGCGGCCGTACTGGTGGCAGAGAACCTGATACTCCTGCGCCATAGGTTTCAGACACTCACTGTAGCGGGGGAAGTGCCACCATCTGTCCTGGCCATAGACCATCTCGTTCACTGGCAGACAGCCCAGCCCTAAGTTGAGCGCCACCGCCTGCTCCACAGAAAAACCTGAACGAACAAATCCGTAGAGGCAACTGGTGTGGTACAGGATAAGGCCGTGGATACTCACCTGCATAAATGGTACCAGTTCGTCCACATACGCAGGCAGGCTAAAGCGCACCAGAGCGGGCAGCGGCGCCGGCAGAGACCAGGCAGCATCAAGCGCTTCAAAAATGTAGTCGTTATACCCCTCGGTCATCACAGCCCCGAAAATGTCCCGCGCACTCTGGGCCAGACGTCTCAATCCTTCGGCGTAACCCTTCCGGCTGACCGGATGGTTCGGATGGTGGCAGGAAAAAAGAGGGGAAGGCATGGCGTCAAGGTAATAAATGCCATCCACCCCCAACTGTTTCATTCTCTCCAGGTCAAGGAGAGACTTTGGCGAAGGCATCCTCGCCGGGCAGATGCGGTAGGTTGCCCCGCCGCCCCAGTGAGAACCGCCGATGGGCTGACCCTGTCTGTCCGTAAGCAAATCCAGATAAGGAAAGTACGGCGACCTTTTCTGACAGTCCACATGGTTATCATGGACACTTAAACGGTAACCCAGCCCGGCCAGAACCTCTTTCAGCCTTTTCCATCCAGTCTGGCCACCCAGGAGTGGCTCCAGCGGGAAACGAGAAGGATACATCCCGTCATGGCCTTCCGGATTCCAGCCGACCATGAAGAAAACGCACCGCTGGATACCGACCTTCTTCATTTCCCGGGCAATCTGCGCGGCCTGGTCAAAGGTGGTCAAAACGGTCATGGCTTCCTCACCGTCATAGAGCCGGCCAAACTTCATTCCCTGGAAAATTTTGCAGTGATAACTCCTGACGGCATAACTTAAGGCTTCATTCTTGACGGCCCGCCTGGCCAGCGGTTGCAACCCCCTTTCCCGTAGAAGATAGTCGCGGTAAACATTGGCCATGGCATTATAGTCCGCGTCCTTTCCGGGTAACCAGAGATAGCGAGCTTCCCTCAGTTCAGAACTGACCGGCTCGGCATGTTCGTGACGGAAAATAAAAGAAGGCCCGCAGGTATAAATCAGTTTCTTATCCTGCTGATAACTACGGGTGACAATCCTGGCATCAAACTGTCCGCTGGAGAGGAGACACAACCAGGCTCCTTCCCTGTCCTTAAATCCACACAGCGGCATCGTGCCGAAATCTTCCCAGTGGGGTTGCTCACTGTACACCATCGCTCTAAATTCTCCCACCCGCTGACGGTCAAACCGGCACAACGCTCCACAGTGAGCCGGTAGCAAGAAGTAACCTGACTGGCCGTACTCTGCCTGGAAAAATCCAGGCAGCAGGTCCATGGCCATCAGTTTAATCAGGTTGGGCCTTTCCTCAATTAAGGTTTCTGGAAAAAGCCGCAGCCGGAAACCTTCTGGCCGCAGTTCACACTCCAGGTCCAGCCGGAGAAATGCAGCGGGAATCAACAAACGAAAACGCCACGCCCTGCCTTTTTCGCCTATTTCCTTAAGGGTAAAGTCGTAATTGTCCAGGAAAAACTCCCGCTGGCAGGGTGTATCCCACAGGCACAGCCTAACTGGCACCAGAGAACGATACTCCCTCCTGCCAGAGGTAATAAACCTCAGGAAAACATCCTGGCCACACTCCAGCCGGCCGAGACGATTCTGGGCTCTGCGCACAGTTTCCCTCCTTGAGAAGTTACCCAATTCAGGTTTTGACCGGGATGTCCTGCAGAAAGGCTACATTGTCAAAAACTTTCCGGAAGGCTTCGCCTATTTTCTCAGCCACTTCCGGGCCATTAGGCAGCCGCAGCGGATAGGTCAGACCAAAGTGGTTCCGGGCATGCCTTTCCGCCACGGGAAAGTCCTCCGGCCGATAGAAAATCTTCCGGGCATGGACACATTCCCAGGGACAGCCGTGACCGTAGGCGTTTCTCGCCTGGAAAACAGTCATTCTCGGAAGAATGAAGCGCTGATAAACGCCTACCGGCACACCTTCAGCCTGTAAAGCCTGCATGACCCTGTCCCGGAATTCATCCGGTTGGCCCTGATAGCCAGCCGCTTCAGGTTCCACCCGAACAGTGAAATTGTACCAGTTATGTCCGTGGCCGGCTGGTTCCACCGGCAAAATCAATCCGGGGATATCCTTCAGTTCTTCCAGAAGCACGGCCGCGTTTTCTTTCTGGGCCGCCAGGTAGCGGTCAAGCTTTTTTAACTGGCTGCGGCCAAAGGCGGCTGTCAGGTCGTTGTTCCGGTACATCCAGCCCAGGGCATAGGCATGATAATCCCTCGTTTCCACCGGCGTTCTGGTCTCTCCGAAGGACCAAACCATCCGGGCAGCCTGATTAATGGCTTCATCGTCGGTCACCAGCATTCCGCCCTCGCCAGAACATAGACACTTGTTCTGGTTGAAACTGAATGCGGCACAATCTCCCCAGAGCCCAGCCTTTTTTCCCTTGAAGGTAGCGCCGTGCGCCTGGCAGGCATCCTCAATAACCTTCAGGTTATACTTCCTGGCAAGGCCAAGCACTTTCTCCATGTTAACGGTCAGTCCGTGAAGGTGAACCACAATGATAGCTTTTGTTTTCTCCGTGATGGCGGCTTCTATCTTTTCCACGTCAATATTCATCGTCGGCCAGTCAATGTCCACGAAAACCGGCAGACAGTTGTGATGCAGCACACAGGTGGCGCTGGAAGACCAGGAGTAAGCTGGAACGATCACCTCATCACCGGCACCGCACCCGCACGCAGCCACAGCCATGTGCAGGGCCGCGGTTCCGCTGTTGGTGGTGATTGCATACTTATTCCCGTTCCAGGCCGCAAATTCCTTTTCCAGTTCCACGCAGTTTGGTCCAAAGGAGTGGACAGTTCCTTCCAGAGAACTTAAAACATACTGACGGTCAAGTTCATCAATGGGTGGCCAGGGTTTAATCATTCCGGCTGGAATGACCGGCGCACCACCAAAGATAGCCAGATCACTTTTCATTTTTGCTCCTCCTTTCCCTGTCTGGCAGACGCTTCAAGTTGTTTTTACTCTTTTTTGTTTCCGTCAATGGTTTTGCAATTCCTTGTGTCTCCGCCCTTCTTCCTTCACTGTGTCAGAAAAGGAAGGGGACAGCTGGCGAACGATTTGCGAAGGCACAGTTACAAGACAAGACGAAAAGCGCAAGCGGTCGGTAAGCGGACCGGGCAATTCCATCCGGGACGCAATACATTACTCGGCGGTGTCTGAATTCGCCACCTGGCGAATGAGTTCGCCGAGCGACCGATTTCGGCGTAGTCCTTGTCTGTGCCGAAGCACTCTGAGTGAGCCAGTTTGTTCCCTTTCTTTTCATTCCTCTTTCTTCCCTTTTTTGACACTACCTTCTTAACCTTTAGACACGCCACAGACAAGAAGGTTCCATTAACCGGGAAACAAAGGCGCTACAGGGTCAACCTCAGAATGTGGTACAATTACACAGTCTAAGAAAATGCAGGGAAGAACTAAAGTTCTGGTAATAGTAGGCCTGACTTTCCTCACGCTGACGCCCTTTGTACTCATCCGGCTTGGTCACCGGAAAACCGCCAGGTACCAGCAGCCTGCCTGGCAGACACTTACCGGTCAGATAAAAACAGGGGAGACTCTGGTGAGGTTGCTTACCAGCCAGGGTGTGGACGCTTTTTCTGGCGGACAGGCTGTGAATGAACTGAAAAAGGTTTTTGATGTGAGACGCTGCCAGCCTGGTGCTACATACGAAATTATTCTTGACAGAGAGGGTAGGTTCCTCCGGTTGTTTTATCAGGATGACCCGCTGTACTACTATGTGGTCTGGTTTAACAAAGAGACCGGCGGTTATACCGCAGAAAAGAAAGAAATTGAGGCGAAAAAAATGCGCACGGCAGCCGCGGGAGAGATTAAGTCTTCCCTGTATGAGTCCATGGGTGAAGCCGGTGTTCCCGCAGAACTGGTAATGCAGTTTGCGGAGGCTTTTGCTTCCAAAATTGATTTTTTTGCTGACTGTCAGGCTGGTGATCGCTTTGCCCTACTGTGGGAATGCTATCAGGCCGGCGGTCAGATTGTGAAACACCTAAATCTAATCGCTGGTATCTATCAAAGGGGAGAAACAGTCCAACGGGCCTTTTACTTTGAAGGCGACTTTTACGACGAGAAGGGTAACTCAGTAGAAAGTGCCTTTTTGAAAGCCCCTTTGAGTTATCGCCGCATCTCCTCTTTTTTTTCCCATCGCCGGCTCCATCCGGTTACGGGTATTTACCGTCCGCATCTTGGTATTGACTATGCCGCGGCCACCGGAACGCCGGTTTCGGCCATTGGTGATGGCCGGGTGATCTTTCAGGGATGGACAACCAATGGTTATGGGAAGGCGGTCCAACTCAAGCATCCCAACGGGTACGTCTCTTACTACGGACATCTGTCGGCCATTGCCAGGGGGATGGCCACAGGAAAAAGAGTGAAGAAAGGGCAGGTTATCGGCTATGTGGGGTCTACTGGATGTTCCACCGGACCGCATCTTGACTTTCGTCTCAAGAGGAATGGTCAGTTTGTCAATCCTCTGAGTCTGAAGATGCCGCCGGGCCGGTCGGTGCGGCCGGAAAGAATGGGTCACTTTCAACGGCTCATCCAGGAACTGATGGCCGAACTGGACATTTTGCTAAAGGAAAAACTGTAGACATCTTACCGACTGGCCCAGAGGAGTCCTCGTTCCATAATTGTTTTAGCCTCCGGAACCTGAAAGTCTCTCGCGACATGACCCAGAGAGGTGTAGAAGACCCGCCCCTGGCCATACTTTCTTTTCCAGACCACCGGCATGGTGCAGCCTTCTATCCAGGGCATTTCCCGGGTGCCACGAAAGGTGGTGGTGGCCAGAACAATGTTGGAGGGGTCAACATGCATGTAGTACTGTTCGGAATGCATCCAGAAGTCATGAAGGTCAGCCACCAGTGGGTCATCGGGCGAGATAATGTTCACCTGATAATCAACGATGCCACCTGGATGAGCCACCCACTGGCCACCGACCATAAACTGGTAACCAGTATTATTCCTGAAGGAATCTCCCATGCCGCCGTGCCAGCCAGCAATTCCGACGCCGCTGGCTACCGCCTCCAGCAACCCGTGTTCCTGTTCCTGGGTGATACTGCCCATGGTCCAGACAGGAACAATGAGGTCAAGTTGATTCAGTTTTTCCTTATCAAGGAAACTATCCAGAGAATGGCTTACTTCAACCTGATATCCGTTTTTTTCCAGAAAGGGCACAAAGATAGCCACGCACTGTTGAGGTTCATGACCTTCCCAGCCACCCCAGACAAAGAGTGCTTTCTTCATTCAGTCCTCCAGGGTTAGATGCTTTCGTCAAGAACTTTCAGAGCAATCCGATGGAAACGAGCAGCCAGTTCATCAGAGTGGAAATTTTTGTGTCCTTTCAGATAGGTGTGCACCTGGTTACCTAAAGGTTTTTTCCAGCGTGAAGGCAAGCGACTGGCTCCAAGCATGGCTCCAGCAAGGGAACCGGCGGTGGCGCCGTTACAATCAGTGTCCAGGCCAGCCATGACAGCCAGAGCAATGGTCCGGCTGAAGTCGCCGCCACCGTAGACAAGGCTGGCTACGGTGACCGCGGCGTTGTTGAGAGCGTGGGCTGCGCTCATGCCGGAAAAAGTTTTCAGGATCCGGTCGGTGGTCTTCTCCCAGTCTCTATCCCGGTGGCACCAGTCAATGGTCTGGCGAACAGTTCTGGCCAGACGGCAGTCACGGGGTATTTCTGTCAGGGCTATCCGGATGGCTTCCAGGGGGTCCTGGCAAACAAAGGCTGCGGAAATCGCCGCGCTGAAAAACATGGCGGCGTGAATACCTGTACCCCGGTGACTGAGGAAAGCGTCGTAATAAGCCATTTCTGCTGCTTTCTCCGGCCAGCCAGGCGCGGCATAAGCCCAGGGGTCACTGCGAATGTCAGCGCCAATCCAATCAGAGTAAGGATTATCCACTTGGCCAGCCCGGTCAGGGGAGATACCATGTTTGAGATTGTTCAGGGCAACTGCTTCTGCGGTACAGGCCAGGGGCAGGTACTTCAGCCAGGCGCGGGCCACATCTTTGGTGGTGAAGCAGCTTCCTTTTTCTTCAAGAAGGAGAAGGCCTAAAATGGTATAGGCCAGGTCATCGTCGGCGCCAATAGAGGAAAGATGAGGTTTGAGGAAGTTTCTTCGGGCAGTGGTTCCATAATGGAGGGTCTGCGGCGGCAGCGGCTTGGGGTCATGAGACCAGTAATCACTCAGCGGATAGGGATGAGCATGGTTGAGACAGACAAACCGGATGGCCTCTTTACTCATTCCTTCACAGGGAAGACCCAGGATACAACCGGCCGCCCGTCCCAGCCAGGCGCCGAGGAGGCGGTCCGGTAACTGTTGAGTGGAGAGTTTTTCGGTGAGCCGCCTCGGGCCGGAGGGACGAAGTTGACGAATCGCTTTCAGTGAATCAGGTTCTTTACGGGAAGGCCTCATTTTCTCCAGTCGTTCCTGCAGTTTTTTCTTTTCCGTCGCCAGGAACCTGCTGGTTTTTCCGGCAAAAGAGGATGCGGACAGACCCCGTTCTCTGGCGAGAGCCAGCCAGGCCAGATACTCCTGCCAGATTTTTTCCAGTTCCGGGAAGTAGCCCATAGTTCGCTTTATTTTAGCCAGAATAAAAAGTCCGTCAACGGCCAGAGTGCCAGACAGCCAGCGGCGCCTTTGACAGACAGCCTCGGGAAGCATAGAATTACTTCTATGGACAGGGAACTTTTTCGTGACCATCTGGAGTCGGAACGTATCAGGAATTTGCCGCCGTACCTTTTTCAGGAAGTAAATGCCCGCAAGGCCAGGGCGCGTAAAGAAGGTCGTGATGTGGT
Source organism: bacterium (assembly GCA_029551285.1). Classification (GTDB taxonomy): domain Bacteria; phylum Ratteibacteria; class UBA8468; order B48-G9; family DSTR01; genus JAMWDF01. The sequence continues at coordinate 11,416 of JAKPFT010000075.1, read as the reverse complement.
TGATTTAGGAATGGGCAATCCAGATATGCCGACACCTGCACCGGTAATTGAAAAGTTAAAGGAGGCGGTGGAAGACCCGAAGACGCACCGGTACAGTGTTTCTCGCGGCATTCCCCATCTCCGCCGGGAAATATGCCAGTGGTACCGAAGGAAATATGATGTGCCGCTTGACCCGGAAGAAGAAGCGGTGGTCTGTATCGGTTCCAAGGAAGGCATCAGCCACCTGGCCCTGGCTATTTTTGATAAGGGAGACATGATTTTAGTGCCCAATCCGACCTATCCCAGTCATTTCTACAGCGCCATCATTGCCGGCGCTTCTATTTATGATGTGCCGCTGCTGAAAGCGAATCAATTCCTGCCAGATTTTTCTCTGCCTATCTACGACCGGTATCCTGGTCCAAAGGCGTTGCTGCTGAGCTATCCCAACAATCCCACCACTCAGGTGGCGCCGCTGGACTTTTTCCAAGAGGTGGTCAGGTTTGCCCGGAAAAATAATCTCATCGTCATTCACGATTTAGCCTATGCGGAAATCTGTTTTGACGGTTATCAGGCGCCCAGTTTTCTCCAGGCAGAGGGTGCCAAAGAGGTGGGAATTGAGTTCTACAGCCTTTCCAAAACTTACAATATGGCTGGCTGGAGGGTGGGTTTTGCGGTGGGTAATCGCCGCATCATTCAGGCCTTGGCGAAACTGAAAAGTTATTACGACTATGGCCTTTTTGCCCCCATTCAGGTGGCCGCGATTACCGCGCTGCGTCTGGAACAGAAGTACATTGACGAAACGGTTAAGGTATATCAAAAGAGGCGCGACGTCCTGGTGCGCGGCCTGAACCGCATTGGCTGGAACGTGGAAAAGCCAAAAGCCACAATGTATCTCTGGGCCGAGATTCCGGAGCGGTTTCAAAGCATGGGGTCAATGAATTTTGCCCTGATGCTCCTGGAAAAGGCTGATGTGGCTGTTTCCCCGGGAATCGGTTTCGGACGTTATGGGGAAGGCTTTGTGAGGATGGCCCTGGTGGAAAACGAACAACGGATTAACCAGGCCGTTCGTTCTCTGCGGCGTCTCTTTGTCTGATCTGGAGCGATGAACCGGCCTGAACTTCTCATCAAACCTGTTTCCCATCGTTGCAACCTGCGCTGCGGCTATTGTTTTTATCGAAAAACAGAGCAACTCTATCCCTTACCTCTGAAGGTGATGTCTCCGGCTATCCTGGAGAGGCTGATCGCCGTCACCATGGAATACGCTGATGGCGGTCCGTGTCTTTTTTCCTGGCAGGGCGGGGAACCGATGCTGGCCGGGCTGGAATTTTTTCAACAGGTGGTAGCCTGGCAGCAGAAGTTCGGTCGTTCGGGTCAGGTGGTGAGTAACACCATTCAGACCAATGCCACGCTGATTAACCGGGAGTGGGTTGAGTTCTTCCGAAAGTATAATGTTTTTGTTGGGGTAAGTCTGGACGGTCCGCTATCGCTGCACAATCTTTACCGGAAGGATGCCGCAGGCAAAGGCAGTTATGACCTGGTGATCCAGGGCTTGAGGAAACTTCAGGAAGCAGGCGTGGAGTTTAATGTTCTTTCCACCATGGGCCGGGCAACAAGACATAACCTGCCGGAAACAATAAAGTTTTTTCTTTCCCGCAACTTAAAATATCTTCAGTTTATCCCGGCAGTTGACCGCCAGAACGATAAGATGGCGGATTTTTCAATTACGCCGAAACAGTACGGGATTTTTCTTAAGGAACTTTTTGATTTCTGGTACAACGATGGAGCACCTGAGTTTTCCGTGCGTTTTTTTGACAATGTTCTGGAAAGGTTGCTGGGTCTGAAAGCGGCGGCGTGCACCTTCCTGAAGGAATGCGGTTGCTACCTGGTGGTGGAAGCCAATGGTGATGTTTATCCCTGTGACTTTTTCGTGGACGCGCGGTGGAAGTTAGGCAACATCGCAGACACTCCGATGGAACTTCTTTATCAAAAAGCGAGGGAAGAATTTGGCCGCTACAAGGCGCTGGCTCCGCCGGCCTGCCAGCGCTGTGCTTACCAGTTTCTCTGCCAGAATGGCTGCCTGTGGTTTCGGTGGGTGAAGAATGGTTCCCTGACAGACCGGGATTATCTGTGTGAGGCTTACCGGTGCTTCTTTGACCACGCCTTGCCCAGGCTGGAAAAGATGAGGGACAGAATCATGGCTGAGAATGCTGTCAGGTGGCCAAAAGTTTAATCTTCTCAAGGAGAAATCTTCTGAGGCTTCCCGGTGGCTGCCGCAGTGTCAGCGGCAAAGATAAGACGGTGGGTTAAAGAAGTGTCTTCAATGTCCGGAAAAGGTTTTCGGTTATTAAGAAGGCAGTCCACCAGGTGGTTGACTTCTCCTTCAAAAGGGTGATGGGTCACATCGCCGCTATCCGGGAGAATGGTAGGGATAGTGGCGTAGCCAGTTTGACCGGTCAGTTTGTGAGAAAAGAGCTGATTGTTGCGGATGGTTCCCAGGGAGCCAAAAAGGCCGATGTTGAAAATATAGGGTGTTTTGCAGTCCAGAGAAGAAGTCACCTTGCCGATAGAGCCATTTTCAAATCTAATCAGCGTAACACTGGTGGGGTCATACTCGTACCGGTCAAAGCTGGCGTTGGCACTTCTGGTGGAGTAGGCAAAGACTTCCACAGGTTTTTCCTTCATGAACCAGAGCAGGGCATCCACCGCGTGACAGCCTGCGGAAAGCAGACTGCTGCCTCCGATTTCCTTCTTGATGTTCCACCAGTACTGTTTATACCAGGGACCAATGCCGTGATAATAATCCACCTCTCCGTAATAAATCTTTCCGATGGCATTGTCTTTCAGGAGAGCATCAATAATCATCAGCAGCGGGTTCCAGTGAAGCACGAAACTTACCAGAGTCTTAACGGACGACTCTCTTACGGCCTTTAACATAGCCGACAGTTCTTCTTCGGTCAGGGCCACCGGTTTTTCAATGATGAGGTTGACGCCGGCTCTGGCGGAAAGGATTGTCTGGCTGGCGTGGAGATGGTTGGGTGTGCAGATAGAAAGAATATCAGGTTTTTCCCGACGCAGCATTTCTTCCAGCTCGGTGTAAATCTTTGCCTCAAATCCGTATTCCCTCAGTTTCCTTTCGGCTGATTCTCTGGTTCGGCCACAGACAGCGACCAGTCGCGTATGAGGATTTGCCTGGTAGGCCGCCATGTGTTCGCCGGAAACCCAGCCTGTCCCTACCACTGCGGCTTTCAGTTCTTTCATCTCAGACTCCTTCTTCTGGAAATTACAGACTTCATTTTCGGACGCCTGCTTTTAACTGGCTAATTGTCTCCTGAACATTTTTGATGCGTTCCTCAAAATCAGGGTGGCTGCTGAAGATTTCAAAGGCTTTGAGCATACTGGCCTGCGTCTTGGCCAATTTCTGGAAAAAGGTAATCATTCCTTCCGGATTAAACCCGGCCCGATAAAGGTAAGTAGCGCCCAGGCTGTCAGCCCGCAATTCCTCAGTGCGACTGTATTTCAGCATCCCCAGGGTGAAAATGGTATCCACAGCCTTTTGAATAGCCTGGTAACGGCCGCTACCGAAAAGAATGCTGGTGGGGATAGAGTAAAGGATTTGAGTCTGCATCATCCGGACACTATCCCGGGCCACAACGTGACTGATTTCATGAGCTAATACTGAGGCCAGTTCGTCATCAGATTCCACTTTACTCAGAAGCCCCGTATAGACGTAGACATAACCGCCAGGGACAGCGAAGGCATTGACTTCTTTGCTTTCAATGGTCCGAAAATGGTAAATGAGACTCTGACGGTCACAGACAGTTACCAGACGCTGGCCGATCGTCTGGACTCTTTCATTGGGAATAAAGCGGTTCTCCCTGGCCAGTTTAGCGTCAATGGCTTTTCCCATGTCAATTTCATCCTGTTCGCTATAAAGGGAGTATTCGGTTTTACCGGTGACAGGATTGTAATAGGTGGCACAGCCGGTGAGCAGGAAGATAACCACAAAAACAGGTAAGATTTTCGTTATTCTCATCGTGGCTCCTTTTTAACTCTCCCGCCTGCGGAAGCGGTTGCTTGAGTTTCAGGGGAAAACCTAATTTTATCATCAGCCGCTGCCAGGCAACAAGGCTCTGCTGACCTGGAAAAATCCTCACTTACCAATACAGAACCTGGAAAAAATGCGGTCAAGGAGTTCCTGGTCAAGCTGCTGTCCTGTCAGGCCGTCAACGTCCTTCAGAATAAGTTTAAGATTGTCAACGATAAACTCCGCACTTATCCCGTTTTCCAGCGAAGTCAGGGCTTCTCTGGCCTGGGTGATAATATGATTTAGCAGTTGTTCCTGGCGGAGGTTGAGATAGAGAGAAGCCGTGGCTGGACCAGCAACCAGTAACTGGTACAGCCTGTCTTCTAACTGCTTCAAGCCAGTTCCTTTTCTAGCGGAAAGGTGGATTGGCGGGCAGGGGCTGAGTTTTTCCAGTATCTTTAGGTTTAACCGGCGTGGCAAATCGCATTTGTTCAGGACGACCAGATGCTTCTTTTTACGGACATGGTTCAGCAATTCCCGGTCACTAAAAGTCAGGGGTCGGCTGATATCCAGCACTAAGATATTTACTTCGGCTCTGTCCATCCATTCTTTAGCCCGGGCGACACCCATCCGTTCAATTACCCCCTGCGCTTTTCGGAAACCAGCAGTATCAATGATAGTTAGAGGAATGCCGCGCAAATTTATGACCTCGTGAAGAGCGTCTCTGGTGGTGCCTGGAATTTCAGTGACGAGGGCTCTCTCCTCTCGCAATAGAGCGTTGAGCAGACTGGATTTACCTACATTGGTGCGGCCGACAATGGCTGCTTTTACTCCTTCCACGAAAAGTTTTCCCTGGCCAGCCCTTTCCTTAAGTCTTAAGCACACGCCCAGCAAGGACCTCATTCCTTGAGAAATAGCAGTGGTTTCTTCCTCCGGATAGTCTTCCGGGAAGTTAACTGCAGCTTCAATCCGGGAGAGAAGTTCCAGGGTTTTATCCTTAATTTCGGCAAAGACAGGTGAGAGTTCACCCTTCAGTTTGGACAGGGACAAGGAAAGGGCTTCCTCAGTGCGACTTTCCACCACTTCCAGAACGCTTTCCGCCTGAGTTAGATCAATCCGACCATGGAGATAGGCTCTCCGGGTAAACTCGCCTGGCGCCGCGAGTCTGGCACCGTGTTTCAGGCAGGCTCGCAGGACGGCTCTGGCCGCGGTAAAACCACCGTGGCAGCCAATTTCGGCCATGTCTTCCCGGGTATAACTGCGTGGTTTTCGCATCAGGGTTACCAGCACTTCGTCAATAAGGCGCTGGCCATCAACAATGAAACCATATCGCACCGTATGGGTAGGCCAGTCTGAGAAACTTTTTTTCCTGGCCGGCCGGAAAAGGCGCTGGATGATGGATATTGCCGCCGGTCCGCTCAGTCTAATCAAGGCAATGCCGGAAAGACCTGCCGGCGTGGAAATAGCAACGATGGTATCGTTTTCCATTGAGTATGATTGTACCCCAGGAGAAGCCGGGATGGTAGAATAAGGTATGGGTCTTCCGGAAAAGCCAGGGTTGGTAAAACGTTTCTGCGGCCTGCTTTACCGGGAAGAGACAGTTTATCAGCAGGCCAGGGTCAGACTGGAATCTTACTGGGGCAGGGTCGATGACGAGGCTGGTCCCTGGCCGTTTACTTTCACGCGATATTATGAACCGGAAATGGGGCCGGAACTTAAAAGAAAGTTTCTCTCTTTCCAAGAACTGGTTTCACCGGAGAATGGTTTCTCCTGGAAAATACTTACCAATGAACTGGAACAGGAATTTCTCACCCGGCAGCGACAGAGGCAGGTGAACCTGGACCCGGGATATCTGGACCTGGCCAGGGTGGTGCTGTTCACCACCAAGGACTTTTCCCACCGGATATACATGAGCCAGGGTATTTATGCGGAAATTACCCTGCTTTTTCACCAGGGAAAGTTTCAACCTCTACCCTGGACCTATCCTGACTACCAGACAGAACAGTATCTAAAGTTTTTTTCCTGGGTGCGAGAGAAATACCGGCAGCAGATAAAATCAGGCTGAAAGATGAAATGTTCTGGTTTGACCGGGAGAAGGAAGAGAAAGATGATTTCTCTTATTTTCAGGGTGTTGCTTGACGCTGCCATCATCGTCTTCCTGCTGACGGTGCTGTGTTGCTGGCGGGCTCTGAGGCCAGGAAGAATGCCTGTAAGCCTCAGGCCGAAAGATCTGGGGCTGCCTGGTGAGGAAATTCAGTTGCTGACCGAGGATGGCAAAAGACTGGCTGGCTGGTTTATCCCGGCAGAGAAACCAGCCGGAGTGGTTGTCTGTCTTCACGGCTATCCCGCGAATAAATCAGATATCCTGTTAGAGGTTTCCTTCCTTTATCCTCATTTTTCTCTACTCCTTTTTGACTTTCGCGGCCACGGGGAAAGTGGTGGCCGCATTACCTATTTTGGCCTGAAGGAAACCGCCGACGTCAGGGCCGCACTTAACTATTTGCAGAAGGATAAGAGAAGCCAGTCTTTGCCGGTGGCGGTCTGGGGATATTCCCTGGGGGCTGCGGTAGCCATTCTGACAGCGGCCCGGGACAGGAGAATCAAAGCGGTGGTCAGTGATTCGGCTTTTGCCAGTTTTCCGGAGATGGTAGGTCACTACTACCGCAGCCTGGGACCACTGAAGTACCTGCTGGCACCACTCTCGCGGCTTCTGGGAAGAATTTTCCTGAAGGCTGATTTTGATGAAAACAGTCCGGAGCGAGTGATCGGTCAACTCCACTGCCCGGTTCTGATTATTCATTCCAGGGAAGACGAATACGTGCCAGCCGAGCATGCTCTCCGTCTTTACCGGCAGGCGCCGGAGCCGAAGGCCCTTTACTGGAAAAGCGGAAGCCACGCAGGCCTTAGAGCAGAGGCTGGCTCCTACCAGGCTAAGGTTCTCTCTTTCCTGAAAGAGACTCTCGGGAAAAATAAAGGCGGGGAAGATTCTGACCGGTCTTGAGCAGATAGAGCCACACCCCTGGAGAAGTACATTTGACAGCAGGGAAAACTAATACTAAAATGGTATCAGTTATGAAACTGCTCACCAGAAAGACTGATTACGGACTAAGACTACTGGTGGAAGTGGCCAGTGAACCGGAAGGATTCATGTCTTCAGCCAAACTCAGTCGCCGGACAGGTGTAAGCCTGGCTTTTACCCGGTCGCTGGTCCGCCAGCTGGTAAGAGCTAACTGGCTGCAGGCTCACGAAGGAAGAAAGGGCGGGGTGAAACTGAAGGTTTCCCCGGAAAGAATTTCCGTCAGGCATGTGGTGGAATTGTTTCAGGGGCCAGTAAGACTGTCAGGCTGTCTTCTTGGTGGCAAGGTCTGTCCGCGCCGGGCCACCTGCGGTTTGAGCCGGCGACTGGGAAAAATGGAGCAAGAGATTAACACCCACTTTGAGGAAGTTACCATAAAAAATCTGGCTTCGGCCAAGAAAATGAAAAACAAAAGGAGGCGTGATGGAAATGTACTGTCGGCAGTGTGAGCAAACGGCAGCCGGTCGGGCCTGTCAGATGAAAGGTGTCTGCGGGAAAACTCCGGAAGCGGCTGCCTGGCAGGACCTTCTTGTTTACAGCCTGATCGGACTGGCGGCCTATGGCCGGATAATCAGGGAGCATGCTCTTACCGATAGGGAGGCAGAACGTTTAATTGTGAAGGGGCTTTTTGCCACGGTGACCAATGTCAATTTTGACCCTGAAAAGTTGAAAGGTCTGGTGGAGCAGATTGACCAGAGTAAGGAAAAGTTGAGGGCCGACCTCTGGAAAAAGGGGGCCAGAATAGAATTTTCCAGCCAGTGTCTGAAGGCAGCGGCTGAATGGACCATACCGGCAGACAGGGAAGTTTTAAGCCACGCCAGGGCGGTGGCGCTACCGGAAATTCTGGGGAGGGACGAAGAAATACGCAGTCTAAGGGAGATTATGCTTTACGGGCTGAAAGGCATGGCGGCTTATGCTGACCACGCTGCCATTCTTGGTCACCGGCAAGAAAAGGTCAATGCCTTCCTCATCAGAGGACTGTGCAGTCTGCTGGAGGACCTTTCTCCGGCTGATTACCTGACGCTCATTATGGAACTGGGACAGACGAATCTTGCCTGTATGGAACTTCTTGACGCTGCCCATACGGGTCATTTCGGCCATCCTGTCCCCACTAAAGTCTGGCTGGGTAAGCATAAGGGCCCGGCTATTTTAATCTCTGGTCACGACCTGTATGATTTGCAGCAGTTGCTTCAACAAACAGAAGGCAGAGGCATCTGGATTTATACCCACGGCGAGATGTTGCCGGCCCATGGTTACCCCGGATTGAAAAAGTACCCGCACCTGGTGGGTCATTACGGTACGGCCTGGCAGAACCAGCAGAAAGAATTTGACGAGTTTCCCGGAGCCATTCTTATGACGACCAACTGTCTGCAGAAGCCCAGAGACAGTTATCAGGAACGAATTTTTACAACCGGGGTGGTAGGGTGGCCTGGCGTGGTCCACATCGGGGAAAAAGATGGTCGCAAGGATTTCAGCCAGGTAATTGAGAAAGCTTTAAGCTGCGGCGGTTTTCCAGAGGAGATTGACGGTCCTAACCTCACTGTTGGTTTTGGTCACCACACCCTGGCTCAGGCTGCTGGCGAGATTATTAAAGCACACCAGGAAGGCAAGATTCGGCATCTCTTTCTGATTGGAGGGTGTGACGGAGCCAGGCCTGGTCGGAACTATTACACTGAGCTGGCCAGAATGGTTCCGGATGATTGCCTCATTCTGACCCTGGCCTGCGGAAAATTCCGTTTTAACCACCTGCAATTTGGAAGCATTGGACCGTTTCCGCGGTTGCTGGATTGCGGTCAGTGCAATGACGCCTATTCGGCCATAAAAACAGTGGTGGAGCTTGCCGGTATTCTGAAAAAAGGTGTTAACGAGCTACCGGTTTCTCTGGTGCTTTCCTGGTATGAGCAGAAGGCCGTGGTTATCCTGCTGACCCTGCTCTCGCTTGGTGTCAGGAACATCCGGCTGGGACCGACACTGCCGGCTTTTGTTTCTCCAGGAATCTGGAAGGTTCTCCAGGAAAAGTTTCAACTTCGGGCCATCACCACACCGGAAAATGACCTATCGGAAATCCTTGGCCGTTGAGGTTGCTTGAAGAAATATCCCGGCAGAGTGGTGTCTGCTGGACGATGTCAGAACTTTCTTTGAGCAAAATCCAGACGCTCACCGACGAGTTTTTTCAAAAATCTTTTAGTCGGTTTCTTAATATCCAAAAATTATTGCGTCTAACGGTTTCGGTGTTCGTGAAGTTGGCGTCAGCCAATTTGGGGAAGCGTAGCTTCCCACAAACACCGTGTTATCTGCAGTCGCTATTTTTCCAGTCATTTCAATTCTCATGCTTATTTATGTTTCTATACCTCGTTCTTCTGCCCATCTTTCTATTTGCTTTACCTCATCCGATGTAACCGATTTAGACATTCTTTCAACACTACTTATAATGTCATCCTTTGTTATTTTAATATTCCCATTTTTTCTTCTCTCGAAAGCATTAAATGCTGCATCTTCGATAATGTTTTCTATATCTGCACCTGAATAACCCTCTAACTTTTCGGCAATTTCTGATATTTGATCATCATCTAATTCATTTACTCTATTTTTGAGATGTATTTTTATGATTTCACTTCTTGCATCTCTATCTGGCAATCCTATGTAAAAGATTCTATCAAATCTCCCTGGACGGAGGAATGCCGTATCTATCATTGCAGGTTTGTTTGTCGCAGCAATAACAATAATAGGTTTCTCCTTTCGCTTAAATATTCTACTTAATTGAGCTAATAGAACCGGGGTAATTCTTTGCATTACTGATGATGTTTGTTCTTCTCGTTTACATAACACCCACTCTGCCTCGTCAAGGAATACAACTGCTCGAGGTTCTTTATCTAAGGATGCAAATATATTTTCTATTCTTCTTTCAGCTTCGCCAGGATAACCTATGATTACAGAGGGACTTATATCTATGAATTTTGCTTGGATATGTTTCGCTATCGCCATCGCTATAAGTGTCTTTCCTGTGCCTGGTGGACCGAAAAGTAGAATGCCCCCACCTATTCGTAACCTTAATTCATAAGCTTTTTGCTCATCCTCAAATGGTGCAAGAACTCTTTGGTATATGAAATGTTTTACTTTATCTAGCCCAGCAACATCCTCAAATCTGTATTCTGGAGATGAACCAATTTCTTCTGGTTGTGCAATTTTAAAATAAGCCGTGACTTTGTCAGTAGTTTTGAACAGGAGTAATATTTTGTCAGTGATATCAGGGCCATATGTATTACTTTCGGGGACGCGATAGGGAAACTGGGCCCTTTTTATTGGTCTAAGCCCTATAATTTTCTCTAATTTCTTTGAGGCTTCCTCAACTCTTTGTAGTTTGTCGATTAGTTTTACTCTTATTTGAGCACGGAAATTACCGCTCCAAGCCTTTGGGTCAATATCAAGCTGTGCCTCACTTTCTGCTACAAAAATACCGAGAAGTTGGTCTTGAGTGATGTTCAATAAAAACCCGACATCTCCTTTCTTTACTGATTTTAGGTGGAGTAAACGCCATTCTTTGTCACCAAATAATCCTTTTTCAATACATTCTTTTTCCGTTCTATCGGTGCAAAGGGCAAAGAAACATGGAGTATTTATTCTTATCATCTTATCACCTCACTAAAGCGATTGCAGATAACGTTCCCAGCATAAAAGAAGTTTTTGCGAAGCAAAAATTTGGGTGAGTGCCGTAAGGCACGAACCTTTTATGCTGTGTTAGATGAAGTGGCGGTTTCACTTTGTTACTATTAGCATCTTTGTTACTGCTGTATATGTTGCTGTATATGTTTTTCTTCCAAAAGTAAAAACAATCTCGTCTTCCTTTGAAACCGTTTCTCTATCAAAAAAAGCATCAATCTTCTGAAATACAAGGTCAAAACTTCTTTTCAATTCCCAACTTCTTTCAGGATTATCTTTGTCCAGCAATACAACAAATAATCTACTGTCAGCACCAAACCTTTGAGCACCTTGATTTTCATACATCCATATAGCTAAATCAGTAGGATTTCTAACCGCATCTACAGGATTATATTCACGAGGTAAATAAGTGTTAGTTAACGATACGTTGTAGGATAATATTCTTTGTTTCCATTAGGTATTGAGATGGTGTTTTATAGCCCAAGCTCTTAATCTTTTTATCGTGATTATAATCATCAACAAACTCCAAAAGTCTGTTATTTAATTCAAATATACTCTGAAATCGATATTTTGTCAAGAGGTCTTTCTTTATCTTTTTGTTGAAGCTTTCTACCATACCATTAGTCCAGGGATGCTTAAATTTAATAGTTCGGTGTTGAATCTTATGCTCTTGACAG
>JAKPFT010000066.1 GCA_029551285.1 bacterium | reverse complement strand
GAGAACGACGGCCTGCTGGCAGGGAGTTCCCTTAAGATTGAGGTTCTGACCGACTGTTTGTAACCTGTTCAGGAGATAATCGGTTAACTCCTGGCGGCTGGCAAATTTTCTCTCCCGGGTAGCCTGATGAAGAAACCTATCCACCAGGTGCCGCAATACCAGCGGCTCACTATCCCACTCGGACCAGGCATAAGGTTGACTTCCGGTTGTTTTCTCCTGGCAAAAAGCCTGAAAGGAGCCTGGCGCTGAAACCTTCAGCCTGGCCATATAACTGTTCAGGTTAGAAAGACGGGCCCACTCATTCAGAGCCAGTATCCAATCTTCCAGCGGCAATTCTTTTTTCTCCTTGTTCTCCTGCTCCAGCATCGCCTTCATTCGCGCCGCGGTGTGAAACCTCTGGCTGGCCAGTCTGGTGGCGCCAAAACTCTCCTGGAAATAAGTGATGCGACGGCGCACTCTATCGGGAAGGTGAAGCTGGTTGGCGACCTTTTCTGCGGCCAGCAGTTTCTGCCAGGCCTGTTCGCAGATTTCTGGCGGGAAGATTTCCGTGAGCTGTTCCTTCTTGTACCTGAAACCAAGCAGTCGGTACATTCCCCGACTGGCGCTGGAAGGTTTCTGCTGACACCAGGCTCTTTCCAGAAAGTCAAAGTAGTCTTTCATCAGAGGCGCCACTTCTCCAAACAGCCCCTGACACCACTGCCGGATTAAAGCGTCCACTTCCTGGTGTGGTTGCCACAGTAGTTTTTCCAGGACATAGAGTTTGGGCCCGTCCAGTCCCCAGTTGGGGTAGGCTTCAGCGTAAAAGCCATCCGCTCCGCAGTCCGCCGCGTAACGCAAACCTTCTGCCAGTTGACGCAGATACAGCCGGGGAATAAGGAAACCTTCACCGTAGAGGTATTCGTAGAGGCCAGAGTGAGTGGCGAAGGAGGAGACCTTCTTGATGCTGGCATAGTTTTTCTCCCGGTAAACCGGGTCAAAAGCGTCAGCAAAGGATTGGGTAAGATAAGGCATGAGCAGCGGGTGAAGTTTTTCCGGATACCAGGTATTAAGGTCGCTGTAGGCCAGAAAACCCAGTCTCACGCCGGGATGTTTGACCGCCACCTGCTCGGCCACCTGCTGGTAAAAGCGGTACATCCGGTAAGCGTTTGCCTGTCGGGAAGACGGCGGCAGGCCTTCCGGGAAAATTTTAAGGCACTCAGCGCACTGACAGAAACCACCGCCATCGTTGATCCCTAAACTGAAAGAGTTTGCTTGCGGGTGCTCATCAAAAAAATGGGTGATGGTTTCTACGGTGAGGCTTAAAACTTCAGGATGGCTCACGCACGGCTGCCAGGAAGTGTTCTGGCCTGGTGGCGGGACGAATCTTTCTCCTGACTTAATCTTCTGGTAAAGGGGCAGGTGTTTTCTGGTCTCTTCCGGGATGACCGGAAAGTATTCCGGATGCTGGGCGTACTTTGCCGGGTCAATAATTCGCCAGAGGTTGTGGTGGAACTGAAACCGGCCGCCACCACCTGAAGCCCTGACTCTCCAGGCCGGTCCGGCTTTACCGCAGTAACCGCTCCAGTGGCGGTGCTTAAAAACCGGGTTTTCTATGCGCAATTCGCAGGGGATGAGAATTTTTTCCAGCCTGGGATACTCCTGGCCTAATTCACCAGGAAAGTACTGGTCAACGCCAAAGTAGTCCCGGCAGAAGTTTGCCTCAGCCCACAGTTGGGGTTCTCCCGTGTCGGTCCGGGCTGGACCGGCGTAGATAATGGCCAGAGAGGGCTGGATGAGAAAGATATACCCTTCGCTGTCCAGGGCGGAAATTTCCCGGCTCAAAAGTTCCTGAGCCTTTCTGGATTGTCCGAGGTAAACAGGATAATCTTCTGGCTGCGGATGATAGTCTTTTTCCGGGATTACCTTCAGTTTCACGCCAGTGCATCTTTCCACGGCCTGCCTCAGGAAGAGACTCTGGCCGACGAGGACCGCCTGGCGCTTGCCATCAACCAGGGGGAAGAACTCTTTGGCCTGGGCCGGCAGGGAAGTTAAGGTTGTGGCGGAGATGGCTGTCAGGAGAAAAACTAAGACGGGGTGACGGCTGAAACACCTTCTGATTGTCTTCATTTTCGGGAAGAACGCGGGGCGGCTTCCTCTTTCCTCAACCATTTCAGAATCATCTTCCCTGACCATAAAATATGTTTCCTCATCAGAGAAGCAGCCTGCCGGCCATCCTTTCTGAACAGCGCCTCTGTGATCTTCTCGTGAGTGTAGGGATTAATGTCGGCCGTGAAAGGATAATAGCGGTTACGCAGGTACATAGAGGAGTAGATGAGTCTGACTTTTTCCATAACGGAGACAAGATAGGTATTTTTTGAAGCGGCAAGGATTTTCTCATGGAAACGCTGGTCCAGGACGAAGGCCTGGTGTCCTCGCTGGTGCTGCCGCGCCTGGTGGTAGAGACGGCTGAGCCGGGAAAGGGTCTTCAAATCCTTCTCAGTCAGATGTCTGCTCGCCTGGCTGGTGGCATAACTTTCCAGCAGCGCGCGAATTTCGTAAACGTGCCGCAACTCCTCAAGTTGCCAGGGACGGAAAGTAATCCCCCGATTTCTTCCGGAAACAAGGATGCCTTCCATTTCCAGATGTTTGATCACCTCCCGGACCGGCGTCAGGCTGACCTTGAACCTGCTGGCCAGAACGTTTTCGGTCAGGGGTTGATGACTCCGGAGAAGGAGCCGGTGAACCCGGCTCATTAACTTTTTTGTTTGCGGTTTCATGCTTGTATGCATATTATCAAAAAGCGCTTACACCGTCAAATATTTCTACCTTGCCAGGCAACAACATATCGGATACAATTTTACACCAGGAGGTGGCTTATGCCAAGAAAAGTACCCTTGTTCTTTCTGGTGGCAGTTTCCCTGTCGTTCAGCGCTTCCTTTACTCTGGTGGATGGGGAAAAGTGTGCCACCATCGTTGTTCCGGACAATACGGTCGTTTCCAGAAAGCCGGCCGAACTTCTTCAGAAGATGGTGGAGCGCTCCACCGGCAGAAAACTGGCTATTGTGCCGGAAAAGGAGTATCAGCCGCTGTCAGGGTCCCCGGCTATCTTTGTGGGACGGACAGACCGGGGACTGTCTCTTTTCGGGAAAAGACTGGCCGGTCTTGACCGGGATAGCTACTTAGTGGCGGTCAAACCGGGGGAAACCTTTTTGATTGGGGCTTCAGACTACTCCTGTCTGTGGGCCGTCGGAGACTTTCTGCGGGAATATCTGGGTATTGATTCCTACTTCCCGGCTGACTGCGGGCTGGTGGTACCCCGGCACAGTCGGGTAGTGATACCCACAGGGATAAGGGTGGAAGAACCAGCCTTTAAATCCCGGGCCTTCAGTGCGCTCAATACTAACCGGGGACTGCGTTCTCTTCCGGAAATGCCCTGGCGGCTTCATTCAGGTCATGGCCGTTATGCCTTCCATCACAATCTGCACAGTTTTATCACCGTGGAGGAATTTGGTCAGACCCATCCGGAATATTTCCCCTTCCGGGATGGCCGGCGCCAGATCGTTTCCAGTTCCGCCGCGGCATCTCCGTGTCTGTCCAACCCGGAAGTGGTAAGAATTGTTATTGATAAGTGCCGTAAGTATTTTGATACCCATCCTGAGGCTGAATCCATCAGTCTGGGCATGACCGACGGAGGCTGGTGCGAGTGTGAAAGCTGTCGGGCTCTGGACAGCCCTTCCATAACCGTGGCTGGCAGGCAGACGCCCCGGAGTGGCCGGTACTACCATTTTGTCAACCAGGTAGCGGCAGCCATTGCTCAGTCTCATCCGGGGAAATTCGTTGGTGTTCTGGGTTATGCCGGCGCAGAATTTCCGCCGGCCTTCAGGGTGGAACGCAACATTATTCCCTACCTCTGTTACAGTCGGGCCAACTGGTACAATCCTGAAGCCAGAAAGTTAGATCTGGAAGTAACAAAAGCCTGGCTGGAAAGGGTGGACAGAATTGGTGTCTACGAATACCTTTACGGGGCACCATACAGTGTTCCCCGACTTTATACCAGGCACCTGGCGGAGTTTTTACGCTTTGTAGCCAGCCGCTGCCCTGGCAGCGGCTTTTACGCGGAGATTTACGCCAACCACGGCCTTGATGGGCCAAAGGCCTGGCTCACGGAGAAACTTCTGTGGAATCCCAAACAGAATCCTGAAAGGCTCCTGCGTACCTGGTGCCAGGCAGTTTTTCAAGAAGCAGCCGGACCGATGGAGCGCTACTTCCGCGGTCTGGAAGATACCTGGAACAGGAACGGCATGAAGGCAGGACCTTCTCTGGGCAAACTGGCTCTCTACGGGGACGATAAGCAGTTAGAGATTTTTGCGCCGGAGGATGTGGCGGCCCGCTGGAAGGATATAGAAGCCGCCAGACGGCTTGCCCGGAGCGAGGAAGTGAGGGAAAGGATTGAATACTTTGCCTCCACCTTCCGGATCACAGAACTTACTGTACAGCAGTACCATGCCTACAAAAGAGCCAGGCAGTTGCTGGCTGAGGGTGCTGACGGAAAGACGCTTTTGGCGGCGTTGATTGAGGGTGACCGAAAAGCTCCCCGGGAGGATGTCAAAGCCTATATTGAGAAGATTCAAAAGGGTGACCCCACTAAGTTTCTGGGCGGAGTAGAAATCAAAAGCGGGGCAGAACTTTCCCGGCAAGTTGTCCTGAAACTGGCCTGGAGCAAGGTACTGGCTGCGCTCCAGTCCGGCGAGCGCGAGGCGGGCCGGCTGAAGGTTCTGGCGCAGGAAGCAATAAAAGGGGCGGCCGGTGACTGGCAGGACGAAGTAGCCTGCCGGCGTCTTGAGGAACTTTTAAGCATGGCCGGAAGAATTACTGTAGCCCGCCGGGTTAGCCAGCCACCTGAGATTGACGGTCAGGCCAACGAAGCCGCCTGGCAATGGCATGAGGACCGTCCGTGGTTTGCCTGGAAAAGTGGTCAGGTGAGCCAGTTGAAGACAGAGTACAGTTTTCTCTGGGACGAGAACTTCCTTTATATCGGCTTTCGCTGTCAGCAGCCGGATATTGCTCAACAGCCGTCCTGCCAGGGTTATGGTGCCCCTGCCTGGAAATACCCCAGCGTGGAAATTTTTCTCAATCCCGATGCCAGCCAGGCTGAACTGGCTGATGCCATCAACTACCAGGAGGCGCCAGTCGACAGGACCAGACTGATGCAGGTGATTATCGCTCACGGTGGCGGACTCTGGGAAAGAGACCAGCAGGCCGTGGCAGCTTACGCCGCTTCCTCTGATAAGAATGGTTGGCAGGCTGAACTGAAAATTGCCTGGTCAAGACTGCGGTTTGGACCAGACCGTTACCGATTTCTGCGGTTGAACATGGTGAGAAATGTGGGAACCGGTGGCCATACGGGCATTGCCTGGTTCCCTTCCACCGGCGCTCATGCAAGTTATGAGTCCCGGGGCTGGCTTCTTTTTGAATAGTGAATAGGTAGTGTGTCAAAAAAGGAATAAAAGAGGAATGAAAAGAAAGGGAACAAACTGGCTCACTCAAAGTGCTCCGGCACAGACAAGGACTACGCCGAAATCGGTAGCTCGGCGAACTCATTCGCCAGGTGGCGAATTCATACACCGCCGAGTAAGGTATTGCGTCCCGGATGGACTTTTCCGGTCCGCTTACCGAACGCGTGCGCTTTTCGTCTTGTCTTGTAACTGTGCCTTCGCAAATCGTTCGCCAGCTGTCCCCTTCCTTTTTTGACACATTGGGGGGTAATGGCGGAGAGATAAAGAATTGCAGAACCAAAAAAGGAATAAAAGAAGAATGAAAAGAAAGGGAACGAACTGGCTCACTCAAAGTGCTTCGGCACAGACAAGGACTACGCCGAAATCGCTGCTGGTGCGAACTCGCTCGCCCGGTGGCGAGCTCAGACACCGCCGAGTAAGGTATTGCGTCCCGGATGGAATTGCCCGGTCCGCTTACCGAGCGCGTCCGCTTTTCGTCTTGTCTTGTATCTGTGCCTTCGCAAATCGTTCGCCAGTTATTCCCTTCCTTTTTTGACAGTGGAGAGGAAGCGGAGAGATGAGGAGTAGCAAAACCTTTGATGACATAAGAAGAGACTAAAAAACTCAAAGTTTTTGACAGAACTGTTGAACAGGAGAGGAGGAAGAATGAATTCGGTGAACTGGAAGACCCATCCCTGCATCCGGCGACATCCGGCCAACCCGGTGCTTTCAGCAAAGGATGTACCTTACCCGGCCATGCTGGTTTTCAATGCCGGGGTAACTAAATATCAGGGCCGGTATGTCATGGTTTTTCGGAATGACTACGGGGAAGTGGAGAAGAAAAAGATTACTGGCAGAAATTTAGGACTGGCCTGGAGCCGGGACGGCGTCACCTGGGAAGTTGCCAGGGAACCTTTAAATGGAGACCCGGAGCATCCTCTGGCCCGCGCTTACGACCCCAGATTGACGGTGCTGGAAGGCAGAGTTTACATGAGTTTTGCTATCAGCAACCATGGCACCTGCGCGGGTGTGGCGGTGACAGATGACTTTGAGAAATGGGAGATTTTGAATGTCTCGGTGCCGGATAACAGGAATATGGTTATTTTCCCGGAAAGAATCGGGGGAAAGATAGTAAGACTGGAAAGGCCTTTTGCCGGATACCTGCGGCCTGGCGACCGGTTTGATATGTGGCTGTCTACCTCGCCTGATGGAAGATTCTGGGGAGAGAGCCGGGTGGTGCTGGCGACTTACCAGGTACCATGGGTTAACAACAAGGTGGGCCCCGGCGCACCGCCGGTGAAAACAGAGAAAGGATGGCTTACGGTTTTTCACGGCGTGGACATAGACTTATCCCGGCACTGGGGCTGGGAAGGAAACTGGAACAAACGATACTGCGCCGGACTGGCGCTGCTGGACCTGAAAGAACCCTGGCGGGTTATCGGTCTGATGAGAGAACCGCTGATAGTCCCTGAGCCGGAAATAGCCTGTGAAGCGAAGGGCTACCGGGATTATGTGATTTTTCCAGGAGGCCTGGTAGTAGAGGATGATGGCCGGGTAAAGATTTACTACGGAGCGGCTGACACCGTGGAATGTCTGGCTGAAGCCGATCTTGAGGAACTGCTGCGGCTATGCGAGCAGCCGCCGGAGGTGCCGCTGAAGGGATGAGGGAGAGGGTAAAAATGGACAAAAAATGGTTTTTTCTCGGAGTGTGCTTCTTCCCCTTTTTGGTTTTCTTTTCGCAGCGTGGTGCCAGCCAGGAGACCGGGCTTGTTTTAGCCGGCGCTGGAGCCAGGAGCGCCATTATCATCGCTGATCAGGACCCACCTTACAGGTTTCCTTTCTGGGGAGGCCACACGATTTTGCAGCGCTACCTGAAGCTGATTACCGGAGCCGATGTGCCCGTTGTCAGGGTTGGCTCTCTAAAAGAAAAAAACCTGGATGAGTTATACAACTGTCGCATCTGGATGGGAACACAGCCCCGGGTAACTGAAGTTCTCGGGGAAGACCTGAAAAGAATAGACGATGACGGGTTTATTATCCGGGCTAAGGGCAAAGACCTGTTTATCTGCGGGAAACACATCTGGGGGACGCACTATGCTGCTTACGAACTGCTGGAAAGATTTGCCGGGTGCCGCTGGTACGGTCCAGAACCGAGGTTCTGGATGCCCCAGGAAGATGGTATGATTGGCCTTTTTGACCACATCCCTAAGAGGGAAACCGTTACCGTGCCGGGTGGTTTGAATCTGGTGGTTGAACCTTCCTTCCGGATGAGGTGGATGAGACACATGCCCCGGCATTCTTTTCGCATGAGACAGCGGGATAAGTATTCGCATGCCCTGGTGGGTATTATTCCCCCGGAAAAGTACGGTCAGACCCATCCTGAATTTTTCCCGGAAATAGACGGGAAAAGGTATGTCCCCCCGCCGGAAAGGAAGTATGATTTTCAGCCCTGTATTTCCAACCCTGAGGTAGTGAAACTGGTCGCCGGGGCAGCGATTGATTATTTCCAAAACAATCCTGAAGAAGGTAGTTTCAGCGTGGGCATGAACGACTCTAACCGGTACTGCCAGTGCGCCAGATGTCAGGCGCTGGCCCCGGCCAGTCTTACCGATAAAAACCAGCGAATTGCCTATGCTTTTTTCTCCTTTTACAATGCCGTAGCCGAACAGGTGGCCAGGGTTTATCCGGAGAAGAGGCTGGGCTGTCTGGCCTACGCCACGCTTTCCACCTTGCCGGAAGGCATTTTGAAACTTCATCCCATGATTGTGCCATATCTGACCAGGGATAGCGCTCAACTTTTTGACCCTGATGAGGTTGCGGAATTCACAGAACTGGTCCACCGGTGGAGCCGTCTGGCCAGCCGGATGGGTGTTTATGAATACGTTTACGGACGAGGGTTTATTATTCCCCGGATCTATCACCGCTACCTGATTAAAAACATCAAGCAACGTTACGGAGTTGGCTGCGATGGCTTTGTGGCTGAGGATTATCCGAACTGGGGGCTGGATGGACCGAAATACTGGTTGATTGCCACCATGCTGTGGAACAATCAGCAGGACGAGCAGAGCCTTCTTGATGAGTATTACCGGAACATGTTCGGGCCAGCTGCGGATATGATGAAGCAGTATTTCCAGTATCTGGAAGAGGTGTGGTGTACCCAGACCTTAACCAGTACCAGGAGTAACTACCGCTGGTTGAATGACGCCAGACAGCTGCAGATTTTTACTCCGGAAAAATGTGATTTTGCCTGGTCTCTTCTGGAGAAAGCGGCAAAACTGGCAGCCACGGCCAGGGTTGAGCCTGACCGTCCTGCGGTGGCCGAAAGAGTTAACTTCTTCAAAACCAGTTTTGCCCTGACAAGACTTCTCTCCCACCGGTACAGTCTCAGTTTGAAACTGGCCGACTGGAGCCAGCAGGAAAATATGCCGGAAGAGCAAGTCTTTACTCTGTTGAAGCAATGGTTCACTCTGGAACCGCTGAGGAAAACCTATGATAAAGCCATGGCTCTGAAAAATGCCCTCTATCCCATGGAGTATGAAGAATTGCGTCACTACTTTGACCGCAGCAGCGGTACCATCAGGGTAATTCATCGTCTGATAGAAGAGATTGTTAGCCAGACTTTTGAGCCCGGTAAAGGTATTTCTCCTGAGGAAGTGAATCTGAAGGTGATGGCCAGCCTGAAAGAGAAGAAAGGGCTCGGGGATGGGCATCTTCTGGAGAAACTAAGGGAATTAGTGAAGACCGGCTACCTTTTCGTGAGGCAGGTGAAACAGCCGCCGGTAATTGACGGAGAAATTCATCCGGAAGAGTGGGGTGAGCCGGCTTACTCAGGCCATTTCTTTGAGGTTTTTTCTGTGGATGACCAGTCGCCTTATTCCACAACTGTCTGGGCGGTGGAGAACGGAGAGAAACTTTTTCTGGCCTTTGATTGTCAGGGTGATGTCAGCGCGCTGGGTGGTCAGGTTACCGGCATAAATACTGATTCTGGTGCCTACCCCAGGATGCTTCAGGACGATACTATTTCGGTGAACTTCCACCATCAGGGTTTTACCAGCCATGTCGTCAGGGTGAACATCAACAATGCCCTTCAGGACAGCCGCCAGGTGACCCAGGCCAGGGTGAGCCGGACAAAACAGGGCTGGCAGGTGGAAATGGCTCTGGAACTTAACAAGATAGCCGCCAGTAAGGAAACAGTGAAAAAATCTCCCACCTGGCTGGGTCTGGCGAGGGTTTACCGAATTAAGTCGGAAGATGGGAAAAAGATTGAAGCCCGGGTCAGTACCCTGGCGCCAATTGCGGACATCGGTGGCAACATCGGTAACGGTAACCATCCTGGTTGCCTTTACTTTATGTGGGGTCCGCGGGTTATTTACCAGCAACCCTGAAGGATATGTTTCATTGTCTCCGGTTTCAGGCTTGTTTTTCTCTCTCAGAAAGACCCGGAGGATTTTTTCCTGCCGGTATAACCGGACTCTAATTTCCAGCAGCGCTGTCAGTGATGGCCGCAACTTCTGTGCGATGACACTGATGGGGTCTGAATTTATCCATAAAGCGTAGCTCCAGTATATGGTGGGCCGATTCAGGTTCAGCTGATAAGCGGCTGGCGTCGTCTTTGAACAGAAGGTCAAAAGCGGGAAATGAAGAGACATCTGCTATGGTTACTGATTTGTTCCAACCTGTTTTTTCTGCCGGTCTACAGCCAGCAAAGGGTGGAAAAAATGGAAGAACTGATTAAGAAAATCAAGCAGGAGTCAGGAGACCTCTACCCGATTACCGTGGCTATTTCTCAACTGGCTGCCAATTTTCCGCAAGCCCATGCTCTTTTTCCGGACCTGTTCCGGAGTGCGAAAACCCTGAGAGTAAAAAGACATCTTCTGACGGAAATGAAGAAATACTCCATGGCTGGTCTTGACCAGGCGCTGGCCGCCGCGCTGGAAGAACCTGATGCCCGGTTGAGGGCGGATGCGGCTGCCTGTTTGGAAAACATCCGGAAAAGTTCCCTTTTCAGCTCGCTGCTGGAGAAAGCCATCAGGGACCAGGACGCGGAAGTAAGACTCTTAGCGGCTGGTGTTTTAGCCAGCACGGCAGAACTTCTGGTAGCCTGGCCAGCCCTGGCCTGGGAAATAATGGCTGACAGAAATGTTCTGGTCAGACAGTCTTTTCTCTCCAGACTTGTCCCTGATGAACGGGTGGTTAGGCTGCTGGGTGCGCAACTGTATCTCTGTCTTCTATCTGAAGATACTATGACGGCCATGGCTGCTGCCCGGGCCGCAGTCAGGCTCAATCTTTTCAGAAAGGATAGTACTGCCCGGGAGAAACAATGGCCTGTGGTGCTGAAGGCTTTTCTAAAAGCGCTGGGAGAGGAAGATGTTACTAAGGCCGGTAAAGCCGCCTGGTGTCTGGATGTTTTCTGGAATGAGGAGGTGGCGGAAAAGTTAAAGCAGACCGTTACCAGCGGGTCGTTCTGGCAGCGGGCCAGAGCCAGCACACTTCTCCGAAAGAAAAAGGTACCTTTTGACTTAACCGGTCTCGCAGAAGTTTTGCGTGATGGTTCAGAGGCGATGCAACTTTATGTCTGCGGAGAACTGGCCCGTTTGCAGACACAGGAGTGTGTTCCACTGGTGGCCTGGGCCATGGACAGTTGCTTCTCGTCAGTGCGGCAGGCAGCCGTTTACGCTCTGGAAGTGATGAACTCGGTTGCGGCGACTGAAACGTTGATGAAAGGGCTTTCCAGCAGTGATAGAAATGTTCGCCTCAGAGTGGCCAGGGTTCTTGGAAGGAGACCGAATTCTGAAGCCGCCTTTTCTCTTCTGAAAAAGGTGAGCGAGTCTGACGCTGACCCGGAGGTTCGGCAGGCGGCCCTGACCGCTTCCTTAATTATTTCCGGGGCTGATCTGAGCGGGGTTTTAGTTGGCCGGGAGAGCCTTCTCCAGCAGGTAGCGGAACTTCCGGCGAAGAAAGTGATGAAAACAGCCGGCCGAATGACCGAAGTCAAAAACGGTGTCGTCGTGGTTGGCTCCCAGAAACAACTGCTGGTGGATGACCTGGTCATAGAAGATATAGGGTCAGCCAGGAGAGTTCTTCACAAGTTCAAAAAGGACCCGCGCAATCCGGTACTGGAACAGGAATTCCCGTGGGAATTACAGGGAACCTGCTGTTTCCTGACAACAGTTCATTATGACCCGGAGAGCCGCCTTTTCAGTTTCTGGTACACCTCTTT
Organism: bacterium; assembly: GCA_029551285.1. Classification (GTDB taxonomy): domain Bacteria; phylum Ratteibacteria; class UBA8468; order B48-G9; family DSTR01; genus JAMWDF01. Next base: position 8,287 of record JAKPFT010000066.1, on the reverse strand, counting down.
TGGCCGACTGGCCAGAGAGGGTGAAGCTGTCAGGTCCAGGGCTCAGTGTCTGGCTTACAGTACCGATGGCCTTCACTGGGTAAGGCCGAACATCGGGCTTTACGAATTTCAGGGTTCAAAAAAGAATAACCTGGTGGGCAGTGCCGCCAATATCGTGCTCATTCCAGGAGAAAAAAACCAGGTTGAGAAATTTGCTTCTTACATCTATTCCCCGTCCCTGAATGCCATGGCGGTTTCTTTTTCGCCGGACGGGATTTCTAACTGGACTCAGTTTCAACGTGTTTGCCGCGGCGGTAATGATGTGGTGACTGTTTGCCGGGACGACCTGGCCGGGGGATATTTTTCCTTTATGAAGTGGCGGGTTGGCCGTCATATCCGGCGGAGCGCCTGGCCGGCCTGGGGAGAAAAGCCCGAGCAGATGAAACGCGGACTGATTAACTTGGTCGCCGGTTTTGCCGATGACGCCGGCTCCGCGAAACGTATTGCTGTCGCTTACCCGGGGCTGGACTTTATTGAGCCCCCGCGTTTTCACACGGAGATTTACCAGGTAACGCCCTTCATTTACGAAGGGGTTTACTTTGGTCTGCCGGTGCGTTTTGACGTTAGCGGACCGGGGGCCGGTAATGTTGACGGTCCCACCGACATCTGCCTTTTTTATTGCCGGGACAGAAACGGTGCCGGCGGATGGCTGCGGCCTGGCAACGAAACGCTGGTTCCCACCGGTCAGGCGGAGATGGATGAACTGGAGCGGCTGGTACCGGCTCTCCATTCTGTTCTGGACCACGGTCGCTGGGGCGAGTGGGACGCTACGATGCATTACACCCCCAGTTCATTACTGGTGGTGGATGATGAGATTGTCCTTTACTACACCGGGGCCTCTTTTGGCCATGAACCGGAAGGGAGTAAGTCTGACGGAGCCGGGAAAAATGTTTACCGGGTGGCGGTAGGCCGGGCCACCATGAGGCTGGACGGGATGGTTTCGTTAAGAGCAGGAGAAAAAGAGACAGCCGTTTTAACCCGGCCAATGCTCTTCACCGGACACCATCTGGTGGTCAACGCTGCCTGTAAAGAAGGAAGTCTGGCCGTGGAACTGACGGATGAGCAGGGCCAGCCGCTACCCGGCTTTACCCGGGCGGAAGCCAGTGTTTTCAGAGGAGATGAGTTACGCCACGTAGTTTCCTGGAAAGGAAAGTCTGACCTTGCCGGCCTGGCAGGCAGGGTGGTCCGGCTGCGTTTCTTCCTGAGAAGGGGAGACCTCTATTCCTTCCAGTTTCGCTAAGCAAGCCTGGCGATGTTATTTTAAAAGAAGCAAACCCCGGGATTCAGGTAACTGTGCCGTCAGGAAAATCGGTGCCCAGCCAATCCTTTCTCCGGGATTGAAAGTATTCGCCGAAAATGGGTTTCTCATGATGTTGAAACTCAGGGTTTTCATTTCGGAATAGTCATAAAGACCGGCCACCTGAAGTGGCAGGGCCACCTCAATGGTGTAAGCCTTCTTATCCGGGGCTATGGTTACCGCACACTGGACACCAGCCCTGTTATCCCTGGCTTTTCTGAAACCGCGGAAGGCGCCCAGACTGTTAATGATGTACTGGCAGCATTCCTCTTCGTCAGCCTGCGGGTAGGGACCGAAAAAGATTTCGCAACTGCTTTCCCGCCAGAGGCTGGTTCCGGTTTGCACTTCCGGCGGTGTGCTGGCCCAGATGCCTGCGGGCTGCTGGCAGACCAGACCGAGAACGAGGTGGTTGCCGACGCGCATGATTTTGCCTTCCGTGTGGTTTCCCTCTCTGGTGGGCAGGAAGATATCTGCCAGAGTGAAGCCATCCAGCGTGGCGGCTTTTGTCCAGCAGGCGTCAGACAACTTGCCGTCAAAAACAGGCCCTTGAGGAACCTCTGGCACATAAACAATTTTTTTCATCAAACTTTCAATTTTCCGTGCCCGGTTGGGCAGGTAAGAGGCCGGCAGGTTCTCTCTAAAAATTTTGCTGATTTTCTGATGGATTTCGGTAACGGTGCTGGCCCTGATTTTAGTCAGGTCTATCCCCTGCAGGGCCTGCTCTCTGATGGCGGTGACAATTGTGCCCAGCGCCCTGGAGTAGTTGTTGCGGTAAGAAAAGCGGATACCTGAGTACTGGTCCTGAGGGTTCTGGATGTTCTCGTAGTAATCTTCAAAGGCCATCAACCTGGCCCCGTCATCATTAACATAAAAGGCCAGGGCTTCCCGGTTCAAGTTTGTTTTCTTCTCCAGGACCGTGTGCTGGTGGTAAAGACGGCCTGGTGTGCTTACCGCCATGACCAGCAGTTCGTGGGCCCGGAAATAACGCTCTATAGCCTTCAGCCTTTTTTGAATCAGGACATCCTGCTGGGTCATCTTCAACGCCTTCTCCAGCCAGTGCCGCTGTAACTTAAGGTCATCCTGGTCAAATCCCAGCGCCTCCTGTCTGGGCCAATCGGCGCGCACATAGAAGGCATCGCCCACGACATGTTTTTGCTGGAACAGGTCATAGAATCTGTACATTAACTCCCAGGCTGGACCGAACATATCCTGGCAGTACTGGCGCCAGAATGAATCAGGGTCCTGAAACGGGTCGGAAATTAGTTGTCGCAGTATCCAGTAATGAGCGCCAGCCAGATACCAGGAATCCTCCGGCGTCCACTCGGTTAGAATTCCTCTCATTCCGTTCCTGACTCCCCACTGCAGCAAAGCCGCCAGGCTTCGGGTATAGATTCTCGGGGTTACTCCCTGAAAATTCCAGTCATGGGTGACCCAGCCGGCGCCTAAGTCAGCGAAGGCCAGAATTTCTTTTTGCATCCCTTCCCTGTAGGCTGGTTCTGTGTAGCGGTAACTCTTGATGACATTGTCCACAATGATATTGGGTTCCAGTTTCATTCCGGAAGGGGCGCCAACATTGCTGTAAGCGTAGGTGGTCAGATAAAGGCCGGGGAACTGCCTGGCCGCTTCTTTAGCGACCTTATTGAGAAAGGTAAACCAGAGATAACCAGCGTTGCCTCCGTGTTCTCTCAAAGAAGCCTGGCACACCGGGCACTGGCAGTCATAAGCACAGTCCATGATGCCGAAGGAGGCGTAACCCTTCGGTTGTTGAATCTTGAATTCTTCCAGAGCAATCCTGGCGGCTAAATCAGGATCGGCCAGACAGGGATTCCAGGTGTTTCCGGAAGGCTTTGGTCTTTCTCCAGCCCTGTTCATGGGATAGAGTTGCGGGTATTTTTCGTAGTACTTTTCTGGCGGGAAATAACGAATGATGGTGTGACTGGCGCGCAGCTCAAGACCTTCGGTCACCATGCAGTTCATCCGGCTCCAGAGTCTGGTCTGTTCTGTATCCGAAAAGGTGGCTTTGATAAAGTAAGGTTCCTGAAAAACATCCAGTTCGGTGACAGTAAAGAAATTCTCCTTCGGAAAGGAAACCCATTCCAGACCATCAGGACCGTCCGGCGCGTACATCCTGATACCGGCAGCCCTGTCCAGAAAAATTCGGATCGGATTAAGATTCCATAAGTCAGCGTCTTTCTTGGTAAGCACAACGTGGTGCTCGTACCTTTTAACCAGAATTGAATTCCGGCGAGCCTGTTTTAATCTGGTACGGTCAGCGGCAGAAAGAAAGTCAGGGGGCAGGCTGCTTTCCGGACCAAGAAAAATCAAAATCTTCTCCGAAGGCAGTTTCTTGAGGTCGCGGCAGACCGGAAAGGAAGGCGCGGCCGCTCGGTCAGGGGCCGGTTTAGCGTCCAGAAGGTACTTTTCTGCTTCTTTCTCTCTGGCTACGTACTTCATCAAGAAATACTGGAGGTAGGCGCTGGCGTAAGGGTCCCCGCAATCAACCAGAACGGTGTTATTGCCCCTGATTTGCAGGGGTTGTGGTTTTTCCGCCTGGTTAGCAAAAAGAAACTTGCTGCCAATGAAAACTGTTATCAGCACCAGAAGTTTTCTCTCCACGATTCCTCCCTGTTGACAGGTCTGCTTGACATTTGCAGTTAATAAGTATACATTTTGCCCTGGAAAAAGCAAGGGGGAAACATGGTGGTCAAGCCTCATATCATGGAATTGTTCAGCCTGAAAGGGAAGGTGGCTCTGGTTACCGGAGGTTGCCAGAATCTGGGACTGGATGCGGCGGTGGCGCTTGGCCAGGCCGGAGCCACGCTGGTGATTACCTCCCGCAACGAGGAAAAGGCCAGGGAAACGGCGCAGCAACTGGAGAAAAATATCGGCGTGGAAGTCCTGGGGATAAAACTGGAGGTTACCGGGGAACAGTCAGTAAGGGACGTTTTCCAGCAGGTGGCGGATAGGTACCACCGTCTGGATATTCTGGTGAACAATGCTGGAGGTCATCCCCCTGGTTCCACCGGCCGGGTGGAGGACGAACCTGTTTCGGCCTGGAAAGGGTTCCTTGAAGTGAATCTGACCGGAACATTCCTGTGCCTGAGAGAGGCCGCCAAAATCATGATGAAACAGCGAAGTGGCAGTATCATCAACATTGCTTCGGTGACTTCCCTGGTGGGCCGGGACAGAAGCGTCTATGCCGGAACCGAAATGAAAAACCCGATTGGCTACACTGCCTCCAAGGCCGGAGTGCTCGGGTTAACTTATGATGCAGCCGCTTATCTGGGGCAGTACGGCATCAGGGTGAATGCCATTTCGCCCGGTGGCTTCCAGCGGGGGCAACCGGAGTCATTTATCCGGGCGTACAGTGAAAAAACCATGCTGGGCCGGATGGGACGGGACGGCTATGACCTGAAAGGAGCGATTGTCTTTCTGGCTTCAGAAGCCTCAGCCTATGTTACCGGTCACAACCTGGTGGTGGACGGGGGTTTCACCAGGTTTAAGTAAGCGGGGAGGAAAAGTGGCGGAAAAAATGAAGATACTGGTGGTCGGGTGTGGTTCCATCGGGAAAAGGCACCTGCGTGTTCTGACCGAGCGCCGGCAGGTCCAGATAGCGGCCTGCGAAGTCAGGCGGGAAGTCTTTCCCGAAATTCAGGCAATCGGTGAGGAAATAGCCATTTTTGACAACCTGAAAGAGGCTCTGGCGTGGCAGCCGCAGATAGCCATTGTGGCTGTTCCCAATCAGTTCCATCATACCGTTGGTCTTGAGTGTTTGCGGGCCGGCGTTCATCTTCTGTGTGAAAAACCGCTGGCGGACACGGTGGAACACGCTGAACGCCTGGTGGCAGCAGCCAGGCAGGCACGGCTGGTCCTGGCCGTTGGTTTCAGTGAGCGATACCGGCCCTCCATCCAGTATCTGGAAAATCTGGCTGGCAGTGGCCAGATGGGAAATCTTCTGGGCGGTAGAGCCATGGTGGGAACATATAACACCTTGCTTTGTGCTACCACTGATTATCGCCGGGAGCAGATTGGTTCGCTGCTGCTTGACTACACCCACGAATTTGACTTTCTCCGGGCAATCTTTGGCGAGGTTAAGGATGTTTACTGCGTGGGCCACAACCTTGGCCGGAGAAAACTTCTTCAGGTTAATCCCACTCTGGCCGTAACTGTCCTGCGCTACGAAAGCGGGGCGATTGTTTCGGTGCATATGGATTACCTGCAACACCCTCAGAGAAGGTCGCTGGAAGTGATTGGCGAAGAGTTGACCGCGGAACTTGACCTGCAAACCGATACGATGAAGATCTATGACTGGAAACAGGATGGTTACCGGGTTTTAACCTTTGACCCGGTTCGCAATGAGAGAATCAGAGCTGAACATGAGGATGTGATTGAGGCGGTCCGGAAGGGAACCAGACCACGGGTCACCGGTGAAGATGCTCTGAAAGTACAGATGGTGGCGGAAGAAGCCATCAGACAGTTAACTTTTCGGTAAAACTGAAAGGATGACCATGAACTGCCATGAACCTTGCTGGGTGGAACCTGACCTTTTCCTGATGGCGGACCAGAATCTGGTGGAAAAAGCCGAGAGGGCTGAGTTTACCGTTTGCCAGATGGAAAAGCATCCGGAACCCGTACTGCTGCCAGAGCAGCCCTGGGAAGGCGGTGACGGAAAACATCCCGGAACGGTGCAGCAGGACCCGATAGACGGCAGTGTCCTTTTTGATCCAGCAGAAAACCAGTTCCACTGCTGGTACCGGATTCACAGCCGGCTGGCGACAGTTTCCAATGTAGGCTATGCCGTCAGCCGGGATGGGTTTCACTGGGAAAAGCCTCCGCTGGGGCTGGTGCCATGGGAGCAGTCACCGAAGAACAATCTGGTACCGTTGTGCGTGCCACCTGTGAAAAGTCATCACCTGAGCGGTGTTGTTCCCAATTATCTTCCGGAACTGCCTGCCAGGTTGATCGCCACGGTTTATTCGCATTTTGACGACCCGATTTATACCTCGGGTATCACTTTCCTTTTGAGCCAGGATGGCTTCCGCTGGCAGCCACATTTTCCGCCCACGTTACCCCTGGATGGCGACGCTCATTGTTTGATGTGGGATCCCGCTAACCGGTGTTATCTGTGCACTACCCGTTCCTATCAGCACTTTCATCTCATCAGGCGTCTCCAGTTGAAGGGGATGCATCATCTGCGGAACAAACGTCACATTGCGCTGGCGCGCAGCCGGGACCTGGTTCACTGGACACCAATGGTCACGGTGCTTGAGGCCGACGAAAAGGACCCGGAAAACGCGGAACTTTATCTGATGTACATCGTCCCTTACGGGAATGCTTATCTCGGACTGGTACAACTTTTCTATCCTGATAAAACCATGACTTACGGACCGCTGGAAATGTTCCTCTCTTTTTCCAGAAATGGTCTGGACTGGGTGCGGGTTGACCGGAAAAGGCCGATACTGCCGCGGGGAGCACCTGGAGAGTGGGACAGTGCCCATGTGACCATCTGTACCAATGTCCCGCATCCAGAGGGAAAACGATTGCGTTTCTGGTATGGCGGAAAGAATACAGAGCACTGGCAGGCCGGTAACGCGGGCATGGGGACAGCCACGTTGCGCCGCGACGGTTTTGCCTGCTGGCAGGCCGGTGACGAGGAAGGGTGTTTGACGACTGTGCCCCTTACGGTCAATTGGGCGACCTGGCTTTTCCTGAACGTGGAAGCCCCCCGGGGTCAGGTGCAGGTAGAAATTCTGGAAGCAGAGACTTTCCAGCCGCTCAAAGGGACTTCGCGCAAGGATTGCCGGCCGATCAGCGGTGACGAACTTCGGGCTCCGGTGATTTTTGGCCCGGAAAGAGGCAGTTTTATCCGACACACCGGCCGCATCCGCCTCAGGTTTTATCTCCGGCAGGCTAGACTTTATGCTTTTAAGTGCCCCAATGTTAAGATAGCCGCTTGAGATGATCTCAAACTGTCTGGAGAAGTCTTCGGAAAAATCGCAGGTCCATCCTTGTCTGGTCAATCACCGAGTCCAGTTCCAGTTCGGAATACTCGCTGTGGAAGGAAATCGGGCCCGGAAAGTTTTTCTCCCTGAGCAGTTTTATTAAGGCAGGCCAGTCCACATAACCCTCACCCAGCGGGACCACTCTCAGACGCCACTGGTAACGACCCTCACTGAAAATTCTCTGCCGCACGACATCCTTGATCGCCAGGGCGCTCCAGTAGTCACCGATAATGTCAAAGGCCATCGGCAAGGGTTCGCCTACCAGGGAAAGATGGCCGGTGTCAGCGAAAATTCCGACGTGTTTGGGGTCAAAATCTTTCACTAAATTCATAGCCGAGCATGAATTCAAGCCCATGGTCTGGCCAGAATGGTTGTGAATCATCACCTTCGTCCGGTGTTTTTCCGCCAGCCGGGAGAAGACTTTTAGAAGTTTCCGGATGCGGTCAACTGTTTTCCAGTAACCGTCACTCTCCATGAACCAGTAACCGAGCTTGACCAGGGGAATGCCACAACGACCGCAGGCCGCCAGCAGTTTCTCTGTTTCTGGTTTTTCCGGGTCGGTAAAATCACCTGGCGTGGTGACCAGACCGATAACCAGCCCGTGGTCAGAAAAAATGCGGCAGGCTTCAGAAAGTTTGACCTCCACGTTTTCCGGATTAACGGGGTAGCCTGGTCTGACACACAGGTCAGCCCCTTCAGCGCCCACCCCGGAAAGGGTCTGGGCCAGTGCGGGCAACGACAGTGGCTGGAAATGCTTGGTAAAAACTACGAAAGCACCTAACTTTTTTCCCGTCATGGTCTCTCCTGAGTGGTGAAAACACCGGGTGCGGTTAGCAGCCCAGAAGTTTACCATTTTTCATGCTCCCTGACAACTTTTAGCTGGACCGGCGCTGTCTTTCTTCAGGGGGTTAACTGGGGTATAATGTTAGCGGAGCCATGGATATTGACT
>JAKPFT010000028.1 GCA_029551285.1 bacterium | reverse complement strand
GAAAGGATAGGGAGAGAGACAAAGACAGGCAGAACCAAAAAAGGAACAAAAGAGGAATGAGAAGAAAGGGAACGAACTGGCTCACTCAAAGTGCTTCGGCACAGACAAGGACTACGCCGAAATCGGTTGCTCGGCGAACTCATTCGCCCGGTGGCGAATTCATACACCGCCGAGTAAGGTATTGCGTCCCGGATGGACTTGTCCGGTCCGCTTACCGAGCGCAGCCGCTTTTCGTCTTGTCTTGTATCTGTGCCTTCGCAACTGGTTCGCCAGTTATTCCCTTCCTTTTTTGACACAGTGGGGGGTAATGGCGGAGAGATAAAGACAGGCAGAACCAAAAAAGGAATGAAAGAGGAATGAAAAGGAAGGGAACGAACTGGCTCACTCAAAGTGCTCCGGCACAGACAAGGACTACGCCGAAATCGGCTGCTCGGCGAACTCATTCGCCAGGTGGCGAATTCAGACAGCGCCGAGTAAGGTATGGCGTCCCGATTGAACTTTGTCGGTCCGCTTACCGAACGCTTGTGCTTTTCGTCTTGTCTTGTAGCTGTGCCTACGCAAATCGTTCGCCAGCTATTCCCTTCCTTTTTTGACACTTGGTAGGAGAGGGAGAGATAAGGAATTGAAGAACCAAAAAAGGAATAAAACAAGGATGGAAAGAAAGGGAACAGACTGGCTCACTCAAGGTGCTCCGGCACAGACAAGGACTACGCCGAAATCGGCATCTCGGCGAACTCATTCGCCATGTGGCGAATTCAGACAGCGCCGAGTAAGGTATGGCGTCCCGATTGAACTTGGTCGGTCCGCTTACCGAACGCTACCGCTTTTCGTCCTGTCCTGTAACTGTGCCTGCGCCATTCGTTGGCCAGCTGTCCCTTCCTTTTTTGACAGTGGGGGAAGGAACGGCGTAAGATAAAAAGTTAAAAAACCATTGACCAAAAAAAGCAACCTAAAAGTCTTTAACAGAACCGAGTGAGTAAAAAGGAGGGCCGATGAGCAGAAAAATAGTTGTGGCGTTGCTAATTTTTTTAATCGGGGGGTCGTTACTGGCTCAAGAAGGGGAAAAGCCAAGAAGAGACCGACAGCCATTTGCAGGCGGAGGCGTCAGACCAGAAATCGGGCGAGGTCCGATGTTTTTGGAGAAACAGATTATTCCAACGCCTGACGGTGGCCTCATTGTTTCCATCGGCGACAAGCTTATTAAGTACGACAAGGATTTGAATCTTATCAAACAGGTAACCCTGCCTTCTCCGTTGCCTCCAACGCAACCAGAAGGAGAGCCACCGGCTGACGGCAGAGAAAACCGCCGGTAGGGGGATTAATGTTCAGACTATCCCGGAAGATGAGCCTTTTTCCCCAGAGTTTTGAAGATGAGACGGTTTACGCCTACGCTGTGTCTGAACTGGAAAGGTTGTTAAAACTTTCAGGAAGCAGCGTCCAGCGGAAGGGAAGTTCCGGTCAGACGCGGAAGTTTCAGTTAACCCTGGTGAATGAAGGAAGCAAGCCAAACGATGAGAATCCTAATCTTTCCGGAATAAAATGGGATGGCTATCGGTTGACTGTGGGTAAAAACAGGATAGTTATCACGGCCAGGGAAAGCAGGGGAATTCTCTATGGTGTATACGAATTAGCGGAACGGTTAGGCTTTGTTTTTCTGAAGCCGGGAGAAGAGGGGGAGTGCCGGCCCCTGGCCAGTCCTTCCGGCCTGACCGAAGGTGTTTTCACCTTTAATCCGCGTTTTCCTCACCGGGGTATCTACGCTCATGGTCTTAGCGAGGCCAACGCTGAAGAATGGCTGCGTTTCTTCGCTAAACTGAAACTAAATGCGGTGGGTGTAGCAGAAAAATACCTTGGGCTGGCTAGAAAATTTGGTTTTCGGTGTGAAGTCGGCGGTCACGGACTTACCGAACTTATCCCCAGACAGTTATTTCAGGAGAAGCCTGAAATTTTTCGGATGTCTCAGCCAGAAGATTTTTTCGGGAAGCGTCAGGCTGATTACAACGCTTGCCTGACCAATCCGGAAGCCGGGAGAATCATCAAACAGGCCTATAAGGAAAAGTTGAGGAAACACTCTGGAGTTTACGCCCTTCATGCCTGGCCCGAAGATCTGCCAGGTGGTGGATGGTGTTTGTGCTCCAGGTGTCGGTCTCTTTCACCGTCAGACCAGGCTCTCCTGGCAGTGAGGTATCTCGGAGAAGCGGTAGAAGAAGAACAGTCCCCGGTTCGGGTTCCAATGCTGGTTTACCACGATACCATTCCCGCACCCAGTTTGATGAAACCCCATGCAAAAAGTTTCCTCCTTTTTGCGCCCAGAGAGCGCTGTTACGGCCACGCTCTCAATGACCCTGAGTGCCGTAGAAATCGGTTTTATTTGAATTCACTACAGGCCTGGAGTGAACTTTACCAGGACATCCCGGACGCCCATACCTTTGAATACTATCTGGACCAGGTTCTCTTCCGGGGGATGTACCCCTTTCTTCCTGAGGTAATTCTGAAAGATATGATGGTCTATGAAAGTTGCGGTATTAAAAGCCATATGGTGTTACAGGTGGGAGGAGTTTCTTTAGCCCCTGAGTACAACCTACTTCTTTTTGCCAGAGGCTGCTGGGAGAGAAACCTGACCGTAAAAGCGTTCCTTAAGAAAATGGCGGTAGCCATTTTTCCCGGAGAGGAGAAAAACTACCAGCATTTTCTTCACACCAGGAGCGAAATTTTTCAGCCGGCGATGAGGTTGTGTGAGTACGACCCAACCATTTATTTTGATTACCGGTGGCTTCCAGAAGTAACGAACAAATTCGGCCAGGAGATGGCCAGGGTGTATCAACTTTCAGCGAGGAAGTTGAGGCGGGCAGCCAGCCGGCTGAAGGCGCTTTTCTCCCCCAGGGATGGTCAGTCTTTCAGCCTGATAGAAGAGGAGGCCGGCCGCGCTGAATATGAAGCCGCGGAATTTGAAGTTATGGCTTTCCAGCAGGCTGCGAGTAATTGCCTTGGACTGTACTACCAGACTGGAAAACCCGCATACCGGGACCGCACTCTTGTTCTGCTGGGGCAAGCCATCAGGGCAACCGAAATCAGCCGGAAGCAGGCTAAGTCTTCCGGATTGCCTGAAGACTATTACTTTTTCCAATGCAGCCGCTGGCTGGAGAAGGAATTCCAGGAAAAAATCAAAGTTTTCAGTGGCGGAAAGTAACTTTCTCTCATTTTTCTATGGCCGCCGGCTGCTCATTAATTTGACGGATGATTTCCGCGGGAAATTTTGCCTGTCGTTGGTAAGTGTAAAGTCCGTTTTGTTCCTGCTCCACATCATAAAGTTGGGTGTAGCAGAAGCCACAGATACGCGGATGGCGGAGGAGAACTTCGGTTAATCCCCGGTATCTGGCCAGGAATTCCCGTTTGCTCTCCGGGGCCTTTCCGTAGCCCCAGCCTTCTTTTTTCTTGCCCGGGTTCCACCAGGTACCCCCGTACTCACTTACCCAGTAAGGCTGGTCCTGGTAAGGGGCATCATACTGGGGAGCATTTCTCCAGATAGTTCTAAAATTTTTCCGGAGCGGCTCAAATAACCTGGCAAATTCTTTCGGGTCCTGCGTATAGTTGTGGCAATCATAAAGGTCGGTTTCCACGTGAATGTAGCCACTGGTATCAATTACTGGCCGGCCCGGGTCAACGAATTTGGTGAGCCGGTATAAACTTCTGGTCAACTCCAGAGGCTGATGGAGAGGTGTTTCGTTCAGGGGACACCAGCCAATAATAGCCGGATGGTTGAAGTCCCTCAGCACCGCCTCAATCCATTCGTCTGCTGTTCCTAAATAAGCGACGGTTGCGCTCCAGCTTCCGTACTCACCCCAGACCAGATATCCAAGTTTGTCCGCCCAGTAGAGAAAACGCGGTTCAAAAACTTTCTGGTGGAGTCTGGCTCCCTGAAAGCCTAATTTTTGGGCCAACCGGATATCGTTTTTCAGGGCTTCTTCAGAGCCGGCGGTGTAAATGCCGTCAGGATAGTAGCCCTGGTCAAGTACCAGCCGCATGAAATACGGTCGGCCGTTTAAGAAAAGGCGGTGACCCTTGAGCTGGAAAGTACGGAAACCGCAGTAAGATTCCACCCTGTCTTGAAACGTACCTTTTTCTTTAAGGAAGAAAACCACCCGGTAAAGATTTGGTTTGTCCACGTCCCAGAGAAGCGGCTGTTTAACCGGGATGGAAACAAGATTTAACCCTTCAGTTGTTAAGTTTTTCTCTCCCACCAGACGGTCTTCGTGGAAAACCTGAATCTGTCCGGAAGCAGCCCCATCCACCTGGAGAATAATGCCCAGATTTTCATTCTCCGGGTCAGGGAAAAAACGAAATGATTTCAGACAGGCCGAGCCGGTGGCTTCCAGCCAGACGGTCTGCCAGATGCCGGTAACCCTGGTGTAGCGGCAGCCATAGGAATTATAGCGAGTTGACTGTTTCCCACAGGGCTTTCCTGTCCGGTTGTCGTCATAGGCGCGCACTGTGAGAGTATTTTCTCCCTGCCTGAGAAACCTGGTGATTTCAAGAGAAAAAGGGGTGTAGCCGCCGGTATGGCTTCCTGAAAAATTCTCGTTAATCCAGACGTCAGCCTGATAATCCACGGCCCCGAAGTTAAGGAATATTCTTTTCCCCTTCCACGTTTCTGGAATGGTGAACCGGCGCCGGTACCAGACGCATACCAGAAAATCCTTTGTGGCAATACCGGAGAGAGTGCTTTCCGGACAGAAAGGCACCAGAATTTTCTCGAGAAAGACTGTCTCTTCTCGGAAGAAGCCCTTTTCCACTCCCTGGTTACCCTGGTCAATTTTGAACTGCCAGATGCCGTTCAGATTTATCCAATCCTGCCGGTAAAAATCTGGCCGGGGATGTTCCGGCCGGGGTAATGATTCCGTTATCTTCATTTTTTCTCCTTTTTCTCTGTCGCTATATGATAGGCAGCCTGAGTTTAGAAATCAAAGGTTATGTCCGGTTGTAGCCACTAAATTTTCCATTTTTCCAGTATAGTGAAACATACAATTTTTACTTTGCCAAAATTGTTATCAAGCCAAGCAATTTATTTTTTCATCCGTTGGTAATTCTCTGTTGTTATATCTCCAAACATATTCGGAAAGATACAAATTCCTTTTTTCTTCTTTTATTCCTCCCCTCGAAGATAATTGCCTCTTCAGATACCCCCAGAACCCTTCCAGTCCGTTTATGTGATTTCCCTTTCCGTCGGTGTATTTTCCTTTCCCATGATTAACTAATCTGTGAAGATACCCTTTTGCTGCTATCCCGGTATATCCAGGACTATCCACATTCATCTCCGGGATATATGACACCGTGGAATTTGAACAGGAAGCGACAAAACAATCACCTTTAACCGAGGGGCTGAATTCTACCTTATTTTGCTCTTGACAAATGGGTTACATTACAAACTTAGACCAATACCGACCTGGAAGGAGCCACCGGTGTTTTTAAATTTAAGCAGACCAGGGAGACAGGCCCGGAGTTTACCGAAGCCATGAAACTACTGGTGGCCGATATTGCTGCCGTGGTTGAGGGGTTAAAACAGGCCGGCGTTAAGGAGATTTACGTCATTGACGGTCATGACGGCGGAAACAATTTTCTTCCTGAATTCATGGTGCCCGCCGTTCGTTACATCACCGGTTATCTCCGGGGAAGACTGTGCTGGGGACTGGACGAGAGTTTTGCCGGAGTTATTTTACTTGGCTACCATGCCATGAACGGCACGGCTGACGGAGTTTTACACCATACCCAGAGTTCTCTCGCTGAAGCCAGGTATTTTTATCATGGAGTGGAATGGAGTGGAACGGGGCGAAATCTACCAGTCGGCGGTGGTGGCTGGCCATTTCACTGTGCCGGTCATTCTGGTGACCGGTGATGAAGCTGCCTGTCGTGGGGCGCGGGCTACCCTGGGTGAAGATTTACCAACCGTGGCCGTCAAAAAAGGTATCAGCCGGGAGGCGGCGGTTCTTCTGGCTGCTGAAGACACAAGGGTCTTGCTGAGGGAAGGAGCCAGAAAGGCTATCAGAGAGCTTCCCCACCGGAAACCATACCGGATAAAACTTCCAGTGAGATTAAGAATCTGAACCATTGGGCCTGAAGGAACAACTCCTGACAATCCCTACTTCCGGGAAAAAGAGGTGGAGGTAAGAAACGCTCTGGACATTATTACTGGCAGCTGAGAAGGAATTTGGGTGAGCCAGAAATTTTTCGCTTCAGGAGTAACCAGTAAAGAGGAAAGTTTTCGGGGCAACTGAGGTTAGAAATCCATGCTCATTCCTGGCCAGAAAAGGCAATTTTCTAAGGTTTTTCTAAATAGCGGTAAAAGCCCTCGCCGGTTTTCCGTCCAAGTTTCCCCTGATTTACCATGTCCTTCAGTAACTGGCAGGGTCGGTATCTGTCGTCATTTAAGTCTTTTTCCAGCGTCTCCAGAATCATCAGACACACATCCAGACCGATGAGGTCTGCCAGGGCCAAAGGGCCAAGGGGATGGGCGGCTCCCAATTTCATCGCGGTATCAATATCTTCCCGGGAAGCAACGCCTTCCGAGAGAAGAGTTACGGCTTCGTTAATCATGGGAATGAGCAAGCGATTGACGATGAAACCAGGTGACTCTCTAACCAGAACAGGTGTCTTGCCCAGCTGTTCAGCGAGTTTTTTGGTACGAGCCACGGTTTCTTCCGAAGTTTTTTGAGTGCTTACCAGTTCCACCAATTTCATTACCGGGGCCGGGTTGAAAAAGTGCAATCCAATGATTCTCTCCGGTTGCCGCGTGGCAGCGGCTATCTCGGAAATACTTAACGCGGAAGTGTTGGTCGCCAGCACTGTTTCCCCGGGAAAAATTCTGTCAAGCGCGGCAAATAGTTTTTTCTTTTCCGAAAGAGACTCCACAATCGCTTCTATGACCATAACCGCGTCAGCGCCTTCTTCTAAATGGGCAGCGGTCTGAATTCCAGTAAGAATGGTGGTGACCTCTTCAGGTTTTAGTTCCTTCTTTTCCACTTTCCGTTCAAGTCTTTTCCGGATAGTTTCCAGACTCTTTTCCCGGGCCAGAGACTTATTGTCCACCAGGATGACCCTGAAGCCATTTTCCAGCAGCAGCTGAGCGATTCCGGTGCCCATCGTCCCGGCGCCCACCACCATTACTGTTTCTCTTTCTGTGCCAGGACGGTTCATTCCCGCCTCCGGATAATCATGGCCATGCCCTGGCCGCCGCCGACACACAGGGTGGCCAACCCGTAGTTAACTTTTCGCCGTTGCATTTCGTAAAGTAAAGTCACCAGGATTCTGGCGCCACTGGCGCCAATAGGGTGCCCCAGAGCGATCGCGCCTCCGTTGACATTAATCTTTTCTGTATCCCAGCCCATCTCTCTGTTAACGGCCAGAACCTGGGCGGCAAAGGCCTCGTTTAACTCAATCAGGTCTATCTCATCCAGCCTCAGGCCGGTTCTTTCAAGAACTTTTCTAATGGCCAGCACCGGTCCCAGGCCCATCATTGCTGGTTCTATCCCGGCACTCGCCCAGCCAACAATCTCGGCCATGGGTTTCAGTCCTGACCTCGCTGTCTCTTCTTCTGAAGTTACCAGGACTGCGGCTGCCCCGTCGTTTATCCCGGAGGCGTTGCCAGCGGTAACTGTGCCGTTTTCCTTGAAGGCCGGTTTCAATCGGCTCAGCGCCTCAAGAGTGGTTGACGGTCTGGGAAACTCATCCTGATTAAAGATTATTGATTCCCCTTTATGCTGAGGAATAGTCAGAGGGACAATCTCCTGCTGAAATTTGCCCTGCTGGACAGCCAGATGGCATCTCCTCTGGGAAGTGAGGGCGTACGCATCCTGCTGGTCGCGGCTTATCTGGTATTTCTCAGCCAGCTTTTCGGCACACAGACCCATGTGGAAGTTATGGTAGATATCCCACAGCCCGTCGTGAATCAGGCTGTCCACCACCTGGGCATTACCCAGGCGATAGCCGAAACGGGCACCAGGAAGAAGATGCGGCGCCTGACTCATGTTTTCCATTCCGCCAGCAATCACGACCCGGGCGTTTCCTGTCTGCACCGTTTGCGCTGCCAGAGCGATGGCTTTCAGGCCTGAAGCACAAACTTCGTTGATGGTGCAGGCGGTAATTTTCACCGGGAGACCAGCCTTCAAAGCAGCCTGCCGGGCTGGATTCTGACCCAGGCCGGCCTGGAGAACATTGCCCATGATAACTTCATCAACCGCTTCCGGTTTCAGGGAAGTTCTGGCCAGACATTCAGCAATGACACTGGCCCCGAGTTGTACCGCAGGCACATCCTTTAGACTTCCGCCAAAACTTCCAATACCTGTTCGCACCGCGGCCGCAATCACTGCTTTTTTCATGTTAAGCTGCCTTCTTAAAGAGTTAAGCCCATGGGACTTTCCTGAAAAATTCGGCCGTCCATCTGTTTTAAGTCGCTGGCGACCTTCGGAGGAAATTCCATATGAGCAAGGACATCATTTTTCAGGTCAATACCAGGCGCTATTTCCGTCACCGTCATCCCTTCCGGTCTTAGTTCCAGGACAGCCCTCTCCGTAATGTACAACACCTTTTGCCCTCTTTTTCTGGCAAACCGGCCGCTGAAAGTAATATGCTCCACCTGTTTCAGAAATTTCCTGTGTTTTCCTTCCTGGATAATCCGTATCCGCCCGTCTTTTATTTCCAGCTGTAAACCGCCAGCCGTAAAAGTCCCGCAGTAAACCAATTTTTTTGCATTCTGGGATATGTTGATGAAGCCGCCGGCGCCAGCCACCCTGGTTCCAAAACGGCTGACATTGACATTTCCTTCCCGGTCAGCCTGGGCCAGGCCGAGAAAGGCCACATCAATACCGCCGCCATCATAAAAGTCAAACATGTAGGGCTGGTCAATAATGGCTTCCGGATTGCTGGCGGCACCGAAACTTAAACCGCCGGCCGGGATCCCGCCGACGGTGCCGGCTTCCACAGTGAAAAACATCTTCTCCAGAATGCCTTCTTCTTTCGCTAC
>JAKPFT010000046.1 GCA_029551285.1 bacterium | reverse complement strand
GGTGCCATTGACCGGGTTTGATGGTTCCCGCCGGTGCCGACACTTGCCGGACAAACCGTGAAAGAGAAGGGCTGATGGGTTGCTCAGGGTGATAGTCTGGCACCCGGCTGGAAACCTGTCGGTAACAGAGTGAACCATCAGGCAGGAGCGTAAGAAATAGACCGTTTTGGGAACCGTGAAGTTGAGCCCGCGAAAAGAGGAACTTTTCTTTTGCCGGCAGCCGCTCAAGTTTCAACCAGAACTCTATTAGGAAGCGGTCTTTCTCAAAAAGGGAGACCCCCAGCTTCAAAATTGTAGGTTTTCCCTGTAGTTTTAGACCTTCCTTAAACTTCCCTGGGGCGGAACAGGTTTGCTCAGAAAGCAACAGAGAAGATTTCCCGCCTGAATCGTCACAAGTAAGTTCTGGCTGGTCAAAATGGAACAACGCAACGGTGTTCGGTCCAGGCTGGTACGGGCGCCAGAAGTTAACATATTCGGCTCTGGGCTTCATGTATTCTGGCCATCTATCCCAGTCCGCCTCTCCCCAGGAGAACCCTGTCGCGGCCAGAGAGAAAAAAACAAGAAGTGCGATCATAAGAAATTCTGTAGTTTTCTCGGAGCAGCAACTGTGCCAATGCTGTTTCTCACGGCAGGGTATTCTGGTTGAAATCCCAGATGTGGTCTCCCGGAGCGCTATTGGTACTAATCCACCAGGTGTTTCCACCGGGCTGTTTGTAGCGATACATACTCATGAATCTTCCCGGCTGGTCTTTGCTGGTGAAGTTGCTGGTCCATCTTGCGGAACCGTCGCAGAAGACTACATTGGCGCCTATGGGCACAATATACCCGCCCAGTTCTCTGGCTGCGCCATGTCTAAAGTAGTTATCGCCAAAACCGCCACTGCCCAGATACATAGAGTCACAGGCTAAAATCAACCCCCGTCTCACCGCCAGATGGTAAAGGCCATTGGCTGAAGTTTTGTAGGGCAGAGCCGGGGAAGATGGTTCCCAGGTGCCATTCAGCCGGCCATTGTAGGAATACATGGTGTCGCAGCCGTAGGGATAAGGTAGTGGCCCACCGGACTGATAGAACAGGTAAAAATAAGAGGAAATAAATCTGGCTGCCGGATAATCATTGTAGCACTTACTGGGACAGATGTGGATTTGGAGGGATTTAACATAGCCAGCCCTGGCGACCAGTCCCAGAGGTCCGTAACGGTCGCCGGTACTGGAAGTATAGTAGCGTAACTTATCCTTCTGCCAGTAATCCGGCGGCAGTGGTGGCAAGCGGTCATCATAATCCTGGCAATACATAATGGTGGTCAGGCCGATCTGCTTCAGGTTAGCCAGACAGGTGGCTCTTCTGGCCTGTTCCTGAGCCCGGGAAAGCGCGGGCAGGAGAATGGCCGCTAAGATAGCAATGATGGCGATCACGACCAGAAGCTCAATCAGGGTAAATCCCCCACCCCATCCCACCTTAACTGTTTTCCGCATCTTCCACCTCCGTGTTCAGGCAGAAAAGTCAGACTTAGAAAAAAGTGCCCCCAATTCCCGGGTTGAACATCAATTGTATATTTCCCATCGTTGATGGTCCGGCCGGCACCCAGTCAGCATCCTGAACCTCACCCTTACCTAATTTCTCCCTGGGCAGCATGTAATTACCAGCCACTTTATTAGTGGCCACCCACTCTGCATTGCCGCCGACGTAGAGAACATTGATGCCGTCAAGGCGGTGACTATCAGTGCTCTGGCAGTAAAGGTTGGCCGGATTATACCAGAGAAAAGGGTAGGTGGCGGCTGGATTGTCAAAGACACGTAGTTTATCCGCCAGCACCACCGATTCCGCATTAGACTGCGGACTCAAACCAGCACAGTATGCATAAGAGCAATGGTTCCGGTTAAGGCTACACTGTTCCCAGGCCCGGGTATTTCCCTGATTATCCTTACCTGCTTGTTTATCTACCCAGGTTTCCGCTCTGGTGTCCCGGGAAGAAGGACAGATGAACACGGCTGTTTCCTTAATGTATCGGGGAATTAAAAGTCCAAGGGACTGTCCCGCCGGACTGATGTAGCGAGCGCCACCGAAAACCGTTCCGTAACGACGGTCATCAGGGAAAAGGTCATCGTAGTCCTGAGCATACATCCGCATCGCGGTATAGAGTTGTTTGAGATTACTCAGACACCTGGCTCTTCTGGCCTGTTCTCTCGCCCGGGAGAGCGCTGGCAAAAGCAAGGCTGCCAGGATAGCGATGATGGCGATCACCACCAGGAGTTCAATCAGCGTAAAGCCTGACTTGTGTGCTTGCATATATCCCCCTTTTTTTCTTTCCCCCTTCTCTTACCCACGGTTCATTATACATTCCTTCCGCTTATCTGTCAAATTTTTCTGCTGCGACCTGGCCTGTGGTTTGTCGCTCAGAAATACTCAGCAAGCGGTAGTCATGTCCTGGCACAAAAAGGTTAACCAGCAAGGAATTTTTTTCTGAAGAAACCTTTACTTGCCTTAACTCTTCTTTTTCTTCTGGTATCAAGGCGCAGCCTCCCCGGTTTATCCAGTAGTACCAGGGAATAGTTAATCTTTCCGGCCTTTTGCTTTCTTTTTCCTCAGCATCCACTACCTGAACATTTTCCGGTTTCCAGCCCAGACTGGACAGGTCAATCTTTAACTGTAACCGGGCATCCTGTGGTGCTAAGTTGCTGACAATCCACAGGGAACGGTGCGGCTTCACATAAGCGCTGACTTTAACAGATTCTGTTGCCGGCTGAATGTTGACCAGCGGATTTTTCCAGAAGCCAACAAACTTGACGTCAGGGTCAGCGATACAGAAGTCAGAGAAGGCATCCGGATAGGTGAAACTACCAAAAGGCCATTTAGCGTCAAGAGGAAGCATCATCGCGTACATGTGTCGGAAAAACTTCTCGTAACTGGCTGGCGCTTCTCTCAGTTTGACATACTCAGAAAGCCCCATCCACATCATCATCGTGCCGAACTTTCCGGAATTGGAGTAGATTCTCATCAAGTCAAAAGGGCCGGGGTAGGAATCCGTTGCATAATCAATTCTGTATTCTCCGCCCGGCACAGCCGCCCACTGCCAGCCAGCAATCTGGGAGCCGGTATATCCGCACGACCAGTTGAAGCCTTCTGTGCCCACATCGCCGAAGACATGAGCGGAACGTTTATAAACTTCTCTCTGTCCGAACATTGTCCACCCGGGCTGGAGGCGGCCGTCAGGTAAAAAGTAGGCTGTACCAGAGATGGTGTTATAGTTTGGCCGTGGAGTGCCGGTATCAAAATAAACCCCGTCAATCCCGTACTGCTGTTTCCACTTCTGATGGCTCCAGACCATGAAGTCAATCTTGCTTCGTGTAAAAATCATGTTGTACTGAATGCCACCGGAAGACCATTCCGCGGCAAACTCTCTCGCGGTGCTGGCTCCCCAGTTCAAAGAAGAAGTATCCAGATGGGGTGTAACTTTCAGTCCCATGGCGTGGAACTTCTCTGTGGCTTCTCTGGCTTTTTCAGGTTGGTAAGCGTGGCCGCTCACTCCTTCTTCATCCCAGCCGGCAGAATCAGACAACCAAACACAGCTAATTCCGCCATCATTTCTTTTCGGGCCTCTCCAGAAGTGTTTTCGCCAGTTTTGCGGGAGGGGTTTTTCCGGCGTCGCCTGAAAGGAAAGAACAATCTCACGGGCTTCCTTCAGGAGATAAGGAAGAGAGATAAAATTAAAACGCCATTCCACGACCTGGCCTTTTCTCTCCAGGGTGATGGCGGCTTCCTCATCTACAGGTATCCAGCCGCGGTCATTATCAGCCATATAGGACAAGCCGATTTCGTCATTGCCGACCCAGAGTTGCGGAAGGAAGTTGCCCAGGGTTGGTTTCCATCTCTTCTGCAGTTTCAATGTTTTTTCGCTGATGGCCACAGCCGTGCGCAAATCAAAGACGCCGGTCTGCTGGAGTTGACCATCCCAGCCCACATATTCGTACCAGACTTTGGAAGAAAAGATGTTTCCTTCGTGCCGGGGTAGCTGACCACAATGGGGGAAGGTACCTACGCCATAAGGTAAGCCAATCCCAAAAACCGTCAGGAAAAATTGAGGCAGATCAGCCTTTAAGGGCAGGACAAGAGAAAATCTGTCGATCTTCAGGGGTGGTTTATCCGGCGGGTTAGTCTTCAGGGTGAAAACAGTGTGGCCATCGTATTCCATTAACCCGTCAATGTTAACTTTCAGAATTTGAGAACTGACCTGACCGACCGCCTGGCTTTGCCAGTGAACTTCTGTGGCCTTCCGGGTTAGAATTCTTGTGCCGGTGCCGGCGAGAGAGAAAGTTTTTTCCGAAGCCGTCACTTCTAACCTCATCGGCTCAGCCAGCATTTCCTTGCCCTGGTTAATCAGGCTGGAGAAAAGGCCGGTTTTATCCAGTTGATGCTGACGGCCGACCACTTCAATAACACCATCTTTTTCCTTCATCGGCGTCCAGGGTTTAAGGACCCTCTCGGTTAAACCGATGGTGTTGCCCAGCCAGGGATAAAACTTGAAGGAAAAAGGCCGGGTAGAAGAGAGCAGGATTTTACCGTCGGCTTTGTCCTGGAACTCAAATTTTAAAAAATACTCTCCCTGAGGCAGAGGCACCGGCAGTTTCTCCAGAAGAAAAACAGCCCCTTTTTCCGGATGATAAGGGACAGTTGTTTCTTCCACAGGTTGACCCTTGGCACTGAGCTGGATCCGCATCTGGCCTGTTTCCTTTCTGCCCCGGGTAAAAGCCACTCCGGCAATCCTGCCTGCGCCCTGGAAAAAATTGGTCACGCAGTCAATGGCCGGCAGAGGAGTGAAATTCTTTCTGCCCACGTACCGGTGGTAGTGATTGGCGACCTCCGCGGCAGAGAAAGCCCGCTTGTATATGGTAAGTTCGTCAATCAACATTGGTTTACCACTGCCTGGCCCGAAAGAGACATAGTCCTTATTGGGGTCAAAAGGTACAGTCATGAAACTGCTCAGTTTTTCCTGTCCGTTGACATAGAGCCGGATCAGCCGGTCCGCCCAGGTGAGGATGAAGTGGGTCCAGGTGTCAGGGGGGTAGTCCACTTCCATATTTTCGGCTCCGCCGCTGACCATCACCGTGAAACCATCATTGGGGATGAGAAAAGTGGGTCCCTGGTTTTCTGTCCAGAAGAACCATTGCAGCAAAGTTCCCAGCTGCTGCCAGCCTAACGGTTTTACCCACATCTCCACGCTGCCACAGCCAGGGTTAAGATTGCCTTTGGCGGCATAACCGATCGGTTTGTATCCTGGTGGTAAGATGAGGGCTTTTCCCTTGACGCCGGGAGCAAACTGGACTTCCTTTGGTGCCTTTACCGGCTCTGGTTTACCGCGGGCGACTTCTGCCGTCAGGCTGTTCTCAAAGCCAGCCTTGAAGAGAACTTCTTCGCTCCCGGCGAAAAATTCTGCCTTATCCGGCAGGGGCCTTCTGTTGTCCGGGTCAACAAAGTTTTCCTCTGGTTGCGGGTAGAACTTTCGGTACAGGCCGCTCAGGATGCGAAACTGGTCAATAGTACCGGCAAAACCCTGTTTTCCGTCTTCGGCGCTTCCAAGAAAGAAACTGGTTTTGCCTTCTTCTTTTATTCCGTAGTTTATGTACCTCCAGCCATTGGCTTCTTCAGTCAGGATGCGGCCGTCAAGAGCAAGGTAGGCAATCTCTGACCGATAAACATGGGTGAAGGAACCAACATAGACCGCAACATGGTGCCACCTTCCCGCTTTCACCACTGCAGGTGCTGACTTCAGTTCTATGTACCATTCCGGATGAGACTTTTCAGAAGAGGACAGAGTCCGGTGGTACCAGGTAAGCGAGCCATCGTCAGCCAGACTTAAAGCCAGTCCGTTACTTTTCTGGTACTGGTGCGGTTTGTAAAGAAGGAAAACCTTTTCGCCTGGCGGTGGCAGGGCCTCTGTTTTGAACCAGAAATCAATGATAAACCGGTTCCGCTCAAAAAGACTTTCGGCTAATTCTATCCTGAGAGGACTGTGGCCGGCCTTCAACAAAAGGCCACTACCCCAGTAGCCTTCCGGGCTGATAATTACTCCAGGGGGAAACTGTAGGCTGGGGCAGGGGCCGCTGGCATCGGCGGCCGGGTCAGGAGGGTCAAAGTGGTACAGAACCAGGGTATTGGGACCGGGCTGGTAGTGTGTCCAGTAGGCAGTTGTCTCTTCTAACAGAGATTTTTCCGGCTGGCTTCTCAGGCATGAGCACCAGACTACCAGGAAAGTCAGGCCCAGGATAAAACTACTTTTTTTCATCCTTTTCCCTGAAGGTAACCGCAAGAAACCGAAACTCATGAGACGGAACAGCAACTGCCGGGATAGCGATGCTCTTCCCTCTGGGGTTGCTGCAGGTAAGTTTCTGACCTGTTTCCAGGTCGGTGACGGAAACAGGGAGTGACTTTTTCCCGGGGAAACTCAGGTCAGTCTTCACCTCGTTTTCACCGGGATTGACCAGGACGATGAGATACCTGGCGAGTTTGTTTTCCTGACGCCGGTAAAGAGTGGTTAACATTTCCTTTCTTGAACTCTCCACTAACGCATCAGAACGCCAGTAAGGAATCCACTCTGTTTCCGGAGAGAAGTAGCCGGCCTCTCTAAGGATTTTAGTAATGGTACCCTGTTCCTGGGGCTTCCAGATACCCCAAATGCCATTGTCATGTAGTAGAGAAAGGGCGATGACTGACCTTGCCCGATGGTCTTTCAGGTTAATGGGGATGTTCATCACAATGGTAACCGGCAACCCTGAATATTTCCCGATGGTGGCCCGGTACTTGTCCAGACCATGGGCGGTGAACATGTCATCACCTTCAGTCTCCAGATAAAGACTTTCCCAGGCGTTAATTCTTTCAATCCAGGAAACCTGATAAAGCGGGCCTGGAGCATAGACATTGTTGGTATTGGGCACACCTAACTGGTGGCAAAGGACTGCAATCCGCTGGTACATTTCCCTTACATTGAAGATGCTGTTTCTCGGTCTGAGACTGCCATCGTCGGCCAGATAGGCACTCCCTTTGAGTAAAGAATGGCCGGTTCTAAAGGAGTTCCAGTCCCACCAGTAGCCGCCAACTCCGGTATTTCTGGCCATCTGGTAGAAATAGTACACCTCAAAGTCAACAAAACTTTTCGTCAGGCAATCTTTCAGATAGACTGCCCGTTGTTCAGGCTCGGGCCAGACCGGTTGACCTTGCTGGTCAACGTATTTCAGAAGCGCAGGGTCAGGCTGAAGAGGCGGATTGGTTCTGTCCACCCATTCGCCGGAGAAAACCTTAAATTCTGGCTGGAGATAGCCAATAAGGTCGGCTGCCCGGTAAGCACCATACTCCTTGTTTTTGGACCAGTAACTTTTTCCGTCAGGTCCCTTTTCGGGATAGGGAATGGTGGTAAAACCAGCATTGACTTTGTGTCCTTTATACTCAAAGGGTATGCCCGAGGCAGCATAGAACCATTCTTCCGGTTTCTGTGGAAAAACAAAAGTGCCGATGGTCCCCCACCAGCTGCCACCACCCACGTGGGATTTTTCATTGTCCCACTGTCGCTCTCTGAAGTCAGACGGCAGTGGTTTAACCGGCACCATCAGAAAAGCAAACCGGAGACGCCGATTTTCCTTCAAAAGGAACGGGTCGTTAACCAGCCAGATACGCAAAACAGTGCTGCTTTCGTTTCGTTCCAGCCGCATGAATGTCCGGTCAAACCGGAGGTGCCAGCCCTGATAAGAATCAGTGTACCAGTAAAGTCCCCTCTCCCCATTGCCCAGGAAAAGCATGTAGGTTTCTTCCTCAGGGCCGTTTTCCCACAAAAGGCCGTTTTTCACCCGGGAGTAGGGGTTGAGTTTGTTGAAGTAACAGCTACCCAAACCGCTACCTATTCTGATGACATCCACCGGATTTTTTAAGGGAATCTCCAGGAAAAGTTTTTCCACCGGCACTACTCCCTGCGGTTTCAGGTCCAGCGTAATTAGATACTGACCATCATATTCCGCTTCTCCTTTCACCTGGAAACTTATTCGTCCAGCTTCACCTTCAGCCAGAACTTCCGTTTTCACCTCCCCGGGTGTTATCCGGTTGATGCCGTTGCCTCTTACTTCGCTTCTCTGGCCGGATTGCTCCAGAAAAAGTCTGACCGGCCGGGCAAGAATTTCCTGGTTTACGGGAACAAGGCGGTTGCAAAACTGCTCTGGCAAGCCAAGGCTGGAAAGGTAAATATCGCCGCTGGTAAACTTCAGGGTCTTCTCCTTAACCCCGATCGGTTGATAGGGTGGAATTACCCGCTCGCTCAGGCCTAACATATTGTTCTCAAAAGGAAAGAAGCGGCGTTCAAAGGTCTCCTTTCTGACGAGAAGACTTTTTCCCCGGGCATCAAGCAGTTCTAAGTTAACCCAGTATTGTCCCTCAGCCAGCGGCGGAAAATTAAAGATTAGACTGGCCACTCCCTTTTCATCAAAGGCAGCGGTGTTTAACCCCAGCAGCGGCCCGCCTTCCTGCCCGAAGGAGGCTCTGAAGTAAGTGGTTTGAGAAGCTACTTCGGGGGCCAGGCCGAGAACGCCAATGTTGGCCTCAGCTTTAAGAATGTTGTAACTGGGAAGATAAGCAAAGAAAAGTTCCGGCTCAGCAGGTTTTCTGGCTGACTGCAGGTTCTGAAGGTAACGCTGAAGCCCGGGATTGCTTTCGGGAATAACCGGCAGACAGGCGGAATAATAAACCTTGTTTGTCCCTGGTTCAATAACCGTGACGGTTAAAAGATTATCTCTGGTTTTTCCTGCGACAGTCGTTCTTTCCGAGAGAGGAATGTTCTGCCCGCTGATACTTTCCTGGACAGATTGATGGCCGTGCACGGTTATGGCTTTTTCCTGGGCGAAAAGCAGTTTGTCTTCAGGGTCGGTGACCTTAACCTGGACACTTAAGGTTTTCGCCTCCGGGAAGGGATTGAAGACCTGAAAGCGAAGTTGCGGATTTCCCTTTAACCAGTCGCCGAGCGAAAGGAATTGGAAAGCGACTGCCCGGTCATCAAAAAGAACCTCGGGATGCCGGTCAGCGTGAAGCCAGTGGCCGTCATAAGCCCAGGAGTAGAAATTACCGCCAGGGTCCTGGGCAGAAACCAGTTGAAGCACCCATCTTCTTCCGTTAAGTCCTTTGGTCTCATTCAGGTCTTTCAGGGGGATGGCTATTTCCTGCTGCCAGCATTCCCTGGTAAAGGTGGATTTGAGGGAAATCCGGCTCTGGTACTCAGAACCAAACTGGCCGATGGAATACTGCACCTTCTGGTCAGAGACAGCATCCCAGGGGTTGGTCATGAACTTATAGAAGTGACCGCGGATAGCGTTTTCCCGTCCAATGGTTACCATTTGAATTTCCGTATGGTCATCCGCAAGGATGCTCTCGGAGAAAAACTGGGCTTCTGCCTGGTCTCTTGTTCTGGCTCTGGCCCTTAAACTGCCTGGCGGAAAGACCGGATACTTATGAGCCAGATAAAAATTCTCGTCGTCGTAGCCAAGATACCATACGGGCTGAAGAAACTGGGGCAGTGGAGTAGGGGGGAAACCGTAGTTAACAAAGCCGGTAACAGCCGCGGCTGCCCGCCACTCTTTTTCTTCTATCCGGCCATCAATGACCGGCGGCTTCGTCAGTCTGGGCACGCGTAACACCGGGTAGGGTATTTCTCCTTTTGTTCTGTTGCTCTGCGACCAGCCAAAGCAACTGAATATAAGAAAACAGACCAGCCCGACTGACCATCTCTTCTTCCGGTTCATGTTTTCTCCTTCGTTCTAACTGTGCCTGAAATTTTCTGGCAAAACTACTCTGCCAGAATAAAAATAACCTCGTGCGGGTCAAGTTCCACGGGACCGAAACTATCTCCCTGTTCTGGCAGGGACAATCCGGTCTCAATGTTTTTCACCCGGCTAATCGGCCGGCCGAGGAAATTGGTCCCTTTTAGAGTCAGGGGAAGACTAAGTTTTTGCTCTCCAGTGTTGACCATGATTAAAACTGCCTTCTCTTTTTCAGGATGAAGATAGCCACCCAGAGTTATCTCTACAGGTAGTTGTTTTCCGGATATCTTATTCTCCCAGTAAGGCAAAAGTTTTGCGCCGTCAAAAAATTTCACTTCCTCCTGAAAAACCTTGATAATTTCTTCAGCCCGGGGATAGTGGAGGTAGTAAAGGATACATCCCAGGTCGTGAAGCAGGCAGTAAGAAAGAATCAGTCTGGCCTGGCGGCTGTTATAGCCGGCTGGTTTCCCATCCGGACCAATGTACGGCGGTATGTTGGTGACTACATAGCCAAGTTGCCCCGGTTTGCAGGAAATCGCAGCGAACTTTTCCGGAGTAATTCCTTTGTCAATCATGTCATGAACCGGGTCATCGTGGTACCAGTGGCCTTCCACAAGCCAGGAGGCTTCAATGAAGGAAATGTCAGGTTCGTCCGCCACTATCTGAAAAGAGGGACGGCCGGAGAGCCAGAAAGCCGTGGCCATCCGTCTGGTCCATTCGTGCCGCCGGAAAACGTTAAACCTTCCCTGGAGCCTGCCGTCAGGTCTGCGGTAGGCATCGCCGGTGATGTCTGTCCTGACGGGGAAACGAATGAACGGGGTCCAGTTGTCATAGAAGGTGCCGTTAATCTGGCACTTCTGGGCCAGCCGGGTCATGTAATAGACAAAGAAGTCAATGAAACTTTCGTTGCCGGACGTCAGTACTTCGGTAACATCCTCGTCGCTGCTAAAGACACCGGTGGCTCCGTAATTGTTGTGTCCTTTCCTTGAGACCTCGGTAAATTTCAGCCTTTCAAACTCGCCCAGGCACCATTCACCTTTGAAAACAGGCATTTCCTTGCAGGCAATACCGTGACACCAGGTGGAGCCGTATTCCACCAGAGGATAACCTTTTCTGGCCGGTTCTAACCAGGCCATGCCGTATTCAGGCTGTTCCTTGCCGACACGGCGGCCAGACTGAGCCGGCCAGTGGTAGTAGAAGTCTTTCAAAGCCTGGTATTCTTCCTCGGTATAGAGGGTAATGGTATCCAGGGCGTTTCCGTAGTATCTATTGCCGGAAGTATCGTGGGCGAAAAGAGGTTCTGGATATTTCCAGGCGATGCGGCGGCGATTGGGCGGCTCAGGTTTCATCGGGACAGCCTGAAGCACAAATTCTATCTCCCGGGGTGAGTCAAGCCCGGAAGGAGTGTTTACCAGCCGGCACCTCAGCAATAACCTGCCTTTCTCTCTTTCTAACTGCATCAGGGCTTCCTGGTCATTAACCAGCCAGCCCCTGTCCCATTCAGCGTACCAGCGCAGTCCCCGTCTGTAATTGCCAAGAAAGGCAATCGGGACAAAAGAGTTCAGGCAGTTAGCTACTGCCGGCAACTGGGTGCTCTTCCAGAGCACGCCTTCTCCCTTCGGGAGCGGTCCACAGCCGCCAATACCATAGCCATTCTTAAAAACCATCAACTGGGTTTGCTCTGGCGAGAGTGGAATAACCAGGTCCAGACTGTCCAGGTTCACTTTTCCTTGAGGCAGAAGTTTCAACTTAATTTGATACCAGCCAGCATAGTCCATGGAGCCGCTTATTTTTACCGGCAAGTCGCCAACTATGCCGGAACCTTCCACTTCCGCGGCGTAGCCATCTGTAGGTTCCAGTTTTGCCTGCGGGCAGCTGGCCTGGTACCAGTACCGGAGAAATTCGTCAGGAAACTTCTGCCCGGGTTCCAGCTTAATCTTCAGCTTGCCTTCCGGTAGCAACTGATGTCTTTTTTCACCCTGCCGGATTTCCAGAGTCACCGGCCCGGCCAGCAATTCCTCTCCCTCTGCTTTGATGGAAACCGGTAGCCCCGTCTGTCCTAATTTGTATTCCCGTCCCCAGACGAAAAGAGATTCCTGCCTCTGCCTGACCGGTTGATACGGCGGGATAATTACCTTTTCTTTGCCTGTCCGGTTATTCTCCCAGGGGAAGTATTGCCGGACAAAGTTTTCCTTAACTTCAGCCACTACCTGGCTGGAGTTGATAACCTGAATGAGCAAAGTGTAGTTTCCCTCAGGCAAAGGCCCTGGTAGGGTTATGACACCTTCTCCTTCCTGCTGGTTGATTATCCCTTCAACGCGGCTGATTTCCTTGCCGTTTTGCTGGCTCACCAGGGCTAAAAATTTATCCGCCTGCACCAGAAGTTGTGCTTTCTGTTTATCTTCTTCCTTCACCAGGTCAGGGTTGATTCTGGTATTTACCCAGACGTGAATCTTGTGGAAGGAAGGAGCGTAGGCATACTGGTAGTTGACCCTCAATTCCTGAACCCATTTGTGCCTGCTGAACCAGGGCTTCAGGTAACTTTCCTCAAATTCTCTGTCTATCTGGATAAAGGGTATCTCCGCACTGTAAAGCAGCAGTTCCCCTTCTGGGCCTTCCTGCGCCGCTCTGATTTTTAAGACGTTTCCCTTCTTCGCCACAGGCAACCTTTCATTGAACTTAAATTCAACCTGCTCACCGGAAACAATGTCTTTTGTCAGCTGCTTGCTGTAAAGGATTTCTTTGCCGACGACGTTGCTGAGGGAAAGTTTCATCTTTCTTTCCCCGGTGTAACCCTGGCCCCTGAAGATGGCCCGGAACTGAAGGCCACCCTTTCCAGGATTACCACAATGGAGAAAGGAAAAAACGGTGACAGCCCGGTCAAAGACTACCTCGCCGAACTGCTCCCAGTTCATCCACGGTTGTCCTACCCAACCAGAGTAGTAGGCACCGCCAGAACCAGTCGTCCGGACCACCTGCAACAGCATCCTTTTCCCCTCTAAATCTTCCACTTCTAATTGTTTCAACGGGATGGCTATTTCCACCACCCAGTGTTGTTTACCCTGATAGAGGTGGGTCTTGCTGGCCACCTTTCCGCAGGACCAGTCCGGTCTATTCTGACCCGGCAACCAGTTATAAATGATGTCATACACCGCACCAGCCGGGTTCACCATTATCTTGAAGAATCTTGATGAACCGGCCCTCTGTCTTTCCTGAAAACTGAACTGGATTTCCAGATGGTCATCAAGCAGAATGGAGCCATCATCGTTCTCGGTGGTGGCGGCCAGAAAACAGGTGTTCCTGGGCATCCAGGTGAGACAGGCCAGGTAGAGATTTTCCCGGTCATAAGCCACCCGCCACTGAGCGTCAAAGTCAATGCCCAGGTACCCGGCTTCAAGACTGACCATACCGCTGAAGGTACAGCACTGTGCCCAGTCACTCATGTTCAGGTCACCGTCAATGGCCGGTTGTCTGGCTACTTTTGGTACCCGCAGGAAGGGCGGATTAAAAGACTGCGCCTGCCCGCAAAAGAAGAAAAGCAGTACAGGTCCTGTCAAAATAGAATAAAACCAGGTTTTTTGTTTCGTACTTTCTCCTTTTGCACCGGCGGTGATGCCACTGCCGTTTTTTCAAGTACCAGACCTTGCCTGTCTCAGAGAACTTTCTCTCACCACCAGCCGCACTGGAATGTGGCGGTGAAGCCTGGCTGGTTTCTTGCCAGCAATGAGGGCGCAGACATTCTCCAGGGCTGTTTTTGCCAGCAGCGGAAAATTGACATCAATACTGGAAAGGGGTGGATGGGTATAACCGGCCAGTTCAGTGTTGTCACAACTGAGCAAGGCAATATCTTGGGGAATGCGGATACCCTTTTTATGGGCTACCGAGAGAAAGGCTATGGCTACCAGGTCGCTGTAACAGAAAAGTCCATCAGGTAAAGGCCGGTTCTTCTCTATAAGTTCTTCTGCGGCTCTGGCGGCTTCTGCCAGATAACCAATCCACTGCCGACCGGGTTTCCAGGTAAGTTTCACCCCGGCTTCGGCCGCCGCCTGAATGAAGGACTGGTTTCGTTTGTCTGAGGCGGAGCCACCAAAGACACCCAGGCGCCGGTAGCCTGCCTGGTAAAGATGGTGAAAAGCCAGCCGGCCGGCTTCCTTTTCATCGTAGTGGAAGGTGGGTATTCCGGGTAGGGGAGAACCGTAATAGACAATGTTTAAGTGGTAAGGCGGACCGGCATAACGGCAGTACCGGTCGCGGCTTCCTTCAGTTTCAGCCAGGGCAATGAGACCGTCAACCCGTCCATCCAGGGATTGCCGCAGGTACCCTTCTTCAAGTTCTGGCTGGCCGTTGGTCAGGTAGGGAATGACTTCCAGACCACACTCAGCGGCGGTGCGCTGAAGCCAGGTCAAGAGTTCGGCGAAAAAGGGTGTGAGACGGTGGCAGATGATCCCGATAATGTTGGTTCGCCTGGTGATAAGGTCTCTGGCACTTTTTCTGGGGATGTAACCGGTTTCCCGGATTACCTTCAGGACCCGCTCTCTGGTGGCTTTACTGACAAAAATATTCTGGTTTTCCTTCTTATTAATGATGACTGACACCACGGCTGGAGAAACCCCGGCCCTTTTAGCCACCTGCCTGATGTTGAGCCTGGTTCTCATTACCTGTCAATATAAACCTATTTATTTCTCATGTCAAACAAGCCGGTTTCCCCACTTTTTTGTGCCCCTGCCGAGGGGCTTTACTCTATTTTAAGCACCTGGTAACCGGAAAATTCCCGGTAGGAAAAACTTACTTTGTTCTTTCTCCGCTGAAGGGGTAGTTTCTCGCCGGTGAGCAGGGAAGTAACTCTGGTAACGCCAGGCTTTCTCAAGGTGCAGCTCACGGTCACAGCACCACCTGTTTCTTCCTGGTAATTGGAAATTCTCGTTAAAGAAGTGTCCAGAAGGTGAAGAAACCAGATGTTGTCTTTTTCCGTAAGGTTAACCTCTACCGTGGAGGGTGCCTGGACCTGCAGTCTGGAATAAGGGTTGAGGTGCCGCAGACAATTCAACAGGACGCGTTTGAGCCAGGGTGAGTGAGAGTAACTGTAGGCGGCGCCGGCAGGGAAAGAAAGATAAACCACTTTTCCCCGGCCAAATCGGTTGAAGGTAATGGCCGGGTATCGGGTAGTTTTCCCTGGCGGTGAATAACGGTGGTAGATGTGAAAGTAATGCTCGTGGTCTGACTCAATCACCGGTTCCACCAGATAAGCCAGGACCTGGGCCGTCGTTGGCCGGACAAGGACACTCCTGCGGTCTGACCTCTTATCAGGAGGTGTCTGGTTGACCAGAATGGGCATATCCGGCAGTCCTGCAGCAATTTTTTTATCAAAGTGGTAAAGGTAGTTGATACTGTAAGGAGAGAAATTTTCAAACCTGACCCCGAAGAGTCTGGCCGCAGGTGAGTCAGACCTCAGTTGGCCCTGCTGGTCCCAGAACCCGCTGAGATAGGTAGCCAGAAGTTTCCCGCCCTTTTCCACATAGGTAATAATTTCTTTTTCCACCCCGGGACTGAGGTAGCGGATGTCAGGCAGGAGCAAGACTTCGTAGCGATGAATCTGACTGATTTGCTCCTGGCCCAGCACATCAAAATGGAGTTGACTGGCCAGCAGGATTTTTCCCAGACCGAAAAGCGTGTTCAGTGAATTCCGGGAAAAGTCACTTTCTGCTTCGGGCAGGGCATTGACCAGGCGGCTGTTTTCCGCGGAGTAAAAAATAGCGTTGATGGGAACACTTTCACCGGTGCAGAAAGGAGCAATTTTTTTCACCCAGCGGAAGGTTTTCTTAATGGTCTGTTTCACCGCCGGTGCCAGACGGCCGGCAAATTCGCCACAGGGAGGCACGACATGTCCGATGTTGATGCTGCCGCCATGCATCAGACAGAGGGTGGCCATCAGTTTCATCGTTGGTTCTGGTAGTAGCGTCCAGTCGCCCCAGCCACTCAGCGTTTCCGGAATCATCAACTCAAACGGTTTACCCAATTTTCTCAGGTATCTGGCCCGGATGCTCCCTTCGGCATATAAAGGTGGGTGGAACTCCACCGAAGAGTAATCGGCCAGACGGTCAATTTCAATTTCGTTAAAGTAAAAATCGCCGGCATGGTTCCAGCCCAGGAGCAAGGATGGTTTTATTTCCTTCAGAGCAGTGTGGACCGCTTTAATAAAGTCAAAGCGGGAACTTCTTCTGAATTCCTGAAAAAGTCTGTTACTGGCCGGGTCCTTCTTGATTTCTGGCGTCAGTTTGAGACCGTATCTTTCCTGAAAAAGTTTCTGGCACCAGGGACAGAAGCAGCCCCCGGCTGCCATGTAGGTCAGGTCAAGCCAGAAACCGTCAACCTCATAATTTTCAACAATCTCCCTGGCCTGCTGGACCACGAACTCTTTCAGAGGTGAATTAAGGCAAAGCTGGTCATAGTATTCAAAGCGCACCTTCTGACCCTGGCTGTTAATGGCGCGCCATTCCGGATGCTTCTGACTTTCAATGTCGCTCAGGCTGGCGTTATAGTAGGCAATGACTTCCATTCCCTGCTGTCGCAACCGAGGAATCATTTTCTTGAGAAGGTCTCCTTTCAATCCCTTAGCCTTCTGGCCAATCCGGGACTGGTAATAGCAGTTGCCAAAGGAACTCTTGGTCATCAGGGTGAGTGACTGAGCGTTGATTTCCTTCAGGTCAGCAAGATATTCGGGAACATCCACCTTCAACTCCTCCAGAAAATCAGGCATGTGAAAGTCAAAAAGAAGTCTTCGCCGGAAACTCCAGGAATTTTTTTCTGCGGCCATTTATCCCCCTTTTTTCAGGTATAGAGATGGCACCCATTGATTTTATCTGAGGTTTTCCCCGGGGGCAACCGGAAGGTTGCGTTACAGTCTCCGGTAATGCCTGGGGTTCTTTCGGAAGCAAACTCAGGAAAAGTAGACTTTGACAGCCCAGCCCGCTTATGATTAACTGTTGACTAACGATAGGTTAAGTTGTAAAATACCCGACATGGAAATAAGATTACACAGAAATGCAACCACGACAATAGCGATAAGGCAAGCGATAAAGGAGAGTAATCTTTCGGCGTATGCGCTGGCAAAGAAGTA
>JAKPFT010000020.1 GCA_029551285.1 bacterium | reverse complement strand
GGGAAGCAGTGGAAGCCAGTCGTAACTACGGCGGCCAGGTCATGGTGGATTTGATGGAAGAGTCAGCCAGGCTGGACCGGGCAAAGGCCGTAGAAAAGTTGGGCATCCACTGCCTGGGTGTTCATCTGCCGATTGACGAGCAGATGCGGGGGAAACTTTCATTTGATTTCCTCCGTGAAGTTTCTAAGGCTGTTTCGGTTCCGGTGGCGGTGGCCGGAGGGCTCAACTCCGAGAATGTGGTGGAAGCCGTTAAGGCTGGAGCCGCTATTTTGATTGTGGGTGGAGCCATAACCAAATCCCCCAATGTTCAGGAAGCAGTGGCTAACATCAAAAAAGCCGTGGCCACTTCTTCCCCGGTGAAGACCACTCTCTACTGGCGGGCCGGCCTGGAAAGGGTGAGGGAAATACTTTCCCTGGTGTCCACGGCTAATATTTCCGATGCTCTTCACCGGAGAGGGTGGCTTCAGGATATTCATCCGGTGGTGCCAGGAGCGAAAATGGTAGGACCGGCCGTCACGGTGCGCACCTATCCCGGTGATTGGGCCAAACCAGTGCAGGCGGTGGACCTGGCTGAGGCTGGCCAGGTTATTGTCATTGATGCCGCAGGCGTACCGCCGGCCGTCTGGGGGGAACTGGCGACCAATAGCTGCCTGGTGAAAAAACTGGCCGGCGTGGTGATTTACGGCGCTGTCCGCGACGTGGAAGAGATAAAAAAGATGGGCTTACCGGTTTTTGCCCGGATGATTACCCCCCAGGCTGGCGAGCCCAAAGGGTTGGGAGAACTCAATGTCCCGCTGCGTTTTGGTGGTCAGGAAGTCCTGCCCGGGGACTGGCTGGTAGGCGACGATGACGGCGTCGTGGTCATTCCTGCTGGTTCAGCGGTAGAAATCGCTAACCGGTCGGCCGACGTTCTGGAGAAAGAAAACCGTCTCCGCCGGGAAATTCAGGACGGAGGTACCTTAAGCAGTATCACCGAAATTCTCAAGTGGGAGAAGCCGCGTTAAAAGATATCTGTTTACCTGCTGAAGGAAAGGAAAAGAAGATGAACAAAATTGTGCATCAGGAAACGCTGGCCAACAATATCAAGAAGATAGAAGTCCAGGCTCCGCTGGTCGCCCGGAAAGCCTTACCGGGACAGTTTGTAGTGCTGCGGGTGGATGAAAATGGGGAACGGATTCCGCTGACCATTGCCGGCACCGACCCGGCCCGGGGCACGATTACCATTATCTTTCAGGAAGTTGGTACCACCACGATGAAACTGGGGCTTCTCAAGGAAGGCGAAAGTATCGCCAATCTCGCCGGACCCCTGGGCAAACCTGTGGAAGTGGACCACTTCGGTCAGGTCTGTATTGTGGCCGGAGGAGTGGGGGCTGCCTTTCTCTACTGGATGGCCCAGGCTTTCAAGGCCAGAGGCAACCGGTTGATTACCATTCTGGGGGCCCGCAGCCAGAACCTGTTAGTGCTGGAGAAAGAACTGCAGTCCATCAGCGACACCTTTATCCTGACCACTGATGACGGCAGCAAGGGAGAGAAAGGGCTGGTGACCACTGCCCTGGCGAGGTTGTTGCAGCAGGGCGAAAAGATTGACTATGTTTTGACTGCCGGTCCCATTCCCATGATGAAACAGGTAGCGGCAGTCACCAGACCTTACGGAATCAAAACCGTGGCCAGCCTCAACCCCATTATGGTGGACGGCACCGGTATGTGCGGAGGTTGCCGGGTCACGGTAGGCGGAAAGGTGAAGTTTGCCTGTGTTGACGGACCGGACTTTGACGCCCATCAGGTTGACTTTGAGGAACTGGCCCGGCGGAACTCCCTTTACCATCGCCACGAAGAGATTTCCCGTCAGCGGTTTCATCAGTGTCGGCTTCAGTCCAGGACCTGAATTTCAGGAAAGAGTATGGAACTGGTGCGCCTGGAAGAAGGGAAAGAGGAATCGCTGGCTGAGGCTGTGGCCGCCAGGATTAAGGCTGGCCAGGTAGTCATTACTCCCACCGACACGGTTTATGGCCTCATCGCGGACGGTTTCAACCGGAAAGCAAGTGAGCGGCTCTACACCATTAAATCCCGGGAGAAAGACAAGCCTCTGATTGGTTTCGTGCCAGACCTGCAGGCCGCGGCAAAATACGCCAGCATTGCGCCAGAGCACTGGCCGTTGGTGAGAAAATCCTGGCCAGGACCGGTTACCTTTATCTTCCCTGGCCGTCAGAAAATCCCACCGCTGACTTCCCCGCGGCAGGAAATCGGCTTGCGTGTCCCTGACCACCCTTTTCTGAAAAGATTGCTACCGCTGACCGGCCTTCTTTCTTCCACCAGTGCCAATTTTTCAGGTCAACCAGCCGCCTGCTGTGTGGAAGAAATTTCACCCCGGCTGGCCGGTCTGGTTGACTTGGTGCTGGATGGTGGCCGGGTGGCAGGAACGGCCTCTACCATCTGGCATCTTGGTAGCCGGCAGCCCCGGCTGGTGCGGGGGCTGGTCCTTTTCATCTGCGAGGGCAACTCCTGCCGCAGCCCCATGGCTGAGTATTTGCTGCGGGAAGAAGTCGGCAAAGTCAGAGTGGCTATCCAGGTACTTTCCGCTGGTCTTAACGTTGCCCCGGCAGCTGCGGTCTCGGAAAAGGCGGTCCAGGCGCTGGCAGAAAAAGGTATAAAGGTGGCCGCGGTAACATCTCAGCCGGTCACTCCAGAATTGCTGAGAAAAGCCGCTTTGATTTTTGTGATGGAAGAAGAGCAGAAAAACCGGGTGGAACAGGTCCTGCCGGAAGCCGCCGGGAAAATGCGGATTCTGAATGTCCCTGACCCGGCTGGCGGCGACATGGAGCGTTACCGCTGGACCCGGGAGAGGCTGAGCCAGGCCCTGAAGGAGAGCGTCTGGCCAGAGATCTGGACGGAAGTTGTCACCCGGGAACCACGCGGGTAAAATGTGGCTGGCCCCTAAGAAAGATAACTCAGCGCCTGTTAACAGAGCCTGGTCTGCGGGGGAGAACATGAAAATTGGAATTGCCAGTGACCATGCTGCCTTTGAGACAAAGAAATTTCTGGTTGAGGCTTTGAAAAAGGAAGGCTACGAAGTTATTGACTTTGGTCCGGAGGTGTGTAAATCCGTGGACTACCCTGACTATGCGGCCAAGGTCGGCCTGGCTCTCCAGGAGAGAAAGATTGACCGCGGAATTCTCCTTTGTGCCACCGGCCAGGGAATGAACATGGCGGTTAATAAGTTTGCGAAAGTGCGAGCGGCTCTGTGTAACGATGTCTATCTGGCACGTCTGGCCAGAGAACACAATGATGCCAACGTTGTTACCCTTGGCGGCCGCGTCGTGGCTAAGGAATTAGCCTGGGAGATTGTCAGGATTTTTCTGGAAACCCCCTTTCAGGGTGGCCGCCACCTGAGACGGGTCAACAAAATTCAGCGGCTGGCCAGCCAATGTTATGGTGAATGAAAGCCTGCCCTACCTGGCTCCGGAAAAACTCTTTCCGGCACTCTCAGGAAAACCTGGTTTTTGCTGGCTGGACCATGCGCTCGGAGAAGAGGCCTCTGGCTGTTCGGTCATGGCTGTGGAGCCCTTCCTGGTTCTGAAAGCCAAGCGGAAAAAAATTACACTGGTAACTGAGAAAAAGCAGTACTCCTTTACTGACTGTCCCTTCCAGGTTCTCCAGGAGTTGTTGCGGGAATACCATCTGTCTGGAAAAGATTTCTGGAGCCCGGGGTGTCTGGGTTACCTGGCTTACGACCTGGGCCGGCAGATAGAAAGACTGCCGGAGAAGGCTGTGGATGACTTAAACATTCCAGACCTCTGGCTTGGTTTCTACGACAGAATTCTTGTTTTTGACCACCGCCGCCGAAAACTTTATTACCGGGCTGCCAATGTCACCGGTTCCCGGAACTTTTTCACTGAGTTGAAGAGGAGTCTTCTTTTCTGGAAGGGTCTGCAGCAGGCAAAGGTGGAGCAAGATACCCCGGCCTGTCTGGAGACGCTTTCTTTCAATATGAGCCGGCCGGCCTACTGCCAGGCCATTAAAAGGATTAAGGACTACATTGCCGCCGGTGATGTTTACCAGATTAACTTTGCACAGCGGGTCCAGGCCAGCGGTCTTTTCCCTGACAGTTTGTACCTGAAGTTGCGGCAGGTTAACCCCACCGCCTATTCCGGTTACCTTCAGACCGGCAGTTTCTCCATTCTTTCCAATTCTCCAGAGCTCTTTCTCCAAAAAAGTGGCTCCCGGGTTGTTACCAGGCCGATGAAGGGTACCCGGCCAAGAGGCCAGAACCAGAAGCAGGACAGACTTTACCGGGAGGAACTGCTGAGAAGTGAAAAGGACGCGGCAGAACTTCTGATGATTGTTGACCTGGAGAGAAACGACTTGGGAAAGGTCTGTCAGGCCGGAAGCGTCCGGGTGAAGAAACTCCGGATTTTAGAAAGTTACCCTACAGTTTTTCAGACCACGGCACAAGTTGAAGGTAGACTTAAGCCAGGCTCAGGAGCGGTTGACCTTCTTCTGGCAACCTTTCCTGGCGGTTCCATCACCGGTGCCCCCAAAATCAGAGCCATGGAAATCATTGAAGAGTTAGAACCGCACCAGCGGGCTTTCTACACCGGGTGTCTGGGCTACCTGGGCTTCAACGGCTGTCTGGAACTTAACATAATGATTCGGACCATCCTGCGGCAGGGAAAGAATCTGTACTATCCGGTGGGCGGCGGAATTGTCTGGGACAGTACTCCGGAAGAAGAATATCAGGAAACCTTGACCAAGGCACAGGCCCTTTTTCTAACCCTGGGAGTAGCCGGTGAACCAGAACTTGCCCGCGTGTCTGTTTAACGGTCAGATACTGACTCCGGAAGAGTTAACCTTTCCGGAACTGGCCCGCGGCTTTATGTACGGTGACGGCGTCTTTGAAACCCTGCGAGCTAGAAACTATGTAGTTTTCCGCTGGCAGGAACACTGGGAAAGAATGAAGCAGGGACTAGCCACCTGCCGCATCAGGTTTGAGCGGACCGGGAAAAGCGTGGAAGAAGAAATTATCAGACTGCTAACCGGTTACCAGTTGCAGGACGCCTATGTCCGGGTTAACATCTGGCGCAGCCGGCCAGATGTCTTTGACCCGGGCAGGGAAGAAAGCGGCCATGTGCTCATCTTTGCCCGGCCCTTTCAGCCCTATCCGGAACAGGACTACCGGCAGGGTCTCAGGTGTCTGGTCAGCCAGCGTTTTCGCCGCAACGAAAACTCCCCTCTTTCTTCGGTGAAATCCCTCAACATGCTGGAAAACATCCTCGCCCGGCTGGAAGCCAGGCAGAGCGGCTATCAGGACGCGCTTTTGTGTAACACCAGGAATTATCTGACGGAAGCCACCACGGCCAACCTCTTCTTTGTGCGGGACGGTGTGGTCTGCACACCCGCGTTAGCCTGTGGTGCGCTGGCCGGTATTACCCGGAGTATAATTCTGACCATCTGCCGGAGAAAAAACTTGCCGGTGAAAGAAGGTCAGTTTCCCGTGAGATACCTGGGCGGCGCCAGTGAGGTTTTCCTGACGAATACCCTGATGGGGGTGATGCCGGTCAGAGAAGTTGCCCCTGTCTTCCAATCCCGCTCTTTTTCCTTTTCCCAGATGTTCCAGGAGGAACTGAACCACCTTTTTCTGGAGGAAACCAGTGGACGACATCAGAAAAATACTTGAAGAGTGCCAGGCCGTGCTGAAGGGGCACTTCCTTCTTTCTTCCGGGCTGCACAGCGATACCTATTTCCAGATGGCTCTTGTTTTCCAGCGGCCAGAATGCGGCCAGCGGTGTAGCCGCCTGTTAGCGGAAAAACTGGCCGGTTTTAACTTTTCGGCCGTCATCGGGCCGGCTCTGGGCGGGATTATTCTTGCTTACGAGTTAGGACGCCTTCTGGGTCTCAGAGCCATGTTTGCCGAGCGGGAGGCCGGGGTAATGAGTTTACGCCGCGGTTTTTCTCTGAAGCCCGGCGAGCCAGTCCTAATTTGTGAAGATGTGATTACCACCGGCGGTTCGGTAAAGGAGGTGATGGAACTGGTCAGAAAACACCAGGCCTGCCCGGAGGCAGTCGCCTGCCTGGTCCAGCGGGGTCAGGTAGATTTAGGCCTGCCCCTCTTCAGTCTGCTCCAGGTCAAAGTCAATCAGTACCGGCCAGAGGAGTGCCCGCTGTGTCAGCAGGGTTTGGCCCTGGTCAAATTGGGCTCCCGCGGTTTACGTTAAAAGAACTGCAGCATCTTTAAGTAGTGTCCAGTTTCGTGGAGGAAGTATTGAGACCGAAATTAAACAGTTGAAAAAACCAAGTCTTTGATTATCAGCACTTTGTGGAGACGCAAAAAAGCGTTGGCACTACATTTCTGCCGTTTCATTACGTATCCTCACGACGCAGAAGCCAGCAGTTCCACCTGAGATGGCGGCCGTACTCCGACCGCAGCAAAGATCGCCGAGGCCGTTCCCTTCAGGTCTGTACGCAGGCGGTAGCGCTTGCCGTCCAGATCCACCAACACCGACTGAACCTTCTGCAGATCCCGCATCAGGTCCGGCCAGGAAACCCGTACCTGCCTCTCATCCAATCGCCGCTGCAAGTCTACCTCCAGGCGCAACGCCAGGAAGCTGGCCACAATATGCCCGATGCTGGTATCGTCCCGATGGTGGTAGATCGGCCGTACTTCCAAGGTTGACTTCTGTTCCCGGAATGTTCGTTCCACCCGCCATAAGCTCTTGTAGGTCTTGGCTACGTCTTCCGCCGGCAACTCCGTGTTGGTGCGCAGCACAAACTTCCCGTCCAGCAGCGCATCGTCCTTCACCGCTCGCTCATTCACCGTCACGCTGCCACGGGCCACTTTCAGATACCGCGCGTAGCCCTTGTTCCCAATCAGACTCTTGGCGCCGTGATGGGCCAGCGCCTCTTCGATATGCCGGAGAATCTGTTCCCGTGCCTGCGCATCCTTCTCCGCTTCCTGCGGATTCCGGCAGATGATATACCGCTTGCCTCCCTGCCGCACTTCTTTCACCCCCAGGTTCTCTCCCGCGCTCTTGTACCGACCGGCCCGGGATACCACCTGCTCCCGCACCTCTTTCTGTCTCCGCATCCGGCAGCCCAGAATATACTCCAGCGGTTGCTCCGGGTGCTCTTCCAAGAACCGAATCGCCTCCTGTGAGATCATCCCCCGGTCCGCCACCACGATCACCTTCCCGATCTGGAACCGCTCCCGTAACTTGCTCACCATGCTTTTCAGCGCCACCGGGTCCGCCGTGTTCCCCGGGAATATCTCCCAGGAGATCGGCCAGCCACTCCCCGTCACCACCACCCCCAGCACAAACTGCGGCAGATCGCTCCGTCGATCCCGCGAGTAGCCCCTCTTCCGCCATGCCGTCTCTTCATCCCGGTACACGTACAGGCTGGTCGTATCCATGAATACCACATCCAGCGTCTGCGTGAACAGGTCCCGTTCCCGATCAAACAACGCCTGTTCAAGCCGACCCCGGTTCTCCGCAAGAAACCCCGTCGCCCGATACAAATGCTGAAGGGCCAACCCATCCAGTCCCGGTCCCTCCACCGTCTCCAACCACCCCGCTCCTTGCAGGTCCGAGCCCGGCCGGCACAGCCGCTGCAACACCAGCGCAAACACCACTCTCTCCACATCAAACCCAAACTTCCGCCCCTCGACCAAACCCCTCAGAATATCCGGCAGTCCTTGTTCCCTCCACAATCGATCGAAGATCAACGTCGGCCCCCACGCCCGCGCTTCCCGTGCCGCCATCCCGCCCCCTACCACATCCACCACCCGCAACCGTTCGCTGTACCGTACCAATCCCTCGATCAGACTATCCAACGTCCCTGACCGCACCAGTTCTTCTACCCGTCCCAACGTCACCATCACCTGCTGGCGTACTTTCCCTCCCTCTCGGTACGATCGCACGACCTGCAGGTATCTATAGCTCCCATCCTGGCCACTACGCTTGATTCGAATATACATGCCATCATACTACACCCTGCAATCATCTTTGTCAAACCTTTCGCTCAGTTGTTGGCACGACAAATTTCCCCGCTCCCCCTTTCCCTCTACGTGTTTTCGCGCTTCTCCAGCGCTTTTTCGCCAATATCGGGTGCTCAACTGTCGAAAATCAGTTTAACATACGGTCTATGCTGCTGGCAGATATACTTAAGAATTTCTCCCTTATTTCCCTGTTCACTACTATTTCCTCTTCCCTCTCTAATACCCGCACCACTTCCCTTAAATATGGGGCTAATCGCTTCCCGCATGGACAATCAAGTATCAACCAGATATGCTTTAATACATCTAATACCTTCTTATCATAATAAATAGTCCGCTTCCTTATACCTTTCTGTCTCTCCTTCCTCTCACCTATGAAAACTATCCGTTTCCCTTTGTTATATACTACTACCTTCCTGCCCCAGTTCCTCAGCAACCACCCCGCATAACACCGATTATATCCTGTCGCCTCTGTAAAATCTCTCCACGCTCTTTCTTCCTCGCTTTCTTATACCTTACTGCCATTATCTTGCCTAACTTATACCTACCTTCCATATCCAATACCTTCTCCCTTTTTCTCATCTATCCACCTCCATGTAGTACTTGAAAGTGGATATTTTCGTATAGATTTTTTAATGAGGCAACAACCCATTTTCGTATAGAAAATTAATGAGGCAATTCG
>JAKPFT010000056.1 GCA_029551285.1 bacterium | reverse complement strand
TACTCGGCGGTGTATGAGCTTGCCCCCGGGCGAGCGAGTTCGCCGAGCAACCGATTTCG
This sequence comes from bacterium, assembly GCA_029551285.1. Lineage (GTDB taxonomy): Bacteria > Ratteibacteria > UBA8468 > B48-G9 > DSTR01 > JAMWDF01. Next base: position 49,013 of record JAKPFT010000056.1, on the reverse strand, counting down.
GCGTAGTCCTTGTCTGTGCCGGAGCACTCTGAGTGAGCCAGTTTGTTCCCTTTCTTTTCATTCCTCTTTTATTCCTTTTTTGACACTACCCCTGGTATCTTGCGACAGACAGCGCAGCAGAAAACGCTGTCCCCGGTAGTGGACCCAGCGCACCTGGCCGGACGAAACCAGTTTTTCCACCAGGGCCTGGTCGGCTCCAGCCTTTTGCAGAAACTGCCAGACCTGGCTTTCCTCCATGGGATGAACAGCCGTGGTCGCCAGAAGATCAGCCGCCGCATCGCCAGAGAAACCAAAGTTGTTCGCAGCAGGAAAACCCATCAATTCCACAGGTAAGGACTGCTTCAGAAAAATCTGGTAGGCGAGATTAATTCTCGTCGGGTCAGGTGGTTCTACCCAGTTTTCCGCCGGCGGTCTGGTGGGAAAACCAAGGTAGGCTCTGGCCGGGGAGATTTTCCGGAGAAACTTCGCTGTGGCCAGCAGCCCGGTCTGGCTGTCATTAAGCCCTTTCACCAGAAGGGTCTCAGTAACCAGGCAACCTCGGTACTCAGAGGCAAACTGTTCTATCCCCTGAAGGACCATGTCCAGATTAAGTTCTGTATGGGGACGGTGCATCTTCTTCCAGACAGATTGGCTGACGGTGGCTATTTTCACGGAAACCCAGTCAGCCTTTTTCAGGTCCTCTCTCACATCCTCGCGCCAGAGAAGGCTGGCGTTGGTGATTACAGCAACAGGAATCTTCAGGGTGCGAAGCAGCATTATTTCCCGGCCCAGATTCAGGTCCAGAGCAGGCTCACCATCAGGGACAAAACTAAGGTAATCTATCTTTTCCCCCTGTTTTTTCAGAGTTTCAACCCGTTTCTTTACCTGCTCAAAAATCTCCTCCGGCTCATAAAACTTTTTCCTCTCAACCTCGGTCGCCGGTGTCACTCCCACCTGACAGTAAATACAGGAGTAACTGCAGTGTTTGGCCGGAATATTGTTAATTCCCAGGCTGAGGCCCAGCCGTCTTGAAGGTACCGGACCGAAGGCAATCATGTTGGATTTCATTTCCAGCGGATTTCTCCCGGGGATAGAACAAGCAAAAGCGTGTGCTATAATAACACACCAAACAGAAAGGGAAAAATGAATATCATCCTGGTAGTTTTTGATTCCCTGCGCAAAGATTGCCTCGGTGCTTATGGCCAACCTTTCTGGGGAAAAGTTTTCACTCCTCATTTTGACGCTCTGGCCAGAGAATCCATCCTGTTTTACCGAATGTTTCCTGAATCACTGCCCACCCTGCCGGCCAGACGCGCCCTTTACACGGGCCGGCGGGTCTATCCTTTTTTCAACGGAGATTTCCGGCTGAAAGGTGACTTCGTGGGGGCAGCAGGTTGGGGACCAATTCCCGAAGAGCAACCCACGGTGGCGGAATTGCTCCGGGAATCCGGCTACCGGACCGCCTTAATTTCTGATGTTTACCACATGTTCAAACCGTCCAAAAACTTCTGGCGCGGATTTGACCAGTGGACTTTCCTGCGGGGGCAGGAGACAGACCCGGCTCGTTCCGGTCCGCGGCTAACCCAGCAGGAGATTGACCACTGGTTGCCCCGGCCGCTGCAGAACGAACGGGCTATCCGGTTTATCCAGCAGTGCCTGATGAACATGCACGACCGCTGGCAGGAAGAAGAATTTTTTGCGCCCAGGGTGCTGCGGGAAGCCGCCAGGTGGCTGGAGCAAAACCAGGATGCGGAAAAGTTTTTCCTGGTGGTGGAGTCCTTTGACCCCCACGAACCGTGGCTGGTCCCGGCCTATTACCGGAAGATGTACTTAAAAGAGGATGGACCGGAGCAGGTGAAATCAGACTACTCCCGGGTTTCGCTGGACAATTATCTCATCCGGCGTACCCAGGCCAACTACAGCGGGGAAGTAACCATGTGTGACCGGTGGTTTGGCTATTTTCTGGAAAGCCTCCGGGTAATGGGACTGTTAGAAAACACCATGATAATTTTCACCACTGACCACGGCCATTCCATCTGCGACCGGGGATACCTGGGGAAAAGAGGGTATCCTTCCATGCCGGAGGTTTACGAAGTTCCACTGATGATTCGTCTGCCCGGGGCAAGGCACGCCGGAAAGAAAGTCTTTTTCCTAATCCAGCACCACGACCTGGCCGCCACCATTCTGAAAGAAGCCGGAGTGAAACTTCCCCCGGAGATAGAAGGGAAACCTTTTCTGCAGGAAGCGCTGAAAGGAAAAAAATCGTTCCGGGACCATGTAACGGTGGGCTGGAACGCCACGCCCACGGTGATTACTGAACGCTGGTGGCTTAACTATAAGGCTGATGGCACTGGTGTGTTTCTCTATAACCTGAAACAGAAAGACCCGTTCTCCACCAATGTGGCCAGCCGCCATCCTGAAGTGGTCAAACACCTGATGAAGTTAGCTCTGGCTGACGCTGGAGGCTCTTTTCCTGACTGGATTGTAGAGCTGGCCAGGAAGCAGCCTTCTGCGCCAGGTTGCAGCGATATCGCCGCCCGGGAAAAATAAAATTACCGGCTTTGAACGCGTAACCGAAAAGATAGTTGGGTAGTGTCAAAAAAGGAATAAAAGAGGAATGAAAAGAAAGGGAACGAACTGGCTCACTGGAGAGTGCTCCGGCACAGACAAGGACTACGCCGAAATCGGTTGCTCGGCGAACTCGCTCGCCCGGGGGCGAGCTCAGACACCGCCGAGTAAGGTATTGCGTCCCGGATGGACTTATCCGGTCCGCTTACCGAACGCTGCCGCTTTTCGTCTTGTCTTGTAACTGTGCCTTCGCAAATCGTTCGCCAGTTATTCCCTTCCTTTTTTGACACACTGGGGGGTAATGGCGGAGAGATAAAGACAGGCAGAACCAAAAAAGGAATAAAAGAGGAATGAAAAGAAAGGGAACAAACTGGCTCACTCAAGCTGCTCCGGCACAGACAAGGACTACGCCGAAATCGGTAGCTCGGCGAACTCATTCGCCAGGGGGCGAGCTGGAGACACCGCCGAGTAAGGTATTGCGTCCCGGATGGACTTCTCCGGTCCGCTTACCGAGCGCTGCCGCTTTTCGTCTTGTCTTGTCGCTGTGCCTTCGCAAATCGTTCGCCAGTTATTCCCTTCCTTTTTTGACACAGTGGGGGGAAAGGGAGATAAGGAATTTCAAAACTATTGACAGAATTGGAAAAGACTAAAGAACAGATTGAAGGCTCTGACAGAGCCGGGCAGGCTACAAGGAGAAACAATGAAACGATTAGGTCCGCAGGCGAAAAAACTTTTTGAGGTCGCGGAGAAAGAACCAGAAAGAAAAACCGAAGCCACCCATAAGTACACCTTCATTCTGCCGGTAGAACTGATGAAGCAGGTCAAGCATACGGCCATTGAGGAAGAGACCACGATTTCCGAGTGGCTGGCTCAGGCCCTCCGGGAACGGCTGGCCAGGCAGAAGGGTGCCTTGACGCCGAAGTCCCCTCCGGGGGTAAAATAGTAACGGAAAAGCATGCCCAGCAAAAAAGAGATTCTGACGATTATTGAGCACCTGGGTCTGTGGAACAGGAAGAGCCTTGACCGGGCCATGGCGGAGCAGGAAACTTCCGGCCGGCCGCTCAAGGAGATTTTTCAGAACCAGGGATTGCTTCCTTTCGGGGAGATTTCTGCTTCCCTGTATTTCCAGTTAGGTATCGTCCAGCAGGAACTGCCAGCCAGAGAGATTTCGTCAGAACTGGTCTCTCTTCTGCCGGCGAAAGTGGTGAAACTCCATCGTGTCATTCCCTGGGAACAGCGACCGGATGGAAAAATCATTCTGGTCTCGGACGACCCCATCAACATCCTGGCCAGCGATTACTTTGCCAAGATGATCAGCGGCTCCGGAGAGAAAAAAGAGGTGGAATTTCTGATTACCTTCCCCAAGGATATTGACCAGTTAATCCAGAAGTACTACGGACAGGAGGAGATGGAAGACCTGACCGCCATGCTTCAGGAAGCCAGTTCTGCCACCATTGAGACCGGAGATACCGGCGAGGAGGTCATTACCGATGAGGATGAGGAAGCCCTGGCTCTTCAGGCCCCGGTTGTCAAGATTGTGAACCTGATTTTTGTGGAAGCGTTGCGACGGAGAGCCAGCGACATCCATTTAGAGCCATTAGAAAAAAGGTTTCGGGTACGGTTTCGGATTGACGGCGTTCTTTACGAGGTTGTTTCTCCGCCGAAACGAATTGAGAGGGCCGTCATTGCCCGCGTCAAACTGATGGCTAAAATGGACCTGGCGGAGAAGCGGCTACCCCAGGATGGCCGTATCATGCTGGATATTGGCGGCAAGCCCATTGACTTCCGTGTCTCCACCCTGCCGGGCATCTACGGAGAAAGCGTGGTTATGAGAATTCTGGACAAGACTTCCATGCTTAAGAGCCTGGAACAGTTAGGCTTCCTGGAGCGGGATAAGGCGCGCTGGAGCCAGCTGTTAGAGTATTCCGGCGGTCTGGTTCTGGTGACCGGGCCAACCGGTTCGGGGAAGACCACCACTCTTTATGCTTCCCTGATGATTCTCAACACGCCTGAGCGCAAGTTAATGACGGTGGAAGAACCGGTGGAGTACCAGATTCCCGGAATTAACCAGACGCCGGTAAACTCAGAGATTGGTCTCACCTTTGCCGCGGTTTTGCGCGCCTTCCTGCGGCAGTCTCCGGATGTCATCCTGGTAGGTGAGATTCGTGACTTTGAAACCGCCGATATTGCGTTGCGCGCCGCGCTGACCGGCCATTTAGTTTTCAGCACGCTTCATACCAACGACGCGCCCAGCGCTATTACCCGTCTGATTGATTTAGGAGTGCCCCAGTTTCTGGTGGCTTCTTCGGTCCAGGGCATCATGGCCCAGCGGCTGGTGCGGGTGCTCTGCCCTTACTGCAAGGAGAAGATTGAACCTGACGAGAAGATGAAGGCTGTGCTGGGTATTACCGACGGCCAGGAGGTGAATATCTGTCGTCCCAAAGGTTGCAACGAGTGTAACTTCACCGGCTTTTTCGGCCGGGTCGGCATTTTTGAGATTATCGTCATGAACGACCAGCTGCGTACCCTGACACTGAAACGGGCCACGGCTGATGAACTGCGCCGGGCCGCTGAGGCCGCCGGCATGACCGGCATGCGGGAGGATGGTCTGGAGAAGGTCAGGCGGGGAATAACTACACTGGAAGAAGTCTTTTCTGTCGTCGGGGAGGAGTGAGATGGCCAAGCGAATTGAAGAACTGTTAGAGATGATTGTCAAGGAAGACGCTGCTGACCTGCACCTTAATGTGGGCTTGCCGCCGATGATGCGGGCCCACGGCGGGCTGGTGAAGATGGACAGCGAACCTTTGACTCCAGAAGATACGGTCAATTACATGAAAGCCATTACTTCCCGGGACCACCAGGAAGAATTGCAAAAAGTCGGCGGCACCGACTTTGGTTTTGCCTTTAAGGACATTGCCAGGTTCCGGGTAAGCGTCTTTCGGGAACGCGGCCATGTAGCCATGGCGTTACGATTAATTCCTTTCCGTTTCTTTACCTTTGAGGAAATCGGGCTGGAAAGGAAGACGATGGAGTATCTGCTCACCAAACCCCGGGGGCTGATTTTAGTGACTGGACCCACCGGCAGCGGCAAGACCACTACGCTGGCCAGTATGATTAACTGGATTAACGAAACCCAGGACGAACACATTATCACGGTGGAAGACCCGATAGAGTACTACCATCAGCACAAGCGGAGTATCATTACCCAGAGAGAATTGGGGGTGGATGTGCCTACCTTTGCTGAAGCGCTCCGCCGCGGACTGCGGCAGGACCCGGACTGTTTTCTCGTGGGGGAAATGCGTGACCTGGAAACCATTGAAGCCGCCATCACCGCTGCGGAAACCGGCCACCTGGTTTTTGGTACGTTGCATACCACCGGAGCCACCAGGACCATTGACCGGATTGTCAATGTTTTCCCGGTAGAACAGCAGGAGCAGATCAGGATTATGCTTTCCGTCGGTATTCTGGCCATCATCTCCCAGATACTCTTGAGGCGGATTGACAAACCTGGCCGGGTGGCCGCCTTTGAGGTGATGGTCGCCACGCCTTCCATCCAGAACCTGATCCGGGAGAAGAAGACCTACCGCATTCTTTCTGACATTCAAACCGGCGCCAAGTGGGGCATGGTGCCCCTGGACGCCTGTCTCATGAAACTCTTTAAGGAAGGGAAAATCAGTTTTGAAGATGTCATGATTTACTGTTACGACCCGGAACAGACCCGGGCGCAACTGGCCGCAGAAGGAGCCATTGACCCGGCCCTGCTGAACAAGGACTTGAAGGAAGGCATTCTGGAGAAAAAAACATGAGGTGTGGCCATGGCTGAGAAAAAACTTCTCGTGGAAATGCTTGTGGAAAACGGCCTGCTGACCCAGGAACAGTTGGTTAAGGCCCTGGAGGAGCAACGAAAATCCGGCCATTTCCTTGGCCGGATTCTGGTGGACCTGGGCTATGTTTCCGAGAAGGACTTAAAACGCATCCTTTCTGTCCAGGCCGGCGTGGAGATGATTGATTTGAAAAACACCGTAATTGACCAGAAAGCCATTCAGGTTTTCCCTTCAGCTCTGGCCAAGGCCTATGAGGCCATTCCCATCAAGTTTGAGAACAATGTCTTAACCCTGGCGGTCGGTGATACCCTGAGTTTGAATATCCAGGATGATATCACCTTTGTGCTGGGATACAAAACCAGGATGGTGCTGGCTGATGCCGACGACATCCGGGAAGCCATTGAAACCTATTACGGCAAGGAAATGGAGACCATTGATGACCTCATCAAGTGGCTCTCCCAGGATGTAGAAGAGATGGAAGAACTGGAATCAGTGGCCAGCCAGGGTGAGTACGCGACCATCACCAGCCTGGAGGAAATTGCTTCTTTGCCGCCGGTGGTCAAATTGTTTGACCTGATTTTGCTGCAGACTGTGCGGGATAACGCTTCCGACGTGCACCTGGAGCCTTTTGAGGAAGACTTCCGGGTGCGCTACCGGGTGGATGGCGTGCTTTACGATATGGTCCACCCGCCCAAAGGGCTGGCTTTTGCCCTCTTCTGCCGGTTTAAAATTATGGCGGGCATGGACATTGCGGAAAGAAGGCTGCCGCAGGATGGCCGGATTGAACTTTCCATCATGGGCCGGGCCGTGGACCTCCGGGTCAACACTGTTCCGACGGTTTTTGGTGAATGTCTGGCCATCCGGGTGCTGGACCGCGGTAAAACCATTTTTGAGCTGGAAAACTTAGGGCTGTCTCACCGGGACATGGAACTGGTTAATTCTTTTATCAAAAAGCCCAACGGAATTATTTTAGCCACCGGTCCTACTGGCTGCGGCAAAACCACCACTCTTTACGCCCTGTTACGCAAAATCAATACCCCGGATGTGAAGGTGATTACCACCGAGGACCCGGTGGAGTACATGCTGGAAGGCGCCGTTCAGGTACCAATCAGGGAGCACATCGGGTTGACCTTTGCCCGGTGTCTGCGCAGTATTCTGCGGCAGGACCCGGATGTGATTCTGGTAGGTGAGGTGCGTGATTTTGAAACGGCGCAGATGGCCATCCAGTCATCTTTGACCGGCCACCTGGTGTTGAGCACCCTGCACACCAACGATGCGCCAACCACCATCATCAGGCTGGCGGACATGAAGGTGGAAATTTTCCTTCTGGCTTCTACCATTGAAGGGGTTATTGCCCAGCGGCTGGTCAGGGTGCTGTGCCCCAGGTGTAAACAGGAGTATCGGCCAGAAGCCGCGGAGTTGCTCCAGCTTGGCCTGACCCCGGAACAGGCCGAAGGGATGAAGTTCTATAAGCCAGTAGGCTGCCCCTTCTGTCGCGGCGGCTATAAGGGAAGAATCGGTATGTTTGAGATTCTCGTTCCCAAACCGCCCTTCTGGGAAGCCGTTATTTCCGGTCGTTCCCTGGGGGAAATCCGGGAGGTGGCGATTAAGGAATGCGGCATGAGAACGCTTCTGCAGGATGGTCTGGAGAAAATCAACGAAGGCATTACCAGTATTGAAGAAGTAGCCAGAGAGGTCCATGGCTACTGACCGGTAGTGGCTGCTGGAAGGAGGCAAAATGGCAGTCTTTCAGTACAGCGCGCTGGATAGTGGCGGAAAGAGTTTAACCGGTACCATTGAAGCCGGACACCTTCAGGAGGCTTTAGCCAAACTGAAAGGCATGGGGTATTTTGTCACCAATGTGGCCCCGGCCAGGGCGGCTAAGGAAAAACCAGCCGCGGCCAAGGCCGCAGCCAGGCCAGCCGCCAAACCCAAGAAAGCCGCTGGTGGCGGTGGTTTAAACCTCAGCCTCGGTCCAACCGCGATCAAGCCCAAAGAGTTAACCATCATCACCCGGCAGATGGCTACCCTCATCGGCTCCGGCTTACCACTTTTGCGTTCACTCCGGGTCTTAAAGGAGCAGCGCCGTGGTGCCGCCGCGACGGTACTGGCCAGAGTGGCCGATGACATTGAAAGCGGAGCCCTTTTTTCGGAAGCGCTGGCCAAGCACCCCCGCAGTTTCCCCCGCATCTATGTGGCCATGGTCCGGGCCGGAGAGGCCGGAGGTGCTCTGGAAGTGGTCTTGACCCGGCTGGCGGAATTCATGGAGAAAGAAGCCAAACTGAGAGGGAAAATCAAGTCTGCCATGGCCTATCCGGCGGTCATCTGCGTGGTCGCCATCGGCATTCTGACCTTCATCATGTTGAAGATTGTTCCTACCTTCATCAACATCTTTGCCGAGATGGAAGCCGGCGAACTGCCCGGACCAACCCAGTTGCTGATCAAAATGTCCAACCTGATGACCCAGCGTTTCTATCTGATTATCGCTGGCGTCATTGCGCTGATTATTCTGTACAAAGTCCTTTACAGAATCAAGTTCACCCGTTACTGGATGGACATGGCTAAGATGCGCATCCCGGTCTTTGGGCCGGTGGTGGCCAAGACCATTATCGCCCGGTTTGCCCGGACGCTGGGCACCCTGATTACCAGCGGCGTGCCCATCCTGCAGTCGCTGCAGATTGTCAGGGACACTGTCGGCAACGATGTCATCGCCAAGGCCATCAACGAGATCAGAAACCGGGTCAGGGAAGGTGAGGGCATCGCGGGACCGATGCACCGGACCGGCGCTTTTCCAGCCATGGTCACCAACATGATTGCGGTAGGTGAAGAAACCGGCGCCATTGATGCCATGCTGGACAAGGTGGCTGACGCTTACGAAGCCGAAGTGGACGCGGCAGTGGCGGCCATGACCTCCATGCTGGAACCCATCATGATTGTTTTCCTGGGCGGCATCGTCGGCTTTATCGTCATTTCGCTGTTCCTGCCCCTGATCAAATTAGCCATGGGCTTAACCGAAAGTGGTGGCGGTGGAGGAGGAAAAGGCGAAAAGGGAGGAGGGGATTGATGAAGGAAAGAAAAAGAGGTTTTACCCTGGTGGAACTTTTGGTGGTTATTGCGATAATCGTTATTCTCGCGCTTCTTCTGATGCCAACCCTTTCGCTTTCCAGGGAAAAAGCCAGGCGCACTGTTTGCGTAAACAATCTGCGGCAGTTTGCCATGGCTTTTGAAATGTACGCGGATGACTGGTACGAGAAGTTTCCCGCAAACAAAGAGGGACTCTATGACGCCGACGGCTCACCCCAGACCCGGTCAATTTATCCGGATTATATTAAAAGTAGTCGGATCTTCTGGTGTCCGTCCTCCAAAAATAGAAGGTTGAAGCCACCAACCGGAGAGATAGGCCAGTATCACACTTCTGAACCAGACGGGAATGACTGGTCGGGGTATGAGAATGACTGGTATGCCAGTTACGCTTTTGTTTTTGGTCTTTCGCCGGGGAACAAAAAGAACTCGCCGGTTCCCCTGGTCAGCGACCGTGGAGTTTACAATACCAGTCTATCCGACGGTACTAGCATTGAAACCGGCAATCACGCCTGGGGAATTAACAGCCTTTACCTGGACGGTTCGGTCCAGTGGGTTGTCCTGCAGCAGGTTGAGTTCTCGGCGGATAACTTGGTGGGTAATGTGGCCTGTCGTGCCGTTAAGTGGTACTATCAAAAGCACGGATACTACGACTACTCCATCCTGGTTGCCGCTGACGATGACACCGGTAACAATAGAACCACCTGGGGTGAGGAGTAAGTATGCACTTTAATTCTATCTTAAAAAACCCGAGGCGGGCCAAAGATAGATTTGAAATTCTGGAGCAGGAAGTCAGGCGTTTCTGTCTGAAAAACAGAGTCCAGTTAATCTATGTTTTTGGTTCCTGTGCTGGCGGCCAGGCTGGGCCTTTGAGTGATCTGGACCTGGCCTATCTTGCTGAAAAAGAAATATCCTGGGAGGAAGAGGCGCGAATTCTAAATGAACTTATAGACATCTTTCGGGAGGAAGCCATTGATCTGGTGAATCTGAAGAAAGCGCCGCTCACCCTGGTGCACAGAATCCTGAAAGAGGGAAAATGTCTTTATGCCAGCAGCCCCCAGGCAAGAATAGACTTTGAGACAAAAAAGGAAGCAGAGTATTATGACACCGCCCCCCTGCGGAAAGAATACTTTGATAAAATGCTGGAAAAACTTCAGGATGGCACCTTCTGGCATTGATAAGGAAAAGTTGTTCATTCAACTGGAACGACTGCGGGAGCATATGGCAAGAATAAAAGAAGTCAAAACTTGCGGGACCAACGAGAGATTTGTTATAACGGCCCTGGAAAGAAACCTGCAGTTGGCTATAGAAGATTGTTTGAACATTGGCAGTCATATTATTTCCGGGTTGTCGCTCAGGAGACCTGAGACCTACCGGGAGATTTTCCAGAGTTTGAAGCAAAGCAGGGTTTTAAGCGAACCAGTGGCCGGAAAAATGATGGCTCTGGCATCTTTCAGGAACAGATTGGTGCACCTTTACCGGGAATTGACAACAGATGAAGTTTTGGAGCAACTGAGGACTTGAGAATTTTTGAGGAATATGTGGAAGAGGTGATGGGATACCTGAAAAGAGAGCGGCTCATTTGAGGAAGTTCTTTCACTTCTGGAGGTGCTAAATGCTGAAGAAACAGAAAGGTTTCACCCTGACGGAACTTTTGGTGGTGATGGTCATCATTGCCCTGTTAGCCGCGCTGCTGCTACCGGCGGTGAGGAAGTCAAGGGCAAAAGCCCTGGTGGATAAAGCCAGGGCCGAAATGGCCAATTTAGCCGGCATCATGACCATGGTGAAAAACGATGTGGGCTGGTATGTGAGACTGTGCGACTTAAAGGATGCAGTTTTGGCTGACAGCACACATTCTGGCTATCCGGTGGCTGATGGCACGGCTCTCTCCAGCGATATCCAGGGTACCTACACCATCGCCTATGTTCACTGGACAAATTATCCGGCAACACCGCGGGAGTATGAGGATTCTACTTCCGAAGAAAGTGAACTGACCAGGGGTCATCCCTGGGACGGTCCCTACCAGGTTTTCCAGCAAAGAAGTGTTTACTCCTCAGAGCAGGGTTCTACCCCTGGATCAGAAGGAACCTCTGGCTGGAGTATGGACAAGGTTGCCTACGGAACACCCCTGGACCCCTGGGGACACACCTATCTGGTGGCCTATGCTGACACAGAGAAAGTGATGGTGATTTACTCAGCCGGACCCAACGGCCTTATAGAAACCAATGCCGGCGCCACCACAGCAGGGGGCGATGACCTGCTTTATAAATTCCGGTAAGCCTTTTTCCCGGTGAAAGCCAGCCAGGTGCCAGGAAAAATTTTCTGCTCGTTCCTTTTTTTCACCACTTTTCTTTTTTCCGCTGATGATACCTACCTGCGGCAGACCGTGATTTTTCATCTTGATTTTGAAGAGGGACTGACGGCTGCCTCCTCTGGCCGCGGAAGTCCAGTCACGGTCAGGGTCAACAACCAGGCAGTTTCCCAGGAAGTCGTCAAAGAAAAATATCTCACGGACGGACTGCTGGGAAAAGGGCTGACCAACAGGGATTTTTCTACCAGCCTCAGCGTAAGTTACCAGGTGGAGAAAAACCTGCTGGCTGGTTCCGGCACGGTTCTCTGGTGGCTGAAGTACGAAAAACTTCATCCTTCCTCAGCCGGCGGTCTTCTTTTCCAGACCCACGGGGGCCAGCTTTTTTGCACCATTGGCCGGCAGGGGAGGGTTTGCGGCTACGGCAATGTCCCGGTTTACCAGTCTGACCTTTCCGGCGTGAATTTGCCGCGGGTGGAAGACGAGTGGTTTCAGACAGGTTTTTCTTACAACCAGCACACCCTTCATTTTATCGTCAACGGCAAGAGGGTGGCTACCAGCACCCTGAGGAAACCTTTCCAGCAGCCCCATCTGGGTGCTTTTTTTGAACTCGCACTTTTTGGCTGGACCGGGGAGACAGATGTGGCGGTGCTGGATGACTTCACCATCTATCGGCGGGCCCTTACCGAGCCAGAACTCCTCTTTGAGTACCAGCGGTTAGCGCCTTCCAGCAATAAGACTTCCGTTTCTCTGTCGCCTTTAGGCCTGGAGGTTTACTTTCTGCCAGGTCTTTCCCGTCTGAGGGTAGAACTCAACCGGCAGGGCTACGGAGAACCGGACAGGGAATACCTTTACCGCTTACGCGTCTTCAGCCCGGAGAAGAAACTGATTAACGAGACTGAAGGGAAAAGGTGGCAGGCAGAAAGTGCTACTGTGCTGATTGATTTACCGGCAGATCTTCCCCCGGGAGTTTATACGGTGGAAGGCGAACTACTGGATTTCTCCGGTAAGGTCCTGGCCGGGCCAGTAAGAGATACTTTTGAGAAGAAAAAGTTCCCCTTTGAAGGGAATCAGCTGGGCCTTTCTGACCGGGTGCTGCCACCCTGGACGCCGGTGGAGGTTGACCAGGGAAAAAGGGAAGTCAGGGTCTGGGGCCGGCGGTACAGTTTTGACCTGGCAGGCTGGCTGAGCCAGGTGGAAACGCAGGGCCAGTTGCTTCTGACCTCTCCGGTAAGTTTGCTCGTCCAGGAAGAAAACCAGGAAAGCCCACTTGAGAACCAGTCATTTGTCTGGACCTCCCTGCAGCCGCACCAGGTTTCTTTCCAGGGGAAAGCCCGGACAAAGAATATGCGGGTGGAAGTGGCTGGCCGGGTGGAATACGACGGAATGGTCAAGTATCAACTCTCTCTTTATCCGGCCGGAACCGCCGCAGTGGACTCTTTATCCCTGGTCATTCCTTTTGACCGGGGAAAACTGAGTTTGATGCATGCCACCAGCGACGGCCTGAGAAGTAACTACGCCGGCGCCATCCCGGAGGGTGAAGGCAGCATCTGGGCTTCCACCAGCCTGAAAAACTGGAGTCTGGCAGGTAGTTTCCTGCCCTATCTCTGGCTGGGCAACGAAGAAGCAGGTCTGTGCTGGTGGGCGGATAAGGATGAGGGCTGGCAGAGGCCGCTGAACAGCAGTGAACCGTCCATACAACTTCTCCAGCAGGGGCAGCAGTTAATGATGGTATTGAAACTTTTTGCTTCTCCGGTGAAATTAGACAGAAAACGGGAAATCGTCTTTGCCTTTACAGCCACTCCGGTGAGGCCCAAACCTTCCTGGGCAAGAAATGCGTCCCTCTTTCAGGGTCGGAAACGAGGTGGGAAGGGGCCGTTTTTCTTCTGGTTTGGCTCCACCCACTGGGCCCTTTCCGGCACCGACCGGTATCGCCAGATGCCCTACACCTTTACCCACATTACGCCGGTGGATGAGGTCTGTGCTGACTGGCTGAAGAAGAAAATGGAGCAGGTCCATCAGGAGGGGCTTTTAGGTCTGGCCTACACTGACTACCGGGCCAGAAGTTTTACTGAAGAAACAAAGTACTATGCCTGGGAGTGGGCCAAGTACGGCACGCTTTTTACTAAAGAGTTCGTGGCGGACAGGAAGATTTACCACGGAATGGAAGTCAATTCCGTAAAGAGCCGGCTGGACTATGACCTGTGGTGTCTGAACAAAAACATGGAAGCCGGGATGGATGCCTGGTATTTTGATGAAATCCAGACCACCGCTGACCAAAATCCTTATGCTGGCGCCGGCTGGTTCAACCAGGAGGGACTCGTGGAGGGCGAGGGTCACCTTTTTGCCCTGAGGGATTTTCTGAAGAGGCTTTATACCATGATGGTTGACCGTGGTTACCAGGAGCCGGTGATCGTCATGCACATGACCGATACCATGTATGCCGGTCCGCTGTCTTTTGCTACGGTCACCTGCGATTACGAATATGCCCAGAACGACCCCGGAAAGAGACTGTTACTCCTGCGCCGGGGGCTGGAAGGTTTCCGGACGACCGCCATGGGCCATCAATACGGACTGGTCGGCACAGTGATTAACACAGAAGCCGCTTCTCCCTATATCCGGTTTGGCGATTACCAGCCGGTCAGGAACTGGGAAGGGATGCAACTTTTGCATGACCTGAACTTCCAGATGAATCCCTACACCTGGACTGACCGGGGAATTGTCAAAGTTCTTAGTGATTTTGGTTACTTTGAAGATGACTGCCGGTTCATCGGTTACTGGAAAGCCCACGGCCGGCTCTATGACGTGGAACCAGAACACATTAAGGTGAGCGTGTACCGAAGGGGAAATAAAGCGCTGCTGGTTTTCTTAAATACCAGAAATCAGGATACCCTGGCGCTGTGGCGGCCCAAAGCCGAAACCGGTATGACCGGTAATTTATCTGATGCTGACCCGATGAGGGGCTATATCTTCTGGCACACCGACCAGAATGAACGGGGTTTTCGGAAGATCTTTGTGCCGGCTTACGACTACCGGCTGGTATTGGTTGACTGCCAGGGGAATTGGTGATAAAATAGAGAGTTCAAACGAGGAGGTGATGAACAAAAAACATTAGGGGTAAAGAGACTGGTTAATAACTTTTGTGAAAGGAGACAGGATGAAAAGACAAGGATTTACGCTGATTGAGCTTTTAGTGGTAATTGCCATCATCGCTATCCTGGCGGCGCTTCTTATGCCGGCACTGAGCCAGGCCAGGGAAAAAGCCAGAACTGCTGTCTGCATGGGAAATCTCAAGCAATTAGGCCTTATTTTCCAGATGTATTCCATTGACTACGACAATGTTCTGCTGCCGGGGAGAATGCCACCTTACAGCATGAGTCCCTTCCGCTACCTGGCGCTATACGGAAGTTTTTCGCCGTCCCTGCAGGCAGATTTTCGCCGGTTGAGAAACTGTCCTTCGGAGAGAAGGCCCTATAACATGTCTGCCAACCAGCATCATTACAGTTTCAATACCTGGATTTCCAGTCCCTATACATGGGGCTGGGCGTTGCGGGACAGAATTCTTTATCCCCACCGCATTATGCATATAGGCGACTCTGACCCGGCTTATGTCATGGGCGCACTTTACACTGCTCCCTACTGGAATTTTGCCACGGCGTTCCGGCACTCCGGCGGGCTTAACCTTCTTTTTGTGGACGGTCATGTGGAGTGGTGGAAGAAAAGCGACTTCCCTTCAGACCCCAACACAGCCTATACCCAGTTTCCGTGGAAGAGGCCTGGTTCGGCTTACTACATCGGCCGGTAGTCTTCAGGGTGCAGGATAGTCTTTTCCCCTGATGAGCGAACGAGAAAGATACCGGAAATTTCTGCATTTCCAGCGAGGCACAGGCGTGCCCAGCATGGAGCCCGGGCCGCTTCTTTCCACCTGGGAGAGGTGGAAGAAGGAAGGACTTAATCCGGAGCTTGACCCTCATGACTACCGAGGCTGGTGTCAAGCGTTTGGCTGGGATAACTGGCCGTTGAGTCTTTCTCTGGAAGTAGAAAGAAAACATCTTTACCAGGAAGAGATTCTCTCCCAGGATGACCGGACCGTCACCAAAAGAGGCAATGACGGTTCTATCATCAGGCATAACCGAGGTCCGCACAAAACCATTCCCCAGCTGCTGCGGCCAGCGGTTACTAACCTGGAAGAGTGGCGGAATCTGAAGGCCTGGCTTCTGGAAGGGCTATCCCAGTCGCTATCGCAGAAGGCGGAGGATGTTTTCCAGAAGGCCGCCTCAGCGCAAATCCCGGTCTGCTTACACGCCGGCAGTCTGGTGGGTCAGGTCAGAAACTGGTTAGGTTTTGAAGGCTTTTGTTACTGGCTGTACGACCATCCGTCACTGGTGGAAGATATGATGGAAACCTGTACCCTGTTGGCCGAGGCCGCGGTTAACGCTTTCGGGCAGAGAAATCTGCCTCTGGAAGAGGTGCATTTCTGGGAGGATATCTGTTACCGAAACGGTCCCATTATCAGCCCGCACCTTTTTCAGAAGTTAGCCGTACCCAGATACCGGCGGGTAGTGGAATTGGCACGCAAATACGGGTACGACCGGGTCTCGGTGGACAGTGACGGCTACCTGTGGCCACTTTTGCCTGGCTGGATAGAAGCCGGGGTGACAGTTTTTGCGCCTCTGGAAGTCCAGGCCGGGATGGATGTTAACCAGGTGCAGGAAAAATACGGCGGCCAGGTGGTGTTGATGGGTGGTCTTCATAAAGGCCGACTGACAGCCGGGCTCAAGGAAATAGAGGCTGAACTGAACCGGGTGAAACCGGCGGTGGAGAAAGGGGGGTATATACCCTGCCTGGACCACAATGTACCCTCGGATGTTTCTCTTAGAAACTACCTGATTTACTGCCGGTTAAAAAGAGAAATTTTAAGTCTTGGCCAGCCGTTTGAGGAAAAAAACGTCCTCGGATAGGTAGTGTCAAAAAAGGAAGAAAGAAGAATGAAAAGAAAGGGAACGAACTGGCTCACTGGAGAGTGCTCCGGCACAGACAAGGACTACGCCGAAATCGGTAGCCCGGCGAACTCGCTCGCCCAGAGGCGAGCTCAAACACCGCCGGGTAAGGTATTGCGTCCCGGATGGACTTTTCCGGTCCGCTTACCGAGCGGTGCCGCTTTTCGTCTTGTCTTGTAACTGTGCCTTCGCCATTGGTTGGCCAGTTATTCCCTTCCTTTTTTGACAGTGGGGGGAAATAAGGAGTTACAAAACCATTGACAGACACAAGAAAGGAGAAAAAAACAACTCAGATCAGAGTCTTTGACAGAAGTATCAGATAACCTGGGAGGCGGGATGAAGAGGAAATTGTTTCCGTTCTTTCTGTTAATGTTCTGGCTGCTGTCAGTTTCTCTTCTGGCACAGATACCAGAAGCTACCTGGCCGCCACTGGTGAGGGTGCCGCCGGTGGATAAACCACCGGTGATTGACGGCCGGATTTCCCCTGGAGAATGGGACAGGGCTTTTATGGGAACCGGTATTGCTCCCTACCGGCGCGGAGGGCTGGACCCGATTGTGGTCCAGTACTGGTTTGCCTACGATGAGAAAAATGTTTACCTGGCTGGCCGGATGCAGACCCATCCGGAAGAAGCCTTTGACAAACCACCCAGAAGACTGGCCGGCGGCGGACCCACCAGCCACTTTGAAATTCTGATTGACCCCAATCCCTGCCATCCTGATTACAACTGGGTTCAGGCGATGATGTATCCCCTGGGAAAGTACAAGAATGTGGGTTACAGCCAGCGTATCGGCGGTTACATTCCTTACGAGGTGGAGTGGAACTACCGCGATGCTTATGCCAATGGCTGGTGGAGTATGGAAATGTCAGCCCCGGTCTCATCCTTTCCCAAAGCCAGCCTTAAAGATGGCAGTATCTGGGGTGTGCTTTACGCCGGCAGTATCAGGGCCGCGCCAGGAGTGCATTATTTTTCCGGACAGTTAGGGGAGATTTTCCGGGAACGGTCCCGGTACCTGAAGATGATTCTGGACCGGCAGGCTCCGGTCATCCAGGTAAAAAGCATGGGTGAAGTGCTCACCGGCAGGGTTAGCCCTCAGGTTTTTGTCCGCAACATTACCGGCCAGCGTCTTTCTCTGGGGGCAGAGTTTGCCGTCCGTGACAAACTGACTAACTGGACTGAGCAACTGCAGAAAGAAACCAGGGAACTGGCGCTGGAACCGGAGAAAGACGGAGTTTTCTCCTGGGAAACAGAAACCCCGCCAAAGGGGAAGACGGAATACCTGTTTATTACTATCACGGAAGATTCCGGCAAAAAACTCTATGAAGGTGTTTACAAAATTGAAGCCCCGCGAAGCCCGGTCTGGGGAGAAAAAATACCTGCTCCAAAAGAACCGGTGCTTTTTGAAGCCTGGTTCTATCCTTATTTTTCCCGGGTAAAAGCCGTGGTGGACTTTGGCGGACTGGAAGACCCGGCCCGGGTGGCTCTGGTCAGGTTTAAGGTAACGGATAACAGCGGAAAGGAAATAGCCACTGCTCAAACGGTTCAGTTTGAAAACCAGGCCGGAGAAGCGATTATCCAGTTACCGGAAGCACTGGCCCAGGGCCGGTATGAGGTTACCGCTACCCTGCTGGACAAAGATAACCGCCTTCTCAGCGAGGTAAAGGATTTTGTGGAAAAGAAGGTTTTTCCGTTTGAACACAACAAGTTAGGGGTCTCGGAGAAAGTCCTTTTCCCCTGGACGCCGCTGCAGGTGAACCCGGCGGAGAAAACTGTTTCTGTCTGGAACCGGACCTACCAACTGGAGAAAACAGGTCTGCCAGCGCAGATTAAGACTGCCGGCGCAGAAATCCTTGCTTCACCCATTATTCTCCGAGAAAAGGTTTCCGGCAGATACCAACCCCTGAAAGGAGAAGGTCTTTCCTTTACAGAAACAAAACCGCACCGGGTGAAAGCCCTCGCTAAAGCCTCAGGAAGAAGACTTAAGGCAGAACTGAGTCTTACCGGTGAGTACGACGGGATGCTCCAGTACGAGATTTCTTTGAGCGGAGAGAAAGATGTTATGGTGGAAGGACTGGAACTGGTCATTCCCCTGAAGGCAGAGCACGCCAGGTTTATCCACGCGGCTGGAGATGGTTGCCGCAGCAATATCTCCAGACAGTTAGCCGAAAAAAACGGAAAGATTTTTGACGCCACGGAAGTGCTGAACTGGACGATGCCGGCGGCCTGGTTAGGCTATGTCTGGCTGGGAGACTACCAGCGGGGTCTGTGCTGGTGGGCAGATTCGGCCGAAGGCTGGAGCTTGCCGAAAGACAAGACTGTTCCGGTGGTGAATGTTTATCGGCATGCTGGTCAGGTGGAGCTGGTCTTCAGTCTGATTGACGGGCCCCGGCCAGTGCTGTGGAAGAACCAGCAACCGCGGAAAATTGTTTTTGCCGTTGAAGCCACACCCATCAAGCCCAGACCATCCTGGGCCAGAAACATCGGCGTGGTGGAGACCAGCGTCAGCCGGCAGAATTTCCCCAGGTTTTACTGGATAGGCAATACCTACTGGACATTTTTTGGCCAGGAGAAGGAGAACGAGCCAGCCAGCGGAAAGTACACCTTTGCCCATCTGCGGCCGCTGAATGAAGCCGCGGCTCAGGAACTGAAAAGGCGCACTGCCAGCCAGAAGGCTCAGGGAAGACATACCCTGGTTTACACCGACATGCGGGCCCGTTCCCTTTCCCATGAGGAGGTTAAGTACTATGCCTGGGAATGGTCTCCGACTAATGAGGACATCAGGAAAAGAGAGATTGAACCTGCTCCCTATTACACGACCAGAAGAATTTCTGCCACTCAGAGCCGGATTGACTACGACCTCTGGTGTTTTAATTCAGGGATGGAGCTGGGGATTGACTACTGGTACTTTGACGAGATTACCAATGAGGGCCAGATCAACCCGGCGGTGGGCCTGGGTTATCAGGACGAAGAGGGTCGGTGGCTGCCGACCGGCAGACTTTTTGCCTACCGGCAGTTGTGGAAACGGCTGTACACCCTGATGCAGGAACGAGGGCAGAAGGAGCCGATTATCGTGATGCATAACACCAGTACCACCTACGCCGGCCCTATGGCTTTCACCAGCACCACCTGGGACTTTGAAGAAATCAATACCGACCCGGCCAGCCGGCAGTTAACCATGTTCGGTCTGGGTTATCTGGTGGCAGAGACCATGGGCCACCAGTACGGTTTTGTTGGCTCGGCCTTAGGTCCGCTTGGACCGGGTCCGGGCTACAACTTTGAACCCTGGCTGAAAAAGCATCCGGAAGAGGTGGAAGGAGCCGCCAGGCACTGGATGGGCGTGCACATGGTTCTGGATATGAACCCGTATCTTTCCCACCATCCTGCGGTGGTCCACGGGCTGAAACTGTTAGGGGAATTTGGCTGGAACCAGGCTGACTGCCAGTGGCTGCCTTTCTGGAAGGCCGAAAAGGAGAAAATCTTTTCCTGCCAGCCTGGCGCCGGAGAAAGGGTTTATGCCAGTGCCTACCGGCGTCCGGGCAAGGCCCTGGTGGTGATCCTCAACGATACCCCTGAGGACAAAACCGTGGCCTGGTTTTTTTCAAGAAAGCTCAAGGTAAAAAAGGTGGTGGACGCGGAAGCGCCTGAGAAAGAAATCAGGGTTGCAGGAAAATCCTGCCAGGTTAAGGTAGCCCATTTTAACTATCGGGTCCTGCTGGCAGAACTGGAGTAAACCAACTGTGTTGGGTTCGGCCATGGTTCTGGGCGCAGTTCAAGGCATAGCCGAATGGCTGCCCATCAGCAGTTCTGGTTATCTGGTAATCTTGAAGCATCGGAATTTGAAAAATTGCGATGCGGATTAGGGGGTGAACGGGGGAAATAATCTGATTTCCCCCGTGGGGTGACAGGGAGCGGCCGCGACCGTCAGAGGGGCAAGAGTCCCTATGAAAGTAATCCCGTCAGGGATTATCTTGCGCCACTTTTTTGGTCTTGAGGGTAACCTTTCCCTTGATGTTTTTCTCCACCTCTCTTCTTTGCTGGTGATCCTGATTTTTTTCAGGAAAGACATTGCTTGCCTGGCCAGGGCTCTTTTCCGGAAAGGGTTGGAAAAACAGTCCCGGGAGTTAGTTTTTTCCCTCGGAGTGGCCTCGGGCGTGACGGCTGTTGTCGCACTGGTGCTTCGTCCGCACGAGGAACTTTTTTCGGCTTTGCCGGTGGTTGCAGCCGCCTACCTGGTGACCGGTCTGCTGCTTTTTTTCACCAGGCGGGAAGGAAGGGAAAAGATTGACTGGCGCCGGGCATTACTGATTGGACTGGTCCAGGGTCTGGCAGTGCTGCCGGGGCTTTCCCGTTCCGGAAGCACCATTGCGGTGGCGCTGGCCACAGGTGTCAGCCGAGAAGAGGCTTTTCGTTTTTCCTTTCTTCTGGCCATTCCGGCCATTTCCGGCGCTGGTTTACTGGAATTTAGAAAGATAGCCGGGCTGCAGCCCTGGCCACTTGTGGTCGGTATGTCTGTAGCCTTCCTTCTGGGTTTACTAAGTCTTTCCCTGCTGAGGAGACTCCTTCACTGGCGAGGGCTGGCCTGGTTTTCTCTTTACTGCCTGGCTCTGTCTTTACTCTGCTGGCTGCTCCGGTGAAGGACTGGCTCACCCTTTTTCCATAACAGCCTGATGTGCTGGTAAACTTCCTTCAGGTCGTGCGTCCGGCAAACATAAGGCGCGACCTGGTTGAGCCGTTTGCTTTTGGAATTGAAGGCAATGGCATAGCCACAGGCTCTGGCCAGGGAAAGGTCACCATCACTATCGCCCACGGCAATGGCTTCCTCGGGTCTGATCCCGGCCGGACCGAGAAGCCGGCTCAGGACTCTGCCCTTACCGCCGTGGGTGATGTTAATCTTTACCTGTCCGGTCAGCACTCCCTTCCGGGAACAAAGGCGGTTGGAGAGCCAGCCGTCAAAAGGGACTTCCTCTTCTACCCTCTGGACGACATACTGCAGTCCGGTGGATAGGCCAAATAACTTCAACCCCAATTTCCTCAGTTTTTTCAGACAGAAAACCGCGTTTTTGTTAAAAGGAATGCCGGCAAACATCTCCCTGATTTTTTCCTCGGGCAAGCCCTTCCAGCATCTGGCATCAAGCTCGCAGAACTGCCGGTAACTTATTTTTCCAGCCAGAAACATTTCCTGGTAGCGACAGGCTAAGACATCCCATTTGCCTAACTTTTCATGGATGTACCGCCAGGAACTGACCGGTCTGGTAATGGTTCCGTCAAGGTCAAAGATAACCGCTTTAAACATTTCTTCCTGCCAGTTGTCCGCAGGCAGCCTGGATGTCTTTTCCCCGGGAACGCCGCAGGGTGCAGACGACGCCCTGGCTTTCCACTTCTTTGACAAATTCCTGGATGGTTTTTCTCTCCGGCGGCTGCCAGGGGCTATCAGGAAAGCGGCTGCAGGGAATAAGATTGATTTTGGCGCCGACCCACCGGGCGGCCTTGCCCAAGGCTCTGGCCTGCTCCGGAGCATCGTTTATGCCCCGCAGCAACACATATTCAAAGGTAATCAGTCGGCCGGTTTCCCGGGTATAACGACGACAGACCGCTAAAAGTTCTTTCACCGGATAAATGCGGTTGATGGGCATCAGTTTGCTCCGGGTCTCCTCCTCCACGGAGTGCAGGGAAATAGCCAGTTCCACCTGCCAGCCGGACTGGCTGAATTTTTCTATGCCCGGGATGTGGCCAGCGGTGGAGACAGTGATTTTTCGGCTGCCGATGTTTAACCCGGAAGGGTGATTGATAATCTGGATGGCTTTCACCAGAGCGTCAAAGTTGTCAAAAGGCTCGCCCATGCCCATGAAAACGATATGGCTGACCCTGACGCCCCGAACAAAATTGGGATAGAGAACCTGGTCCACCATTTCTCCAGGCGAGAGGTTTCTAATGAATCCCATCTGACCGCTGGCGCAGAAGGCGCAGCGGTAGCGGCAGCCCACCTGGGTGGAAACGCACACCGTCTGGCGGTGTCTGGCCGGAATCAGCACCGCTTCCACCAGGCAGCCGTCCTCCAGCCGGAAGAGATATTTCTCCGCGCCATCTCTTGACTTCTGGGTGGAGATGACCGAGGGCGGAGAAAGCCGGTAACTGCTGGCTAATTTCTCCCGGAGCGTCAGCGGCAGATTCTTCATCAGGGAGAAGTCGCTGACCCCGTGCTGGTAAAGCCAGGAAAAAATCTGCTGGCTGCGGTAGGCTTTTTCTCCGGCCTGGCCAAGTTGTGCCTGCAGTTCCTCTTCGGTAAAATCCTTGATGCTGGGGAGTAACTTTTTCTTTCCGTTCACAGCCATTTCTTCAGGAAAGCCAGGCCGGTTTCGTAGCGAATCTCATGGCCGCCGGAATGCAGGTCTAACTGAATTCTATCGGCCAGACCCAGTTTCTCGTAATGCTGACGGGCCTGCTGAAATTCCCTTACCACCCAGGGCCACCAGGAGACGCCATCAGCCTGGCCGGTTTGGACCAGGAAGGGTCGCGGGACAATCAGGGAAAGAAGGTCAGCGTCGCTGAATTCTCTCAGCCAGCCTGGCAGGAAAATGTGTTCTTCTTCGGTGGAGAGGAAACAACTGTACCGGGGGTCATCCAGCACCATCTTTTCCAGCCGGTGGTTAAAGAAAGCGCAGCAGATACCTAATTTGATTCTCGGTTCCACCGGCAGCGTCAGCAGCGTGTAGTAGCCGCCCAGACTGATGCCCCACATTCCGATTCTGTCTCCATCCACTTCCGGCCGGCCGACGAGGTAGTCCAGCAACCTTTTCAATTTGCAGACCTCCAGTCCGGCCAGGGTGGCGCCCAGCAGTAAGGCCAGTCTTTGATAGCGACGCCGTTCAATGCCGGTGAGATGCTGGGGCGCGACCACGGCAAAACCATCCTTAGCCAGCCGGTAACCGTAGGCGTGGTAGTAATTGGGTTCGTCCAGAAAGCCCATCACTCTTTCCGGGTTGGAGCCAATCCCGTGCTGGGCGATAACCAGGGGGAGTTTGGTAGTTTTCCTTTTTTGAGGAAGAGCCAGGATGGCCCGGCAGCGGAGGTTTCGGGCAAAGCGAAGGCTGACCCAGAAAGCCCTGACGTGTTCATCCTTTAGAAAAGGTTCTTCCTCTGCCTCAAACTCGCCCTCTGGCTGGAAAACTCCCAGACAGTTCTGCCACCTTTCCCGGTTAGGCTCCACTGATTTCAAAAAACCTTCCAGGCAGGAATAATCTCTCTTCCAGAAAAGTTGCTGGCGCTTCGGGTAGTCATCAATAATCAGCGAACGCAGATAATCTTCTGTTTCCCGCCGCAGGATAGACTGTAAATCGTCACTGGTTCTCTGAAGATGACCCGGCCCGATTGCTCTTGCCTCCTGATATTGCATCTTTCTCCTCCGTTGGAAAAACCATTTCTAATCTCCTGAAGATATTTCCGGACGCCAGGCGCTTCCTTTACAAATCTTATGGCTGACGGGAATACTGTCTCCGCGGAAACTGATACCTCAGATAAGAGACAATCTCGTCAGCGGCCTGTTTCACCTGAGGGGAAAAACCTTCGCCAACATCAAGACGTCCCGGTTGGATTCCGATAAATCTGGGTGCCAGACCACAGGCCTGCGAAAGGAGTGACACCAGCAACTTCCAGGAAATGGTATGGGTAGAAGGAAAACTTTCCGGGATTTTCCCCGGGGGGATAAGACGTATCTCACCAGGTTTCCCGTCAAAATCAGCGGCATCAATAATCACCAGCCAGGCCACCGGCCCGGGATACACATCTTTCACCCTCACGCGCTCAGGACTGGCGCCAGCGTCAATCACTCTCAGAAACTTGCGGTTCCCCAGTTGGGAAGCAATGTACGGACCCACTCCATCGTCATGACGCAGAACCTGGCCAACTGTCAGCAGAAGATGCCAGGATTCATCATGTCTTGTCAGCAATTTTTTCACCCCTTCCGGCAACAAGGTATACCTCCGGGTTACGATTTATTTTACACCTCTTGACAGCCCGGGACAACATGGTGTATAAATAGCGAAACTTGTGTAATTTTTTTGGAAAACTTAAATGGAAAGATACATCGTTACCCGCGCCGCATGGCAGGAATTTCTCCGCCAGAAGGCGGAAAAAGAGAAGATTTTTGGCCCGGTTCAGGTTGGTTCAACTCTTCAACTTGAGTTAATTAAACCGGACACTGTGGAACGGGTTAGGCTGGGATTGGCCCGGCCGGTACAACCGTTGAAGTTTTTCCTTCTGCCCTATCAGGAGCAGGTCTTGCCTGAGCTTTCCGGGGAAAGGCCCAGCGTTATTCTCGGGGCTACAGCCTGCGACCTAAAAGGGCTAAAAGTTCTTGACCAGGTTTTCAGCCAGGGCGACTTCAAAGACCCGAATTATATACGGAGACGGGACAGTGTCCTGATTGTTTCTGTTGATTGCGGCCGACCGCTGGATGTCTGTTTCTGCGAATCTGTCGGTGGCCATCCTTACCCGGAAGATGGTTTTGATATCAATCTCACGGTTCTGGAAGAAGATTTGCTGCTGGAAGTGACTTCGCCGAAAGCAAGCCAGTTTCTCAGCGGTATCAAATCTTTGCGGACTGCCACCGAAAAGGATTTGATAAGAAGGAGTAATCTCAAGGCAGAGAAGTCAGGAGATTGTGAGATCTTACAACCTTGACTTTCACCTGCCTGAAGACCTCCCTTCACGATTGGCCGGAGAGCTTTCAGCCGAAGCCTGGAAAGAGGTCTGGCAGGACTGTGTCCAGTGTGGAAGTTGTACCCATGTTTGCCCTTCCTGCGTCTGTTTCTTTCTGGAAGACACCACCCGTGGAGATTCCTTTGAGAAAAGAAGAACCTGGGATTCGTGTCTTTTCCCGGGATATGCCAGGATGGCTTCAGGAGTTTCTCCCCGGCCCCATTTGTATGAGAGATACAGAAACAGGCTGGCCTGCAAGTATGTTTACTTAGTCAGGAACTTCGGGCTGGTGGGCTGTACCGGTTGCGGACGGTGTATTGACGGTTGTGCCGGCCGGATTGATAAGAGAAAAGTGCTGCGTAAAATTTTTGAGAAGAGTCAGGCCACGGTAAGGTATGAACCAGTCAAACATTTATCGGCCGATTAGGGCGAAGGTGGAAAAGGTTATTGAGGAGAACCCAACCATCCGGACGATTGTGCTGAAGCCGGAAGAGGAGTTCAGTTTTCAGGCGGGACAGTTTGCCTTTGTCACTGTTGCCGGTGTCGGAGAGGCACCCTTTACTCCTTCTTCTTCCCCTTCCCGTAAAGAAAGAGTTGATTTTACCGTGATGAAAACAGGCGTAGTAACCGAGGCCATCCATCGGTTGCAGGAGGGTGATACTGTTGGGATTCGTGGCCCCTACGGCCGGCCTTACCCCCTGAAGAAGTTTGAAGGCCGGGAGATACTCCTGGTCGGCGGTGGGGTTGGTCTGGCTCCTTTGCGCTCCCTCTTCTATGCCCTGATGGAGAATGTTTCCCGCTACCAACGGGTTCTTTTTTGCTGTGGGGCTAAAACTCCCAGAGATTATCTTTACAAGGATGAACTCTTCGGGCAATGGCAGTCTCTCTGTCCCACGCACCGGGTTGATTTCCGTCTCACCGTTGATAAGAAAGATGAAGGCTGGCAACATCAGGAAGGCGTAGTCACCTGTACTCTAACCAATATTGATTTTGACATTTCCACCAGCGTGGCTGTTGTCTGTGGTCCGCCGGTGATGATGAAGTTTACCACGCTAACCCTGCTGGAGCAGGGCTACCGGGAAGAGAATATCTACCTTTCCATGGAAAGAAAAATGTATTGCGGAGTTGGCCATTGCCGGCACTGCCTGATCGGGTCTCGCTTTGTCTGCAAGGACGGCCCTGTCTTTACCTATAGCGAAATAAAGAACGAACCAGACGCCTGGGCCTGAAGATGAAAAAACTTTTGCTGGACTATGAGATTTGCAATCGGTGTCCCGCCTGCGTGGTCAGGTGCAGTTATGACTTTCATCCGGCTAACAACGGAATTTTTTCCCTCCGGGAAGAGATAGCATTAACTCTGACCTGCCGCCGGTGTGAGAATAACCCCTGTGTTCAGGCCTGCCCTAACCAGGCGCTGCAGCGCCTGGAAGGAAGGATTAGACGTTCGCTGGTCATGTGCGTTTCCTGTAAGAGTTGCTCTCTGGCCTGTCCCTTCGGGACAATCCTTCCGGACCTGGTTCCTTATCTGGCCAGTCGGTGCGACCTGTGTCAGGGGCCCCGGCTGGAGGAAAAGCGGCGCTTTGTCTGCGTGGAAAGTTGTCCCTATGGAGCGCTGCGTCTGGTGGAGGAAAAAACACTGGAAGGGATGAAGAATCTTTATCCTGTCAACGAAACGCTGGTCGTAAAGGCTATTAACTGGTTAGACCTCTACGGAGTGAAAAAGTGACAATGGTTTCCTTTCTACTCTGGCTGCTGCTGAGTCTGGTATTTTTCAGTCTGCTGGGCATGTTAAGCGGCTGGGTTGACAGGAAGATTACCGCGAGAATCCAGTGGAGGGTGGGGCCGCCGTGGTGGCAAAATTTTGCTGACCTGACCAAACTTACTGCGAAAGAGGTTGTTGTTCCTGTTACGGCTGGACCTTTCTTTTTCCTGGCGCCGGTGATGGGTGTGGCTGCGGTGGCTGTTACCGGCGCGGTGGTTCTTTCGGCCTTATCTGGAACCGGCGGTGAAACTGATGTAATTGTGATAATTTATCTGCTGGTAATTCCTTCTCTGGCCCTTATTCTGGCCGGGAGTTCCTCCGGAAATCCCCTGGCTTCTGTCGGGATCGCCCGGGAGTTGAAACTGGTGCTTGGTTATGAGTTGCCCTTTATCTTAGCGCTGTTGGTTCCGGTGGTCAAAACCGGAACAACCAGGTTGAGCACCATCTTCCATTTGCTTCAGGGACCTGCGGTGTTGTCCTTCTCCACCATCGTGGCTTTACTGGTAGCTCTCTTTGCCCTGCTGGGTAAACTTGGCTGGGTGCCCTTTGACGTTTCCGAAGCCGAGACAGAGATTGCTTCAGGTCTTCTGATTGAATATTCTGGCTGGTTGCTGGCTCTTTTCAAATTGATGAAGTGGATGCTGCTGGCTACGGGGATTACTTTTCTGGTTTTCTATTTCCTGGGCGGGCTGGCCGGGCCGTTGACGGCGGTGGTAAAGTACATCGTGCTGCTGGTGGTGATGGTGCTGATTAAGAATACTAACCCGCGGCTGAGGATTGACCAGGCGATGAAATTTTTCTGGGGGTGGTTAACAGCCTTCAGCCTCACCGCTATTTTGCTCGCTTTCTTAGGATGGTAAAAATGGACCTGAAGACAAAGGCTTTAACCAGGTCTCTCTGGGTTTTTCATCTCAGCACGGGCTCCTGTAACAACTGTGATATTGAAATTCTTGATTGTCTGACACCCAGATACGATGTGGAACGTTTTGGGATCGTTCTGGTGGGAAGCATCAAGCATGCGGATGTTCTTCTGGTCAGCGGCATCGGAACAAGGAAAAATGCTGACCGCATCAAACGGCTGTACGAGCAGATGCCCAAACCAGGTTTTGTGGTAGCTATTGGAGCCTGTGCCTGTTCTGGCGGAATCTTCCGGGATGGCTACGCGATGGCCGGGCCTATCTCGGAAATTATCCCTGTAGATGTCTGGATTCCTGGATGTCCGCCCAAACCAGAGGCCATTATTGCCGGTATTGTCACTCTTCTCGGTAGGCTAAAATGAATGACCACATTGGGGACTTGATTCAGAAAAGATTTACGGAAAAGATAAAGGAGGTAAAGACTCATTCCTCTCACCGGGTCTATCTCACTGTGGAGAAAGAGGACCTGTTAGCAGTGGCTGACTATCTTTTCCGGGAGAAAGGGGCTCGCTTTGTGATTGCCAGTGCTGTGGATGAGCTCAACCAGTTTGAAATTCTCTATCACTTTTCCTTTGATAAAGAGGACGTGATGGTTTCACTCCGGGTGAGGCTGACCCGGGATAACCCGGAAGCGCCTTCACTCTCCGGGCTGATTAAAGGGGCAGCCTGGATTGAGCGGGAAATGCACGAACTCTTCGGGATCAATTTTGTCGGACATCCGGGTTTGAAAAGGCTTCTTCTGCCGGAAGACTGGCCAGAAAAGGTCTATCCCCTGCGGAAAGAATTCTTTATGACAGAAAAGAAAGAGGGTTAACTGTGGACAATAAGAAGAAAAAAGTGGTTGTACCCATAGGTCCTTACCACCCGTTGCTGGAAGAACCAGAATATTTTGCCCTTTTCTGTGACGGAGAAGTAGTGGTTGATGTGGAGTGGCAGGCCGGTTACAACCACCGGGGGATTGAAAAACTGTGTGAAACAAAAAGCTGGGACCAGATAACTTTTCTGGTGGAAAGAGTCTGTGGCATTTGCTCCACCTCGCATCCGTTTGCCTATGTTAACGCGGTGGAGGACCTGGCCAAAGTTGAAATCCCTGAAAGAGCCAGATATATCCGGTCAATTGTGGGAGAACTGGAAAGGATTCACAGCCACCTTCTCTGGGTTGGTCTGGCTGGCCATTTTTTGGGTTATAATACTGTTTTCATGTGGGCCTGGAAGTATCGGGAACCGGTGCTGGACATTTTTGAGTTGATTACCGGTAACCGGCAGAGTTACGCGATGATGAAGATTGGCGGGGTAAGACGGGATGTACTGGATGAAGATATTCCGGTCGTGGAGCGGGTTCTGGATGAACTTAAACCCAAACTGGAAATGTTAACTCAGGCAGTCCTTGACGACCCGGTCCTTTCCGCCAGATTAAAGGGCGTGGGGGTGTTAACGGCTCAGGACATCAAGGATTACGGGGCAGTGGGACCGACGGCGAGAGCTTCAGGGGTGGCGATTGATGTAAGGCGAGACAGTCCCTGTGCGGCCTATGGTCTGGTTAACTGGCAGGTGATTACCTGCCAGGAAGGTGATGTCTTTGCTAAGGCGGTGGTGCGGCTGTTAGAGTGTTTTGAATCGGTCAAGATTATCCAGCAGTGTCTGGAGAAGTTGAAAAAAAACAGAGGACCCATTGCTGTGGAGGTCAGGGAAATTCCTCCAGGGGAGGGCATCGGACATTACGAAGCCCCCCGGGGAGAAGTCTTCCACTATGTCCGCAGCGATGGTACCAACCGACCGGTGAGACATAAGATCCGGGCTCCCAGTTTTGTCAATATCCCGACCTTCAGGGCCAGCTGCCTTGGCCAGACTATTTCTGATGTGGCTATCATCCTGGCCGGGGTTGACCCCTGTTACTGCTGCACGGAGCGGATGCTGACGGTTTACGATGCGCAAAGTGGCAGGAAGATGATGACCGGGACTGACCTGGTGCGGCTCAGTCAGGAAAAGACAGAGAAAATCAAACAGAAGATGGGTAAGAATGGCTGACTTTATCCGGCTGATAGTGGCGGTCTATTTCACGGCGGGTCTGATTTGCTTGCTGCTGCCTGGCAGGACCCGGGGTCTGATCTGGGCCCTGGCCCTGGCGGTGAGCCTGGCCGGTTTTCTCTCGTTTGTGCTCATTTTTCAACAGCGGCTGAGTTACTGCTCAGCGTTTTTACTCTGGGATGGTCTTTCTGCCGTGGTGGCCTTAGGCATCAGTTTTTTTGGTCTGGTGATTTCTGTGGCCAGCCTGTCAACAATTCCCTCGGCGACCAATCAGTATTATGGGTATCTGTTGTGGACACTCGGGGCTGGTGTCGCCGCTGTGGTGGCCAACCATTTTCTCCTGCTGGTTGTTTTCTGGGGCTTTCTGGCCATTACCCTTTACCTGATGATTAATCTGGCCGGACCACAGGCGGCCTATCCTGCCAAGAAGACCTTGATTATCGTGGGCGGAAGTGATTCCTTTCTCTTGCTCGGCCTGTGTCTCCTTTACGTACTGACAGGCAAGTTGTCTTTTTCAGAAATAAATTACCAGATTCACTCCTGGCAAGGTGCGGCGGCTTTTCTCTGTCTAACGGTGGCGGCTTTTGCCAAGGCTGGAGCCATGCCTTTTCATACCTGGATTCCAGAAATTTCAGAGACAGCCTGGGTGCCGGTCATGGCTTTCCTGCCGGCTTCTCTGGATAAACTGCTGGGTATCTACCTGCTGGCCAGAGTGTGTCTGCACCTTTTTTCTTTTCATCCGAGTCTGTGGCTTCTCCTGCGGCTGGCCGGTGCCGTGACTGTGGTAGCCGCGGTTTTCATGGCTCTGGTGCAGCATAACATGAAGAAACTTCTGGCCTATCATGCGGTCAGCCAGGTAGGTTATATGGTTCTGGGGGTGGCTACCGGTACCACGGTGGGCGTTCTGGGCGGGCTTTTCCACATGATAAACCATGCTGTTTACAAGTGCTGCCTTTTCTTAGGGGCTGGAGCCGTGGAGAGGCAGACCGGTACCAGCCAGCTGGATGACCTTGGAGGTCTGGCCCGAAAAATGCCGGTTACTTTCGTCACCTTCCTGCTGGCTTCCCTGGCGATTTCCGGGGTGCCGCCACTAAATGGCTTTTTTTCCAAGTGGATGGTCTATCAGGGACTGGTGGAGGCAGGCCGCAGTGGCCAGACGGACTGGGTTGTCTGGTTGGTCATGGCCATGATCGGTAGCGCCCTCACCCTGGCCAGTTTCCTGAAAATAATTCATTCTGTCTTTCTGGGCAGAACAACAAACCAGCAGGTAAATGAAGCCCCATCCTCTCTCCGGTTAGCCCTGGTTACTTTAGCCCTTATCTGCGTGGTTTTCGGTTTGTTTTATCTGCCGGTTCCGGTAAGCAGGCTTCTGGGACCGGCCACAGGCGTTCCGGCACCAGCCCTTTCTCTGAGCGAACCTTTAATTTTCATTGTCTGGGGACTCTTTCTCGGGATACTCATCTTTTTCCTGAGTCTCCTTTCTAAGAAACGGTACGCGGCTGTCTTTGTGGGCGGGGAAAAGCTCAGTCAACAGATGCATGTTTCCGGGACTGAGTTTTATCAGGGGGTGAAACAGCTGCCCTTCTTGAGAAGGATGTACGCCGGAGCAGAGAAAAGGGTTTTTGATGTTTACGAAGTGGGCAAACAGATAGTTGGCTATGTGACCGAACTTTTTCGGGCAGCGCATTCCGGAGTTCTGGGCGCGTATCTTTCCTGGCTGCTTTTTGGTTTGTTAGTGGTCCTGAGCCTTTTTTTGAGGGTTTAACATGGTGGAACTACTGGTTGGGGTTTTCCTGCTCTTTATGATTATCGGGGCCTTAATTGCGCTGGAGACGACAGATCTTCTGTCCGCGGTAATCTCCATGGGAGCGGTGGGCGCGGCGTTGAGTATCTGTTTTCTCCTGGTGGGAGCGCCGGATATCGCCATCACTCAGATGGTGGTGGAGGTGCTGTCACTGGTAATCCTGATCCGGGCCACCATCCGGCGGGACCTGACGACCATTGAGGGAGATAGAGACTTCTTCGGTTTGATGGCTACCCTGGCCATGATTTGTGGGTTGTTGATTTTTGGTTTTAGTGCCTTTCTCCGGCTGCCGCCTTTCGGTTCACCGGCCATGTCTCAGTCTTTCCAGGCACCGGCCAGGCAGTACTTAAACTGCGGTCTGAAAGAAACAGGCGCGGCCAATATCGTAGCCGCGGTGATTTTAGACTACCGCGGTTACGACACCCTGGGAGAAGCGACAGTTCTCTTTACTTCAATCCTGGGAGCGCTGGCTATTCTCCGGGTTTACAGCAGGAAGAAAAAACAATGAACGAGCGACAGCCTGGTATGAGCCTGGTAGTTCAAACCGTGACCAGGTGGTTGAAAGGTTTTATCTTTCTTTACGGGGTTTATGTCATCCTTTACGGCCATCTGAGTCCTGGTGGTGGCTTTGCCGGCGGTGTCATTGTCGCTTCCACGTTTATTCTGTTGACCCTGTCTTTTGGACGGGAAAGGGCTCTGGGTAAGTTAGGGAAACTTATGGCTTCGGAATTGGATAGTTTTGGGGCACTTCTCTTTTTGCTGATAGCTGTGCTGGGAACTGCCATTGGAGGTACTTTCTTTCTGAATTTTATTGAGAAGAACTGGCCTACTGGAAACTTTCATCTTTTCAGTGCCGGCATTATACCGCTGTGCAACATCGCCATTGGTATCAAGGTAGCGGCCTCACTTTTCATGATCTTCATAATTCTGGCGGTAATCAGAGTCCAGGAAGTTCGCGGAAAAAGAAAGCTGATTACCACCGAGAAAAGGAGAAAAGAAAGATGATTTATGCCATGTGTTTTCTTCTCTTCTTGATCGGCCTTTACGGTGCCACCTGCAAGAAAAATATTGTCAAGATTATCCTGGGTCTGGTGATTATGGAATACGCGGTCAACCTTTTTCTTATTCTTCTGGGGTGGAGGACAAACGGGCAGGCGCCAATCATGAGCCAACAGACGGATTTGCCAGCGTTTACAGCCACCGCGGTTGACCCGATTCCCCAGGCGCTTGTTTTAACCTCAATTGTGATTGGTCTGGGGATTCTTTCCCTGATGGTGGCTATCGCCATTCGTCTCTATGAACGATACGGAACGTTTGATATTACGGAGATGAGACGGTTGAAAGGATAGTTATGGGCAATGTAATTTTGCTGATAGCGTTGCCGTTGGCCATGGCTTTCTTTATTCCCATGGTCGGCCGTAAGGTGCGCTGGCTTCCGGATGTTCTGGCCAATATCACCACCCTTGGCCTTTTTGTCCTGGCAGGCCAGAGCTGGGGTCGCGAGGGTATTTATACCATGGGAGGCTGGCCAGCCCCCCTGGGTATTGTTCTGGTGCTGGATGGGTTGAGTGCGCTTCTTCTTTTCATCATCAACCTGATCAGTTTTCTGGCCACACTTTTCTCAGTAGACTATCTGGAAAAGCTCTACACTTCTAAACTGCGCTATTATTCCCTCTTTCTTCTCATGGTCGCCGGGATGAACGGTGCCGTCTTAACCGGTGATTTCTTCAACCTTTTTGTCTTCCTGGAGATTGCTTCCATCGCTTCCTACGCCCTGGTTGGTTTTGGGTGCGAGGCGGAAGAACTGGAAGCCTCATTTAAGTATCTGGTAATTGGCAGTATCGCTTCCACCTTTATCCTTTTAGGTGTGGCGCTTCTTTACGGCCGTTTTGCCACCTTGAACATGGCTGATGTGGCCAGCGCTCTTCAGCACCATGGATTTGACCAGGTAAGTCTCTTTGCCCTGGTGTTGCTGGTGGTCGGTTTCTGTACCAAGGCAGCGCTGGTGCCCTTCCACGCCTGGTTGCCTGACGCACATCCTTCAGCTCCAGCGCCTATTTCGGCAATGCTTTCTGGTGTCCTCATCAAGGCCATCGGTATCTATGCCCTGGTCCGGCTGGTTTACAATGTCTTCGGGATAAGTCCGTTGCTGGCTTCCCTTTTCACTTATCTGGGAGTGATTTCCATGATGGCCGGGGTGCTGTTAGCCCTGGGGCAATGGGATTTCAAACGGCTGTTAGCTTACCATAGCATCAGTCAGATGGGTTATGTCATTCTGGGTTTTGGCCTGGCAACACCCTTAGGGTTGCTGGGTGGCCTTTTTCATTTACTCAACCACAGCCTTTTTAAATCGTTGCTCTTTTTTGACTCCGGCAGCGTGGAGTATGAAACCGGCACCCGGAATCTTGAAAAAATGGGAAACCTGGTGCAGAAAATGCCGGTCACCTCAGGCTCAAGCCTCATGGCGTCGCTCTCTATTTCCGGAATTCCGCCCTTCAATGGTTTCTGGAGCAAACTGGTCATTATTCTGGCAGCTGTGCAGGCACAGCGGCCAGGCCTGGCTCTCTGGGCTGTCGCCGGCAGTATCCTTACCCTGGCCTCTTTCTCCAAAATCCAGAGATATGCCTTCTGGGGACAGGGAAAAGATTTTGATGCCAAACTATGGGAAGGATGGAAGGAAGTTCCGGTGCTGATGAGGGTGCCGCTTCTGGTTCTGGCCGTTCTTTGTCTGGGTAGCGGTCTGGCTCTCTGGCATGGGCTTAAAGGCCTTTTCGGTCCAGCAATCAGTGTCCTTACTGACGGCCCGACCGCCTACATAGCAAAAGTTCTGGGCAGGTAGAAGATGAAAAAGACAGTTCTTTTCGTGCTGAGTTTTGTGGTCTGGCTTTTCCTGACCGCACCTTTCCACCCTCAGGGAGTGGACTGGCAGAGTTTTGGTGTGGGGCTGGTGGTCAGTTTCCTGGTCGGTCTTATCTTCGGAGAAATGTTCACAGAGACACCCCACAAATTCCTCTGGGTCAGTCGGTATCTGTGGGCACTTTATTACTTGCCGGTTTTCGCCTACGCCTGTCTGTTGGCCAACCTTGATGTGGCTTACCGGGTGCTGCATCCAGCGTTGCCGATTCGTCCGGGGATTGTGAAGGTGAAAAGCAGACTCAGAAGCAAGTCTGGTTTGACGGCTCTGGCTAACTCCATTACTCTGACTCCTGGAACCATGAGTGTGGAGGTAACTGAGGATGGCTATCTTTATATCCACTGGATCAATGTGCTGAGTCAGGATGTGGAAGAGGCCAGCCGGCTGATTGTGGAAAGGTTTGAAAGAATCCTGGAAAGGATCTTTGAGTGAACAACTTACTTTTTTCCATCCTGGTTATTTGTAGCTTTCTCTGTCTCTTCCGGATTGCCCGGGGACCAACGGCGCCTGACCGCACGGTGGCGATGGACATCTTGGGAATTGTCATTGTCGCTTTTTGTGCGCTTAAAGCCGCCAGCTCCGGCATGGATTATTATCTAACGATTGCCCTGGCCTGGGCTCTGCTGAACTTTATCGGTACCCTGGCTCTGGCAAAATTCCTGGAAGGAAGAGGCTTTGACGAATAGGGGAAAAAGATGAGAGAGTCTTTGGGCTATGGTTTGATGCTGTTCGGGGCTCTGTTTGACCTTTTCGGTTGTGTTGGACTGGTGAGGCTACCTGATATTTATAACCGGCTTCAGGCAGCCACCAAGTGCGTTACTCTGGGTACCTGCATGATTCTTCTGGGAACCCTGGCGCTCTGCGGTTTCACGGCTGTCGGAGCTAAGATAATTCTCTGCATCATTTTTGTTCTGATTACTTCGCCCACCGCGGCCCATGCTCTGGCCAAAGCCTCCCATCTTTCCGGAATACGGCTCTGGGAAGGAAGTGTCTGCGACCAACTGGAGGAAGATAAGAAATTATGAAAAAGCCTAAACTGCGAGAGATCAAAGAGGCACTCGTCAGTCTAATTTCCCGGCCCTACACTACCCGGTTTCCCTTAGAGCCCCATATACCGGCCAGAGGTTTTCGCGGCCAGCCGCAGTTTGATCCGGAGCAGTGTGTCGGCTGTGGCGCTTGCGCCAATGTTTGCCCCTCAAAGGCCATTGATGTCCAGGACGTAGTTCAAGACGGACGTGGCCTGCGCCGGCTAACCCATTATGCCAGCCGGTGTATCTTTTGCGGTCAGTGTGAAGCCAACTGCATTGTGGAACCGAAAGGGATTAGACTCACAGACCGTTTTCACCTGGCTTATTTTGAAGAGAAAGAAAGCACGCATTCAGTGCAGCAGGAACTGGTAGTCTGTGAAAGATGTGGCGCTGTGATCGGCACCGTCAGGCATCTTCTCTGGACAGCCAGAAAACTTGGCCAGCTTGCCTTCAGCCATCCAGTTCTCATTGAATTCCTCCAGCAATCTCTGGAGATGAAAATAGAAGTTCGCTCTGCGCTTAAGGACAAACCTGTTAACCGGATAGACATCTTCAGGATAATCTGTCCCAGGTGCCGCCACGAAGCGCTCCTGTCTGATGAGAAAATCCCCACCTGAGGTCTTTTAAGGCCATTGCAAAAGGCAGAGGTAACAATCGGATGAGCTCCCGTCAGCGCTTGCTGCACACCCTGAAACACCAGAGTCCTGACCGAACCCCGATTTTTGAGTATGTGCTTCAACCACCGGTTGCGGATGCTATTCTGGACCGAAACTATGTGTATGGCAGCCGGTTAACCGACTATATCCGGGAACATGGCTGGGAGAAGGGTATCCGGCAGTTAGCCACGGATATGGTGGAACTGGCGCAAAGGCTGGGCCATGACCTGATTTATGCCACCTGTAATGTCTTACCGGCAGAAAAAAGTCGGCCAGCCGGCGCCGCAGAAAAACTTCCTGAAGACCCGGTGGTGCAGATGGAAGAAAGGCTGAAACGCGAAGAAGAGCAAGGTTTCTCCGTTGCGGAAGAGGCTTTTTTTATTTACTTCTGTCTTCGGGAAGAGATGGCGGCCCGTAACCTGGACCTGCCCATCCTGGCGCCAGCCTGTCTCCACGGCATCTGGACCGACACCGTTTTAATGGAAGCCATGGTCTTAGCGCCGGAACTGGTGCGGCGCCACTATGGCCACCGGACCAGACTGGCGGAGGTTTATCTGAAGCATTACCACCGGGCAGGCGTGGACCTGGTGAGTGTCGGGGGCGACTTTGCCGGTAGCCGCGGTCCTTTTTGCTCTCCCCGGGCCTACCGGGAATACATTGTGCCGGAGGTAAGAAAGGTGAGCGAGATGGCCCACCGGTACGGTTTCTGGACGCTCAACGCCAGCGATGGCAACCTCTGGCCGGTGATTGAAGATTTTCTCCTCACCTGCCAGGTGGACGGCTATCTTGAAATTGACGCTTTTGCCGGAATGGAGTTAGGGGAACTGAAAAGAAGGTTTGGCCAGAAAATAACCTTCTTTGGTAATCTTGATTGCGGGGCCCTGTTGACTTTTGGCACGCCTTCTGATGTGGAAAAAGCCACCCGGGAGTGCCTGGAAAAAGGCTGGGGAAACGGTGGTCACGTTCTCTGTGCCAGCAATGCCATCACTTCCTCGGTTCCCTTAGCCAACTATCTGGCTATCTACCGGGCCTACGCGCGTTTTTTCGGTCTAAAAATGCCGGAGGTGGTAAAGGAAGCATGATGAGCCCGCGAGAGGTAATCTGGAGAAACCTGTGTTTTGATGATCCGGAACGGATCGGTCTGGCTTTTGACCGGGGACGGCTCAACGATTTCTGTTCGGCCGGTCTTTCCCCTTCCTCTGGCTGGAAACAGAAAAAATGGGTGGAAGGTGAGTTTGAGTATTACGATGACGAATGGGGTAACATCTGGCGAAGGATTGTGGACAAAAGCAGTGGCGGGGAGATTTACCAGCCAGCCCTTACGGACTGGAGTTTGTTGAAGGATTACCGCTGGCCTGACCTGGATGCACCCTACCGGTACCTTGAGGCCAGAATGATTTTTTCACAGGAGAAAGAGAAGTTTCGTCTGGCCGGATTACCGGGTTTCCCTTTTGCCATCTGCCGTTACCTCAGGAAGATGGAAGTCTATTTTCAGGACCTGGTTCTGGAGCGGGCAAAGATTGACTTCCTGCACGAACAGGTTACTTCTCTTCTGGAGAGAATGATTCAGCAGTACGGCCAGGCCGGCGCTGACGGAATTTTTTTCTGCGAGGACTGGGGCACCCAGGAGCGGTTGCTCATCAGCCCGAAGATGTGGCGAGAAATTTTCAAACCACTATTCCAGCGGTTATGCCGCACCGCCAGAGACTATGGACTGGCGGTCATCATGCACTCCTGCGGGTACAACTGGGAAATCCTTGATGACTTATCTGAGGTGGGCATCAACTGCTTTCAGTTTGACCAGCCAGCCCTTTACGGGCTGGAAACACTGGCCGCAAAACTCAAGAGTTTGAAGGTCTGCCTTTTTGCGCCGGTTGATATCCAGAAGATTCTGCCCACCGGGAAAAAAGCGCTCATTGAAGCCGAAGCCAGGAAGATGGTCCAGTTTTTCGGCTGTCCGCACGGCGGGTTCATCGCAAAAAATTACCCGGATTTAGAAGGAATAGGGGTCAAGGTAGCCTGGGACGAGTGGGCCTACCAGACTTTTGTTGACTCCATGTACCTGCCCGGACAAGGACCTTCCGGCACTGGCTAACGGTAAAAGAACTGCGCGGTAGCCACCCCGGCAGTGTGGGGTAGCAGTCTTACCCAGTGAGCCGCGAAACCTTCCGGGAAAAGGTAGCCGGCGTATCCGTTTCTGGTTTCAATCTCGGTCCAGGGATGCCACCGGCCGGTTCCCTGAAAGTCAACCTCTAAGGTTACCCGGGCTGAAGTTTTCCCCTGGAAACTCAGGTGGAGGCATCCCGGGGTAAAACCGGTCATCAGAAACGGGTCAGAAGGCCGGCCTGGCGTTACCGGTGTTTCCCACCAGGGTCCTCCCCAGCCAGCCGGTTTCCCAAAGAGCCACAGGTCATCTGTCTTGCCAAACCAGAGGTTAGCCTGAGGCTGACCGACAAAAGGGTTGGTGTCGTTAATCGGGGTTGTCTGGTCTCCGGCCATGACTAAAAGCCCGTTCCAGGAGCAGAAGTCTCCGATAATCCGCAGATGCCGGCAGATCGGCACCAGGCCCCAGACAGAGCCAGCGTAACTCATCGCCGGCAGTTCATAAAAAATTCCGCTGGCGTCCATCAACCAGCGTTCACTTTCCACTTCCCGGATTCTTGGCCATTCGGTGGTCCAGGCATGGTCCTGGGTATGGGTTCCCCGGGGCAACCGGTAACGTTTCCAGCCTGTTTCCGGAAGAAAAACATAAAAAAGCGCTGAAGCCCGGTCCTGACCGACGGCGTAAATGGCGGTTCCCAGCTGGCTGCTGTATCTTCCGGTGACGGTATTAAACTGGGTTTTCGCCAGAACTTTCCAGTTTTTTCCATCCCATTCTGCCAGCCGGCCCTCGCTTTCTCCCCGGAGAAAATCTTCCGGGTAATAAGAGTTGTTAACCACCACCACCCGACCATGACCGGTGAAGGCGTCTTTGAAGTGGGGTGCCTGCTTTATTCCCAGTTCCCGGTTCAGGTCAAAGAGAAACCGGACCTTCAAAGAGGACACCTCAGCCTCCAGGAATTCTCCTTCCATGCCCAGAAAATAGACCATTTTCTCCGGATTTTCTAAGTGCCGGGCCGTGGCGGCCAGACGAACATCCACCAACTGTTCAAAGGTGCGCACCTTTCCTTCCGGGTCAATGATGTGGGGACCGATAATCACCTGGTGGGATTCAGCATGGACCATCCGGTTGGCGTAGGTGCCGACACAGCTGGCCGGATGTTTTATCAGGTTGAAGTCATCATCAATGGTAAACAGTCCGGTGCCGGCACCAGAACCTTTCTTGTGGGCCACGTAGGTGACCAACCACAGCCGGTTAGCCCAGGGCATGAGGGCGCCGATGCCGGTTTCGGTTCTCGCCGGAAGGTGTTCCGCCTTCACTGCCAGATGCGGCAGGATACCGCTGATGGCCACTTTCATTTTTTCAGGCAGGGCAGGAGAAGCTTAAAGTACTCATCTAACATCGTTTCTGGAATATTGGCCGGCAGATGGTTGCCGACCGCGACAATCGCGCCCCGGCAACCGGTTAATAGTTTGAAGGTGCGCTTGATATCACTTTTGACTTTTTCCCGGTGGCCCAAGGTCAGGTCCCGGCAGTCCACGGCGCTGCCCACCAGACAGTGGCTGGCGCCAAAGTTTTCCACCACCCAGGCAAAGTCGTTGGATGGTTCAAAAATGAACCCGTGGGCTCCGGCCTGAGCCAGGTCTTCCATGAACATGGTGAAGGTTCCGTCGGAACAGAAAAGGACTTTTTTGCCAGCGTCATGAAGCACCTTCCAGAGGCGGGCATAACGGGGAATGATGATTTTCCGGTAGATATCCGGGTTCATAAAGGGGCCGCTGCTCCAGACAAAATCATCGTGCTGGATAATCACTTCCGCGCTGGTCTGCGCCCAGGCTTCCATGTGAAAGAGCGTCCTCCGGAAAAAACCGTCAAAGACCTTTTCCATTTTCGCAACATCAGCCGCGGCTTCCAGCAGTTTTTCCCAGCCAAAGGCAGCAATCGCTCCGGAAACAATGGTCCGGTAATAACCTCCGGTGGTTAACTGGCCGGGGTAATCCCTCTGATAATCCTGATACAATTTTTCGTAAGCGCTGACCTGTTCCTGAAAGTCAGGCAGGCCGTACTCAGCCACCGCGTCAAAGGACCAGACTTCCTCCACGGCTTGGAAAGGACTGGCGGAAGGTTGTCTCCGGTCACTGCCATCCCGGGCATAGACGGCGTGTCCCATGTCGGTTACCCGACCAGTCTGGCTCCAGTCAACCAGCCCGTCGTTGGTCATGAAAATAAAATCGCATTCGGTCACATCGTAGATAGCCCGGGAGAAAGCAGGATCCTGCGGAGCCAGACCTGTCCGGCGGGAAAAGTATTCCCGGTGATACATCAGGCTGTATTCGGTATGCGCCCAGCGGCAACTCTGTCTCAGAAAAATGTTGTCCAGGGCTACTTCGCGGGCCATAAGGTCTCCTATAAAGCCATATTTTACTTTCCGGGCCGGTGGTGTGTAAAATGTGCCTGTCCAGGAGGAAAATGAAACAGCGCTTTCCAGCAGTCGCGGTCACAACCAGGGTTCTGCTTTTTCTTTTTTTCTCTCTGGCCGGTCAACTTCACCCCTGGTTTGTGGCCACCCACGTCCGCCTGACGGCGGCAGCGGTCACCATGGTGGCTAACACTCTTCCAGAATTTTTCCGTCAGGGAGAAAAGATGATCGCTCAAACCAGCCAGGACCCGGATTTTCTCACCGATATCCATGGGCCAGCCCTGGTGGTGAAGGAAAAACCGGACCACTATTTTGACAGCGAATACCTGCAGGGAGCAGAGCTTCCTAAGACCCGGTACGAATACTACCGGTTACTGAAAAGAAAAAACCTTGACCCTCAGGTGGTGGGCAGTCTGCCCTATGCTATCCTGGAATGGACGGAGAAACTTACCGGTGCCTTCGCCCAGTACCGGAAATGGCCGACCAGCAGAGAAGTCCAGACTAAATGCCTGCTTTATGCCGGAATTTTAGCCCATTATGTCCAGGACCTGGCTATGCCGCTTCACGTCACCATCCATTATGATGGCTGGAGCCAGGATGGAGTTTCCCCCAGGATTGGCTTACACCAGAAAATGGACGGTTTAATCCAGTTGACGAACCTGGAGGTGGAAAAAATAGCCGCTGGTTTGAAG
Source organism: bacterium (assembly GCA_029551285.1). Taxonomy (GTDB): domain Bacteria; phylum Ratteibacteria; class UBA8468; order B48-G9; family DSTR01; genus JAMWDF01. The sequence continues at coordinate 7,236 of JAKPFT010000056.1, read as the reverse complement.
GTTAACACTCCGGCTGACCTTTTTACTCTAATTACCGGTGCCATCAAGGAGAGTCACCGGCTGGTGCCGGAAGTCTATCGTCTCCAGAAACAACTCCTCGCTGAGCAGAAAACTGAGCCGGTCATGCGGTTAGCCAGACAGTGCTGTCAGAACGCTCTCTCCCTAACGGCGACTGTTTTTCTCACTGCCTGGGATGGTTCCGCCAGGGTGGTTTTGCCAGACTGGTTACAGCCCTGAGAAAATATTTTAAAGCGTCGGATGGGCAAAAGCCCCTGTGAAAGTAATCCTGTCATGGGCTGTTTTGCTTCGCTGAGGTGGTGTGTGGTATGATAGGGTACCCGGATGAGCCGGGAGGTAGTTTAACATGGAGGCAGGGTGATGAGGATTTATGTGGGGAATCTGTCGTGGGAGATGGGCGAGGATGAGTTGCGGGCTCTGTTTGAGCCGTTCGGTAAGGTTGATTCCGCCACCATCGTGGCGGATAAATTTACCGGGGAAAGTCGTGGTTTCGCCTTTGTGGACATGCCTGACCAGACTGAGGCCCAGAAAGCCATTGACGGCCTTAACGGTCAGGAGGTGAAGGGTCGGGCTCTGAAGGTGAATGAGGCCAGACCCAGAACAGAGCAGCGTCCAGAAAGACGTCATTCTGGCGGCGACTTTCGTGGACGCGGTGGCCGGCGCCGGTTCTGAGAGAAGACCTCAGTGTCGGAAGTGTCGCATGCCAGTGAAGACCATCGCCATCTGATAGCGGTTGCAGGCATCAACAGACTCCTGGTCCTTGATTGAACCCCCTGGCTGAATGATAGCGGTGATACCTGCCTGGTAAGCCACCTCAATATTGTCTGGCTGCGGAAAGAAGGCGTCGGAAGCCAGCACGGCTCCCCGGCTGCGGGGTCCAGCCTTGGCCGCAGCCAGACGGTTAGCATCCACGCGGGAGTAAAGCCCTCCGCCAATACCCACGGTGGCTGTACCTTTAGCGTAGACGATGGCGTTGGAGCGCGTGGTCTTACACACCTTCCAGGCAAACAGAAGAGCGCGTTTTTCCTCTTCGGTGGGCTGCCGTTCAGTGACCACTTTCCACTCCAGAATCTCAGCGCGGTCAGGTTCCTGCACCAGCCAGCCACCGGTGACTCTTTTCACATCCAGAGGGTCGCTGGCCTGCAGGTTGCTGATCACCACCAGCCGCAGGTTCTTTTTTACGGCTAATTTCTTTCTGGCTTCGGCAGTGAAGTCAGGGGCCAGAAGGCATTCCAGGAAACCGTATTTTTCCATGCCCTGAAGAATAGCCTCAGCGGTCTCACCGTCAACCTCGCGGTTGAAGCCAACAATACCGCCAAAAGCCGAGAGCGGGTCGCACTCCAGGGCCAGCCGATAAGCCTCGGCAAGCTTGGGGTGAGAGGCCACCCCGCAGGGAGAAAGATGTTTGACGATGTAAGCCGTTGGTTCCTCAAATTCCCTGACACCGGTTAAGACCGCATCCAGGTCCAGGTAATTATTGAAGGAAAGTTCCTTCCCCTGAAGGATTTCTGCAGCAGAAAGACCCCGTGGGTTCTCGCCGGCCTGACGGTAGAAGGCACCCTGCTGATGGGGATTTTCACCGTAGCGGACAGACCGGAATTTTTCCAGGTGAAGGTTCAGGCTTTCCGGCAACTTTTCCGGTGAGCCTTTCTTTTCTAAGTAGGAGAAGATCACCGCGTCATAGTGAGAGGTCAGCCGGTAAACTTCGCGGGCACAACGGAAGGAAAAATCTTCGCTGACCGAGCCATGATTTTTTTCCATTTCTTCCATCAGGGCCGGGTAAAACTCCGGTTTGACCACCACCACGACAAAGGCATAGTTTTTGGCTGCAGCCCGGATCATGCAGGGGCCGCCAATATCAATGTTTTCAATAATTTCACTGTGCTGAGCGCCCCTGGCCAGGGTGGCTTCAAAAGGATACAGATTGCAGACCACCAGGTCAATCGGGACTAAATTATTCTCCGTCATCTGCCGCTGATGCTCAGGATTGTCCCGGAGAGCCAGCAGTCCCCCGTAGATTTTCGGATGAAGGGTCTTGACCCTTCCGTCCAGAATTTCTGGAAAACCGGTGAAGGCAGAAACATCGGTCACCGGAAGACCGTTTTCTCGCAGAAGCCTGGCGGTACCGCCAGTGGAAAGAAGCTCCACCTGCCACTTCTGTAAGAACTTACCCAGTTCCACCAGTCCCTTTTTGTCCGAAACGCTCAGCAGCGCCCGTCGGATAGGGAGCATGAGACCTCCTTGAAAAATTGTAACGGAACTGACCGGTACTATTATTTTCGCACAGAAGCCTGGCCAGAAGCAAACGGTCCTTTCTAAAGTTGATACCCCGCCTCTTATGTCGGAATTTCAGGAGCCTGTCCTCTGAGAAGGATTTGCCGCCGGAAGCGGTGTTGTGATAAACTTCATCGTTAAAAAACCGAAGAAAAACGGATGATGAGGCCACCATGAACATAATTGTGTGCATCAAGCAGGTCCCGGAAACAACTGAAGTTAAGATTGACCCGGTGACCAAACGGATTGTCCGGGAAGGGGTCAAGGGCGTTATTAACCCTTACGATGCCTATGCCCTGGAGGAAGCGGTCCGGTTAAAAGAACGCTTTGGCGGGGAAACCACGGTGATTTCTATGGGACCACCCCAGGCGGAAAGTGCTCTGCGGGAAGCTCTGGCCATGGGCCTTGACAAAGCCATTCTTTTAAGTGACCGGCAGTTTGGGGGTAGTGATACCCTGGCAACTTCTTACACCCTGGCCTGTGCGCTCCGGAAAATCGGGTCCTTTGACATTGTTATCTGCGGCCGGGAGACCCTTGATGGCAGTACCGGCCAGGTGGGGCCGGAAATGGCGGTCCACCTGGGGATTCCTTACATTACCTTTGTGAGTCGCATTAATGAGGTTACTCCGGAAGGGCTGGTCTGTGAGCGTCTGATGGAAGACCACTATGAAACCCTGCAGGTGCCGTTGCCGGTATTGCTCACGGTGGTGAAAGAAATCAACGAGCCACGGCTGCCCTCATTAAGAGGACTGCTCAGGGCCAAAAAGGCCGAGATTCCTGTCTGGACGGCCGCAGAGATTGATGGTCAGCCTGAATTTTTCGGTCAGGAGGGTTCGCCCACCCGGGTGGTGGAATGCTGGCATCCGGAAATCAAGTCAGAAGGAAAACTGGTCCACGGGGAGACTGAAGAACTGGTCCAGGTACTTTATGAACAACTGAAAGAAAAAGGTGCCATCAAATGATTATCAGGCTGCTGAAAGAGCGGTGCACGGGTTGTGGTAAGTGTGTGGAAGTCTGCCCTTTTGCCGCGATTGACTGGAAGGATAATTTGCCGGTCATCAATGAGAACTGCCGTTTCTGCCGCAAGTGCCTTCAGGTCTGCCCGGAAAAGGCTCTGGTGATGGAAGGCCAGGAAGTAAAGCGCGACACTTCCGGCTACCGCGGTATCTGGTTCTTTGCCGAGCAGCGTCATGGCCGGCTGGCCAGTGTTTCTTACGAACTGCTTCAGGCTTGCCTGGAAATGAAGGCCGTTCTCGGCGAGGAGGTTTCCGGAGTTATCTTAGGTTACCGGATAGAACACCTGGCCGGTTCGTTAATCAGTCGTGGCTGTGACCGGGTTTATATGGTGGACAGGCCGGAACTGGAAATTTTTCTTGAAGAGCCTTACGCCCTGGCACTCACGGAGCTGGTCCGTCAGCACCGACCGGGTATCGTCCTGGCCTCAGCCACGATGATGGGTCGGTCTTTTATTCCCTCGGTGGCCGCGCGGCTTGGCACCGGTCTTACGGCTGATTGCACCCAGTTGCATATTGACCCTGAAAGTAAACTTCTGGTTCAGACAAGACCGACCTTTGGTGGCAACCTGATGGCGCAGATTATCTGCCGGTATCACCGGCCCCAGATGGCTACCCTGCGTCCCAAGATGGTGGAGGAGGCCAAACCGGTGGACAACCTTCAGGGTTGCGCGGTCAAGTCTGATATCTCCGCTGAACTTAGCAGTCTGGTAAAACTTTTGACTCAAAAGAAGGCGGAAAACCTGGTTGATTTACAGGAAGCCGAAATCATTATTTCCGGCGGCCGGGGACTGGGGGAAGGTAAAAACTTCCAGTTGCTCCGGGAACTGGCTGATCTGTTAGGAGCCGCGGTAGGTGCCTCGCGAGCCGCGGTGGATGCGGGCTGGATACCATATCCTCATCAGGTAGGACAGACCGGTCGGACCGTTAAACCCAAGATTTATCTGGCCTGCGGCATCTCCGGAGCCATTCAGCACCTGGCGGGAATGCGAACCTCTGATTTCATCATCGCCATCAACAAAGACCCGGAGGCGCCCATTTTTAAGGTGGCCCACCTGGGACTGGTGGGAGACCTCTTCCAGATTGTGCCGGCTCTCATCAGAAAATTGAAAGAAATCCGGGGCTAAAGAAAAAAGGGGGAACCGATGGAACTACTCGGTCTGGTGATTGCTCTCTTTGGCGCCGCGCTGGCTATTTTTCTCGCTGGTTCTGGCTCGGCGCACGGCGTCGGCCTGGCTGGCAGTGCGGCTAACGGGCTTCTTTCAGAGGAACCGGAGAAGTTCGGGACAATGCTACTACTGGTCGCCCTGCCCGGAACCCAGGGCATCTACGGGTTTCTCACAGGGTTTTTGGTCATCCTGAAAGTAGGCTTGCTGGGTGAAAAAGTCCTGCCAGTGTCCCCCCTGCAGGGCGCCCAGATTCTGGTAGCCTGCCTTCCGATTGCGATTGCCGGATGTATCTCCGCCATTCATCAGGGCCGGGTCTGTGCCGCTGGAATTGCCGTTGTCGCGAAACAACCGGAATCCTCCATGAAGGCCTTAATCTACGGGGCCATGGTGGAGACCTATGCTGTTCTGGCTCTGGTTATTTCTATCTTCATGCTGATGGCGGTGAAACTCTAATCATGCTGGACAAGTTACTTGCCCGGGTAATGGAAGAGGCGGAAAAGCAAAGCCAGCAGATTCTCTCGGCTGCCAGAGAAGAAGCGGCCAGACTTCTGCAGAAGAAGCAGGAAGAGATTGAGGAAGAATTCCGGCACCGGCTTCATCAGGAAAAGGAATTACTGGCAGAGCGCTACCGGGAAAGGCTGGCCAGACTTAAACTATCCGGCCAGCAGGAAATACTGAGAGAGAAAAACCGCTGTTTAGGTGAAGTGCTGGAAGAAGTAAAAACCCTTTTTCTCTCCTGGATGGAAGAGAAAGGGCCGGAGTATCTGGGAAAGTTGCTGCGGCAACTGAAGGGGAAAGAGGAAAGTTACACCGTCTATGTGCCTGCCGGAAAAGAGAGCCGGTATGCTGTCAGCCTGCCAGCCGGGGTGAAACTGGTGGGCCAGTCAGGCCTGAACGATGGTTTTCTGGTGGCAGGACCTGACTTTAACCTTAGCCTCAACTGGGAAAGGGTCAAAGACCATTTCTATCAGGACCTGATAGAAGTTTTCCGTCGCTCCGGAATATGACCGAGACAGCCGCGAGCCTTCAGGAAAAATGGCATCAGCTGGAAAAAAGCTGTCAGCAATGCCAGAGATGTTCTCTGGCCAGGAGCCGCACGCAGGTCGTTTTCGGTAGTGGCTGCCTGCAATCCAGAATTATGTTTGTCGGAGAGGCTCCTGGATTTAATGAGGACCGAAAGGGGATACCCTTTTGTGGACAGGCCGGCGCCATCTTAGACCAGCTGCTTTCCTCCATCAATCTTGACCGCAGCCAGGTTTATATTACCAATGTCATTAAGTGCCGGCCGCCCGGCAACCGTGACCCGGAACCAGAAGAACTGGCCGCCTGCCAGGTTTACCTTTATCAGCAACTGGAATTACTGAAACCTGAGGTGATCGCCTGCCTGGGCCGGTTCTCTTTAAGAACCATCCTGGAGTATTTCGGACTGCCGGCCAGTGTTTCCATCAGCCGGGTGCATGGCCAGGTTTTTTCGCCGGAGGGAGACCTTTTCCGTCAAGGTAAGATCGTGGCTCTCTATCATCCAGCAGTGGCCACCTATCAACCAGCCGCCTTAGCCACGCTGAAAAAAGACTTTGCCGTCCTGTCTGAACTTTTACTATGAGTGATACTTTACTGACTGAGAGTGCCAGGGTAAAGTCTCTGGAAAAGACCTTTCTTTCACGGGAGGTGCTGGAAAGACTGGCCAGTGCTGCCTCTTTGCCGGTCGCCCTGGCGGAACTTGAGCCAACCTGCTACCGTTTTCCCCAGCATCATCCTGACATCAAAGAATTAACCGAGTTCTTTGAGCGACACCGTCTGGCGCTGCTGGCCCTGGCCGGAGAAATTCTTCCCGCAGAAGTCTTTCGTTGGTTCTGCTTCCGCTACGACCTGGAAAATTTGCGCCTGGTCCTTAATGTCGGAAGGCAGCCACTCCAGGAAAAAGCCATCAGCCCCTTCAGTCTGTTAGGTGGAGAAAAGTTCAGAGGTCAAGGGGAAAACCCGTCTTTCCCGATGCCTGAGTTGTCCTCGCTTCTTTTGAAAGAAGCGTCCAGGCAGACGCCGGAAGCCGCGGCCCGGGCCAGCCAGGAGTTTTTCCACCTGTGGCAAAAAATGACTGTTTCCTTGCAGAATTCTTTTCTTCTCAGGTACCTGGCCCTGGAGATAGACTTCTTTAATCTTTCCCTTTTTCTGTGGAAACAGACTTCCGGCGAAAGTTTTGACTGGAAAAACCTGGTGTCAGGTGGCCGGGTGTGCCCGGAAAATTACCAGGAACTCTCCAGGCTCTGGTCAGTTTTCCAGAAAAACTACCGGGGGCTTAAGACTCCGGTAACCGCGGAAACCTGGGAAAGAGAATATGTGGCCGCTGCTATCAGATTGCTGAAGGAAGTTAGGGTGGTGGCCTACGGCGTGGAAGTTCTGGTCGGTTATCTCTTAGCCAGGGAGATAGAAATCAGCGGATTGCAGAAACTTCTTCTGGGCAAGGCTTACGGTCTGCCGGTAGAAGTCCTTCGGGAATGGATTTACCCGGTTTACGGGTAGGGTGTTGACAGCCTTACGGAAGAAGGGGTACAATAAGGGTAAATGGGAAAAGGAAGGCTGAGACTGCTGGTTGACCGGGAGATTCAACTCCGGTTTGTTATCTGTACGCTAACGATACGTTAGTTTGTATATTACTCCTTGTGAACTCTCCATAATCTGTCTTTTACCATCCATTTTACAGTCCCCTTTCGTCCCTGTCAAATTTTCCACCTTTGCTGCTAAGGTACCCTGCTCTTAATTTT
>JAKPFT010000009.1 GCA_029551285.1 bacterium | reverse complement strand
AGGATAGCGGCTTTTCTTCCTTCTCTGGCGAAAGCCGTCAACTCTTTTTCCGTAAAAGCCACCAGGCCGCGGATGCCACCGGTGCCAAAGGTAATCTCGTTGAGAAAGGCGTAAACAATCTGGTCAAGCCGGTTCTCCTGGAAAGCCTGGTTTACTCCCCTGACAAACCCCGGGACCAACTTTCTGATGGTCTCACATTCCAGCCAGCTCTGGAGATGGGAAACGACATTCTTCCTGGCCAGGGAATAAAACTCTTCCGAAAGCAAACCGGCTTTCCTTTGCGTGCTCAGGTATTCCTCTATCGCTTTCATTTTCTCGTGGTTAAGTTCCCTCGCCATTGCAAAAACTCCTTTCTCTATGGTATCTGACCGCAGTTGTATTATAGCGGAATTCCTCCTTCTTTGGAAATGAGTGGAAAAATGGGCTCTTTCAGGATATAATACTGCGAAAATGTACGAGGGAAAAAACTCCGGCGACTCCTGGAACACGGAGTATGCCAGACACTGGCACCGATTTAAGGCAACCGGTGACCGGCAGTCCCGAAATCTCCTTCTAATTCACTACCTGCCCCTGGCCAAGTATGTCGCCTCCACCATCCCTGTTTTTAACTCACGTCTTTATGGCTACGAGGACCTGGTCAGCTGGGCAGTCCTGGGGCTGATTGATGCTCTGAGCCGCTTCCGGCCGGGCCAGGGGGTAAAATTTGAGACCTACGCCATCTCCCGCATCCGGGGGGAGATTATGGATAACCTGCGGCGGCTGATCTCACCTTACCGGCAGAGAAAACAGAAAATTTTTGAACGGACCTTTAACCGGCTGGCGATAAAATTAGGCCGGTCTCCCACCGAAAAAGAAATGGCCGAGGCGTTAGGGGTAGACAGTAACGGCTACCGAAAATGGCTGGCTTATGCTGTCCCCACTTCCATTATCTCCCTGGATGAATTTGCGGCTATGGAAGGCAAGTTTGAAAGCCTTTCTTCCCGGACGAAGAAGGAGGAATTGACCCCGGAGTCACTGGCCAGAAAGGAACGCAGCGAGAAACTGGCTAAGGCCATCCAGTCTTTGCCGGAGAGAGAAAAAAAGATTATTACCCTTTACTACTACGAAGGTCTGACCTTGAACGAAATTGCCGGGATACTGAATCTGAGCAAAGGCCGCATCTCCCAGATTCACGGTCATGCTCTTCTTTCCTTAAGACAGGCTTTAACGGTCCTGATGAATACTTGCCGCCACCAGGGGGGACCATGAAACTCTCACCGGAACAATTTCAGAAACTCTGCCGCTTATTACCCCGGCAGGTAGGCCAGCCGGTAAACATCCGTCTCTCGCCGGCCGAGGTCCAACTGCTGAAGGAAATCCTCAAACAGTTGCCGGAGAATGCGGTGCGGCACCTCAACTATAAGGAAGTCAGGCAGCGACTGGGTCAGGTTGGTTCCCGGGAAATTGCCGAAAAATTGATCCTGCGCCGCCTCGCTGACCATCTGGTAAAAATGGTGGCCTCCCGGAAAAAGGTAGTCGGGCGCAGCCGGAAGAAGATGCTTAGAAAGGACAAAAAGAAACCTGTCAACTTAAAACCACTTCTTCGGCATCGCCCCACAACTTTTCCAGCCGATAAAAATCTCTCGTCTGAGGTAGAAAGATGTGGACCATGATGTCACGGTAATCCAGTAAAATCCAGGAACCGTTGCCCAGCCCCTCAGCCGAGGAAGGCTTTTCCTTCACCTTTTCCAGAATCGCCTCTGCCAGGGCCCTGGTATGTAAGGGAGTCGTTCCGGAAAGAATCACAAAGTAGTCGGCGATCCAGGTAACTTTTCTTACATCCAGAACTCTGACGTCCTCCCCCTTTTTTTCTTCAATAATCTTCAAAAACTTTTTTAACCTCGGGTTAATCCTGCCTCCTTTTTTTTGATTCTACCGTGCTAAACTAACCTTTGTCAATGCTGCAACTGGCTGGCCAGGTCCTGTCTCAGGGTCATTTTCCACCCGGAAAAAACTGTAAACCCGCGTGGGATGAGGCTTGAAAAAATTTTTTTGACAGGGAAAACACTCTGGTAGAAAATGTGGTAGACTGAGAAAAATCTATGGCCGTGCTCTTACCAAGGAGACGCCGATGTTTGATAAAATCTGCAAGAGAAACGGACAGGTAGTGAAGTTTGAAGCCCAGAAGATCACCAGCGCTATCTGCCGGGCTGGCCAGGCCACCGGTGAGTTTGGCCCGGAGATCGCCAAGAAACTCACCCTGCGGGTGCTGGACCTGGCGATTGATATCATCGGAGACAGAACGCCCGGGGTGGAAGAGATTCAGGACATCGTGGAAGAAGTTCTGCTTAACTCTCCTTACCGGAAAACAGCCAAGGCTTACATCATCTATCGCGAACAGCACGCGAAAATCCGCGAGATTACCACCAGAGCCAGCCTTGACCTGGTAGAGAACTACCTCCACAAGGAAGACTGGCGGGTTAACGAAAACAGCAATATGAGTTTTTCCCTTCAGGGGTTGAATAATTATGTTTCCTCGGAAATTACCAAGACTTACTGGCTCAACAGCATCTATCCTCCGGAGGTGCGTCGGGCTTATATCCAGGGTGACATCCACATCCACGATTTAGGCTGCCTTTCCACCTACTGCGTGGGCTGGGACCTGCAGGTCCTTTTGACGGTGGGCTTTCGGGGCGCCTTAGGTAAGATTGAGAGCAAACCGGCCAGGCACTTTCGCACGGCTTTAGGTCAGATTGTTAATTTCTTCTATACCCTTCAGGGAGAGGCTGCCGGCGCTCAGGCTTTCTCCAATTTTGACACGCTGCTGGCCCCCTTCATCCGTTTTGACGGCCTGGATTACAAAGATGTGAAGCAGGGTCTACAGGAATTCCTTTTTAACCTGAATGTCCCCACCCGGGTCGGCTTCCAGACTCCTTTTACCAACCTTACTCTTGACCTGACGGTGCCGGATATTTACCGGAAGGAGCCGGTCATTATCGGCGGCGAACCGCAGAATGTGGTCTACGGAGAGTGCCAGAAGGAAATGGACATGTTCAACCAGGCCTTCTTAGAGGTAATGCTGGAGGGAGATGCCAAGGGCCGGGTCTTCACCTTCCCCATTCCTACTTACAACATCACCAGAAACTTTAACTGGGAACATCCGGTGGCCCAACTTCTCTGGCAGGTAACCGCCAAGTACGGTATTCCTTACTTTTCTAACTTCATTAACTCGGATATGAAGCCGGATGATGTGCGTTCCATGTGCTGCCGTCTTCGGCTGGACCAGAGAGAACTAAAGAAACGGGGCGGAGGTCTTTTTGGCGCCAACCCTCTTACCGGAAGTATCGGTGTGGTTACCATCAACATGCCCCGGCTGGGTTACCTTTCGGAAAATGAGGCTGAATTCAGAAGCCGGTTGCTGGAGATGATGAACCTGGCCAGGGAAAGTCTGGAAATCAAGCGAAAAATCTTAGAAAAACTGACGGAGGAGAACCTCTATCCTTATTCCCGTTTTTACTTACGGCACGTGAGAGAGCGCTTTGGTCGTTACTGGGTCAACCACTTCTCCACCATCGGTCTGGTGGGGATGAATGAAGCCTGCCTGAATCTCTTAGGGGAAACTATCGGCTCCGAGAAAGGAAGACAGTTTGCTCTGGAAACGATGCGCTTTATCCGGGAAAACCTGCTTAAGTTCCAGGAAGAAACTGGAAACAACTACAACTTAGAAGCCACTCCGGCCGAAGGAACATCTTACCGGCTGGCGCGATGCGATAAGGCCAGGTACCCGGATATCATCTGTGCCAACGAAGAGCAGTACCGGCAGGGCGCGGAACCTTTTTATACCAACTCTTCTCACCTGCCCGTAAATTTCACCGACGATATCTTCCAGGCTCTGGAACTTCAGGACGAACTCCAGACAGAATACACCGGCGGTACGGTGCTGCATCTTTTCCTCGGAGAAAAGGTGCACGAACCAGCGGTCATAAAAAGTCTGGTGAAAACCATCTGCGAACACTTTCATCTGCCTTACTTTACCATTACGCCCACTTTTTCGGTCTGCCCGGAACATGGCTACCTAACAGGAGAGCAGCCTACCTGTTCTCGCTGCCAGCGGGAAACGGAAATCTATTCCCGGGTGGTGGGCTATCTGCGACCGGTGAACCAGTGGAATAAAGGGAAAAAGGCAGAATTTGCCGTGCGGAAGACCTTTACCATCAGGGAAACACTTCCCCGGGCAAAGGAAGAGGAAATCAGAAAAAGTTCCTGTGAAAATGTTGCCCGGCCTGCTTCCGGTTGAGGGATGGTGCCGGACAGCCTTTCAGATGGAATGAAAATTGGCGGTCTGCAGCGGACTTCGCTCAACGAGTACCCGGGAAAGATCTGCGCCATTATCTTCACCCAGGGCTGTAATTTCCGCTGCCATTACTGTCACAACCCGGAACTGGTGTTGCCGGAACTTTTCGCCCGACCCATACCGGAAGAAGAAATCTTTGCCTTTCTTAAGAACCGGCCCTTACTGGAAGGGGTGACCATCACCGGCGGTGAACCGTGCCTTCAGAACGACTTACCTGCTTTTCTTCAGCAACTCAGGTCCTGTCGGTTAGCCATCAAACTGAACACCAACGGCAGTTTTCCCCGGGTTCTGGAAACCATCCTGGCCTATCGTCTGGTGGATTACGTTTCTCTGGATATCAAAACTTCCTTCCCGCGTTATCAGGAGGTCACCTCTGTCCCCGTGGACACTGAAACCATCAGGGACAGTCTCAAACTTCTCCTGCACTCCGGAATAGAGTATGACCTGCGCACCACTGTCGTCCGCGGATTGCTCAATGAAGATGATCTCCACACCATCGGCCAGTTGGTCCAGGGCGCCAGCAAATATATCTTCCAACAATTTCTGCCTTCCAAAACCGTTAACCCTGAATTTCTCCGGCGGGAAGCTCCGGCTGAAGTTGAACTGGAAAAGTTCCAGCGGATTATGGCACAATATGTGGAAAAGTGTGAGATTTACTAATCCATAAGGGGGAACAATGTCTTCTACGGAAAAACTGGAAATCGGCCTCATTGTGGGCAACAGGGGATTTTTTCCGGCACATCTGTGCCAGACCGGCCGGAAGAGTCTGCTCCGCGTCCTGGAGAAGCACCAGGTAAAGGTGGTAACGTTACCGGAAAATGTCGGGAAATTCGGTTCAGTTGAAACCAGGCAGGAGGCGGTAAGATGTGCGGAGCTTTTCCGGCAGCACCGGGATACCCTGGCTGGAATCGTCGTCACTCTGCCTAACTTCGGGGACGAGCGCGCGGTGGCTGACGCGATCAGGCTGAGCGGTCTGGAAGTGCCCATTTTAATCCATGCCTGGCCGGATGATGAGAAAAAGATGGATGTGGCCAACCGGCGTGATAGTTTCTGCGGCAAAATCTCGGTCTGTAACAACCTCAAACAGTATGGCCTTAAATTTTCCCTGACCGGTTACCACACCATTGACCCGGAAAGCAAGTATTTTCAGGCTGACTTAAACCACTTTCTGACTGTCTGTCGGGTGGTTCGCGGCCTGAAAAATGTTCGTCTGGGTGCCTTAGGGGCCAGACCGGCGGCTTTTAAGACTGTCCGCTACAGCGAGAAAATTCTGGAAAGGGAAGGTATTTCTGTTGATACCCTGGACCTGTCAGAGATACTGGCCGCAGCCAACGCTTTCTCCGACAGTGAAGCCGAAGTAGTCAAGGCTCTGAAATCCATCCAGGCTTACAGCGACGCTTCTGCGGTGAGCGTTTCATCCTTAAAGAAAATTGCCCGGTTTAAGGTAGCGCTGGACCGCTGGGTAGTGGAAAACGGTTTTCAGGCCGTAGCCATTCAGTGCTGGTCTTCCCTGCAGCAGAATTTCGGGGTAATGCCCTGCGTCGCCATGAGCATGCTTTCCCAGTCCATGATTCCCGCAGCCTGTGAGGTGGATATTCTTGGTGCCCTGAGTATGTATGTGCTGCAGTTAGCCTCCGGCAGCCCCAGCGCCCTGGTTGACTGGAACAACAATTACCGGCAAGAACCGGATAAAGCCGTCATTTTCCACTGCAGCAACCTGCCGGTTTCCTACTTTGAGAAGTCCCGCCTTTACATATCGGAAATCATCGCCGGTACAGTCGGCAAGGAAAATGCCACCGGCACCCTTTATGGCCGTGTCAAACCAGGACCGTTCACTTTCTTGCGTTTGACCACAGACGACCATTGCGGTTCCATCAAGGGCTATTTAGGGGAAGGACAGGTAACCGAAGACCGGCCTGATACCTTTGGCGGCTATGCAGTGGTGGAAATCAACCAGCTTCAGTCACTCCTGGAAATCATCTGTCAGGAAGGGTATGAGCACCATGTGGCCATTAATCTGTCCCAGTGCGGTCCGGTGATTGAAGAGGCCCTTTCCCATTACCGGAACTGGCCGTTATACATTCACGCTGAGGAGTAAGCAACTTTAACTGCCCGGGAAAGAGCAACTTCAGACATTCTGTTGCTCCCGGCATTTTTGGCTGCCTTCTGCCGGTCTTTTGACAGAGTGCTATCTTTTTTCCTGCTTTGCTTTTGGTGAGCAGTTACCCTTTCATCAGGATGTGATTGTTTTCTGAAACTTTCCCCCTTTACCCCGGGCTTCTGCCCTCTTGGACGCTCAAGGAAAGAGCATCGTGTCAGCACACCGGTGAGCCATCAGCCACCCTTGAAGACAAGCGACTTTTCGCTTAAAATAAAACCAACGGGAGACAAAAATTCTATACCTGCTGGCCTTCCTCGGGGGAGTTGTTTTCGGGGTGGCGGTAGTCTTTCTCTGGGTGCAGAGCCGGCGGCAGGATGCCTTAAAACTGGCTCAGGAACTTTTAACCCAGGCCCAGAACCAGCGCCTTCAGGAGATGGAGACAATCCTTGCCCGGTTAAAAGATTCCTTCAGTTCCGTCTCCATGGAAGCCCTCAGTGAGAACACCCGGCAGTTTCTGGCGCTGGCCGGCGAGACCCTGGCCAGGTACACCTCTTCCGGTGTCCAGGAACTGGAGAAGCGCAAAGAGCTTATTGACCAGACCCTGGAGGCCATGAAACAGAACCTGCAGAACGTACAGGAAGTGATTGGCACCATTGAGAAGGAACGGCGGCAGCAGTTTGGCCAGATTGAAACCCACTTAAAGGTCGCCGCGGAACAGACCAGCCGTCTTCAGGAAACCACCAGCCAGTTAAAACAGGCGCTGGCCGGCGCCGGAGTGCGCGGCCGCTGGGGTGAAAGAATGGCTGAGGATGTTCTGCGGCTGGCTGGTTTCATTGAAGGCATCAACTATCAAAAGCAGAAAAAAATAGAACAGGCTAACACCAAACCGGACTACACTTTTTTTCTGCCCCAGGGATTGAAACTGCACATGGACGTGAAATTTCCCCTGGATAACTATGTGCACTACCTGGAAGCAAAGACAGACATAGAAAGAGAACAGTACCGAAAAAATTTTCTCCGGGATGTCCGGGAACGGATAAAGTCGGTGACCACCCGGGACTACATCAACCCGGAAAACAATACCCTGGACTATGCCATCGTTTTCATTCCCAATGAACAGGTTTACGCTTTTATCAACGAGCATGACCGGAGTATCCTGGACGAGGCCCTGAACCAGAAGATTATTGTCTGTTCGCCGTTGACCCTTTACGCGATACTGGCTGTTATCAGACAGGCGGTGGACAATTTCAACTTAGAACGCGCGGCTTCAGATATTTTAGTTCACCTGGGAGAATTTGCTAAACAGTGGCAACTTTTTGTGAAAGCCATGGAAAAGATGGGTCAGAAGATTGAGGAAGCCCACAGGGAATACCAGGAACTGACCGGCAGGAGAAAGAGGATGCTGGAGACGACCCTGAACGAGATTGAAGAATTGCGACAGCAAAAAAATATTCCCCCGCTGCTCACCGCTGGAGACGAGAAAAACCAAGAGCCGTCCTGAGACTTAACCTTTTCTGAAAGAACATGGAAATTATACTGGCTTCTGCTTCTCCCCGGCGGCAAGAACTCCTGAAAAAGGTGGTGACTGACTTTTCCGTTTATCCGGTGTCGGTGGATGAGACCAGCATTCAGGAAAAGGACCCGGTCAGGTTTGCTCTCCAGGCTGCTATCCTGAAAGTTAGAACCGCAGGGGAAAAATACCCGGACAGCCTGATTATCGCTGCTGATACGGTCGTTTATCTTGATGGCCGCATCCTGGGAAAACCTTCCTGCCGGGAAGAAGCCCTGGAAATGCTACAGCTACTTTCCGGAACTCGCCATAAGGTCATCACCGGCCTGGCGCTCTATCACCGGAGGGAGGAGAAACTTCTTACTGATTACGACCTTACCTATGTCACCTTCAAAAAACTTAACCCGGACGAGATTGAAGAATACCTGGACAGCGGCGACTTTGCAGACAAAGCCGGTGGTTATGCTGTGCAGAAGGTGGGAGACCGCTTTGTAGAAAAACTCCACGGTGATTACTACAATGTGGTTGGTTTTCCGGTGAAAAAGTTCAAAAGGCTCCTGGAAAAGTTTCTGGCGCCAGAACTGCTGGTGGAGGTGGTGGACATCGCCCTGCCCCACCGCTGGGCGGTCGCCAGATATAACAACCAGGTTCTCTTTGTCAACGAGGGACTTCCCGGGGACAGAATCCGGGTGAGAACCGGCCGGCCCGGGAAAAACTTCTTCCAGGCCGAGGCCGTGAAAATAGAGCAGCCATCCCCGGACAGGGTACAACCGGTCTGCCCCCACTTTGGTTCCTGCGGCGGTTGCCTTTTCCAGGACCTGACTTATCCCCGACAGGTGCGGCTAAAGCAGGACCATCTCTTTCAAACTCTGAGGAAGATTGCCGGACTCCAGTTGAAATCCGACCAGAGCCCGGTGATGGTGCCGGCGCCGGAAATTTTTTATTACCGCAACAAGATGGAGTTTGCCTTTGGTGAGGAGGCCGGTCAGGTGATTCTCGGGCTGCGCCAGAGAGCCAGCGCTCCGGGAAAAAGTCTGGCCCGGGTAGTCCCTCTGAAGCAGTGCCTTCTGTTCAGCCCGGCTATTGCCCGTCTTTTTCCTGTCTTTCTAAATTTTGCCAGGGAAAGAAAGGACCGGGCCTACCATCCCCGATACCGGAAAGGATTTCTCCGCCACTTAGTCCTGCGTCAGGGAAAAAGAACCGGCCAGCTCATGGTTATTCTTGTGACCACCGGCGGGCTGACACCTGATTTTACCGGTCTGACTGAGCAACTGGTAGCCGCGGTGCCGGAAACGGTAAGTTTTTACTGGGTGGTCAACAACCAGATTTCGGATGTGGTTAACTTTGAAGAAAAACACCTGCTCTGGGGCAGGACCTTCCTTGAAGAAAAGATGGGGGCTTACACCTTCCGGATTCATCCCCAGAGTTTTTTCCAGCCCAACACCGAAGGAGCAGAACTTCTCTATCAAAAATTATCCGAACTGGTCAGACAGGCTGGTTGTCGCAAGGTTCTTGGTCTTTACTGTGGCTCCGGATGCCTGGAAATTTTTCTTTCGCCGGATGTGGAAGAAGTTACCGGAGTGGACATCAGTCCGGCCAGTATTGCCACCGCGGTGGAAAACTGCCGCATCAATAAGGTCAGCAACTGCCATTTTCAGGAGGCCGCGGTTGAGAAAAAACTCGCCGGGCTGCCGCGGCAGGGTTTTGATCTGGCTGTGGTTGACCCTCCTCGGGCCGGCCTTACTCCGAAAGCCCTGAGGCAACTTATTAACCTGGCCATCCCTTATCTGGCCTATGTTTCCTGTAATCCAGCCACGCTGGCGCGGGATTTAAAAGAACTTCTGGCTTCCGGTTACACCATCCAGACCATCATCGGCTTTGACTTCTTCCCCCACACCGGCCACCTGGAAACCTTAGTCTGGATGAAAAGGTAGACCTGCCGCCTTGCCGCTGGCTACCCGGTCAGTTCCATTTCAGGACCAGGGTCAGGGTGGTAATGACATCCAGAATGTCCACCAGGTTATCCTGGGTAAGGTCAGCCTGATAAAGGTCTACTTCCAACAGGCCCAGGGCCATCCGCAAACAGATGATGATATCAACCAGGTCAATCTGGCGGTCACCATTCAGGTCTCCCCGGAGCCGGATTAATTCTGCCCAGTAAGGGTTAAATGCTCTTTCCGCCAGGAGATACCAACAGGTGGCTCCCAGGTGCAGCCGGCTAAAATATTGCCAGGAAAGACCGGTCGTCAAACCATCCCGGGAAGCGGCTATAATACCCAGTCCGTCGCCGTTGGGGCCATGGTGCTGAACCTGACGCAGAGAAGTGATCACCTGGAGAAATTTTTCTGGTTGCTCAGTCAGCTGGTAGACCAGCGCCATCTGGCTGGTCCCTTCAAACCAGATACCATCCCGGTCGTCATTGAAGTCAAACCCGCTCCAGATATCATCCTGACACCAGAAGTTTTCTTCCAGCCAGGGCACACACTGATAGTAATCCTTGAGCGCCATGACCGCCCAGGTATTAACATCCAGCACCTTCCGCGAAGTGTCCGGAGTGAGACCGTCTTCCCGGGTGCCAACCCAGAAATGATTCCCTTCCTGGTTCCACATACTCAGGACAAAGTTTCTGGCATGCTGACTTCGTTCCTGCCAGAGATCTTGCCCGGTGACCTCTTTCAGCAGTTTGAAAGCGACATAAAGGTCAATATTGTGCTCGGTGGACTTATAGGTAAGTTTGACTGGCTGGGGTTCCCAGCCAGCGTAGCCAGCCGTGTAGCCACCGCCAGGACTGCAGGTATGCTGGTGAATCCATTCGCCCAGGGTAATAGCCGCCTGCAGATATTTCATCTGTGGATTTTTGCGGTAATAATGGACCAGTCCGATGATCACCCAGGCAAGATTTCCGGTGTCAGTACTGACCTGCCTTTCATCTTCACACCACCTTTGCTGCGCGCTATCCCACCAGCCTGGCAACCGGGCCTTCCCGGTGAGATGGTCCAGAACATCCCCGCTGCGGTAAGAATTTCTCAACCGGCCGTCCTGGTAAAAACGGTCGTTCGCCTGCGCCAGAAGGAAGGCATCGGCAATCAGTCCGGCCCGGGCCAAATCTTCAGGTGTGCCCCGGCTGAGGAAAGCCAGCAACGCCAGAGCATTGTCATAAATAAAACAGGTGCTGGAGAAAAACCTGTCCGGTGCTTGCGGGCTGACGGGCTGATAACTCCTGAGAAAACGCGGCTGCTGCTTCCGGTCAAGTTCGTACCTGATGTCATCAAGATAGAAGGTGGCTCCACCTGAATTGCCGGCTCCTGTCACGGTAAAGCCAAACCCCCCGATAACATGGGAAAGGTTCTTGCCGGTCAGGTCAAGGCTGTACCGGGTCCAGAAAGAGTTCAGGGTCAGCCAGCCGGTGGAGACCTTCGGAAAAGAATCCGGGTAAGGGCCGGTAAGACCGCCGGCAAAAAACTCCACCTTTTCCCCACCATTTTTGCCCCTCGCCCAGAAAGTCAACCGACTGGCCCCGGTCAGGTCATAGCCGGCTCCAGGAAGACTGGCCCAGTTGTTTTCTGGCTCCTGCCAGTAAAGGGAAACCCAGTTGCCGCCGGCTGCCTGAAAAACAACCTTCAGGCAAGTGGTCCCGGAAAAGACATTCTCCGTACTGTCTGTTTGTAAAACGAGCGAGCCGGTATCGCCCAGCCACCCGGTGGGATAAAAATGATTGCCGCCAGCATCGTGGTCTGTGTAGACATCAAAAGTAGCATGGTAAGCGTCCATTACCTTCTCCAGGTAGAAAAAGGCCTTTTTTTCTTCACCGGCCACCGGAAAAGGATGGTACAGAAGGAAAAGGAAAACAAACAGAAACAGCCTCAGCGACTGACGGCTGTCTTTCCGGAGAAAGCAACCTCTTTCCCGGCTCATATCTGTCCCGGACCCTGCTTTTCTCTGCTTATGGACGCAGTTTAATCTCAATCTGGGGTGCGGCCTGCCGGAACTTGATGACCACTTCCAGAAACTGCTCCAGGTTAGCCGAAGGAATGGTGCTTTTCATCTCCAGGAGAAAACTGTGCAGCGCTTCCGGTGAGACAAACCCTTCCCGGAGTCTCTGGTAGAGCCTCTCAAAACCGGCCTTATCCATCTCCGGCCAGAGTTTGACCAGTTCTTCATAAACTTCCTGCTTCCTCTTTTCTTCCAGGATAGTATTAAACTCTTCCGCCAGAGCCAGCTCGGCCTGATGGCCGGCTTCATATTCCAGCAGTTCCGGGCTAAGCGCCTCCAGCAACCTGGTCTCCTTCCGGGCAGCGCGCTGGACACACAACTGTCCGTAGATGATGGGCAACGCAATCAGGAGAAAACCGAAGTAGAAACCGGTGAGGGCAATCCCCACACCGATGGCCAGGCCAACATTGCCTTCGTACACCAGGCGAATAAAGTCAATAATCCCGGTGAGCAGTCCATTCTTCAGTTTAAAGAACCAGGAATAGCAAACATCCACACCCACCAGCAAGCAGCCGAAGAAAAGACCGCGGAGGTATCCATAGTCCTGGGCGTTTTCCGTAGTCAGTGTCAGCGGAATTCCCAGCCACTTCCGCACCGGCGTCAGAAACGTGGCGGTGAGTTGACGCAGATTTTCTTTCACCGTCTCCAGAGATTCATAGGCTCCGGAAACAATGAATTCTCGCTGACCCTTAAAGATGGCCACGAAGCGGTCCACTGGCAGGCGGACATTCTGAACAAAAAAAGGGAAAACAAACTGCTTTTTGCAGTAAATTTCCCACCGGCCAACTCTGGTCTCAAGAACAGTCTCCTGACGATAGTTCAGCGCCGTCATGGTCCGGTAGGTTTCCTCACTAACCCGGGTAAAGTGCTTAACCTCGGTGAGCAGACGCTCCCTCTGGGCCAGGGTCATACCCTATTTTAGCCTATTTTCACAAAAAGGGGGAAGCGCCGTATAATAAATATGCCACTATTATCTTCAAAACATGAAGAAAATTGTTATCCTGGGCGCCACGGGGACCATTGGCCTGAATGCGCTCCAGGTCATCCGGAAGGAACCCGACTCTTTCCAGGTTCTGGGGCTGGCCTGCCACTCCAACCTGAAAAGGCTGGCGTCTCAGGTCAGGGAGTTCCAGCCGGATTTTGTCTGTCTGGACCAACCCGACTTAGAGGCAGAAAGGTTATTTCCGCACCTTTCGGTTCTGACCGGAGAATCCGGGTTAGTTCGGCTGGCCACCCTGCCAGAAGCCGACCTGATTCTGGTGGCTATTCCAGGAATTACCAGTCTGGTGCCTGTCCTGGAGAGTTTGCGCTGCGGCAAGACCGTAGCCCTGGCGACTAAAGAGATTATGGTGGTAGCTGGCTCCCTCATCATGGAGACAGCCCGCCGGCATCAGGCCACCATTCTGCCGGTGGACAGTGAACATAACGCTCTTTTCCAGTGTCTCGCCGGGGAAAATCGCGACCGGGTAGCCAGGGTGTATCTGACAGCCTCGGGTGGCCCCTTTCTAAACAGGAAAGACCTGGAAAATGTTTTACTGGAACAGGTACTGGCCCATCCGGTCTGGAAAATGGGACGAAAGATAACAGTGGATTCCGCGACACTGATGAACAAAGCCCTGGAAATGATTGAAGCCCATCATCTCTTCGGTTTGCCCCCGGAAAAAATTGCCGTGCTTATCCATCGGGAGGCAATTGTCCATGGTCTGGTAGAGTTTACTGACGGCGTCTTCAAGGCTGTTCTTTCGCCGCCGGACATGAAATTCGCTTTAAGTCATGTGCTCCATTATCCGGACAGGGCGCAGGTCTCCTGGAAAACATTAAGGCTGGAAGAAGTGGCTCGTCTCACCTTCCGGCAGCCTGGGGAAAAAGATGGCTGGCTGGCTCTGGCCAGAAGGGCTCTGAAAGAAGGCGGTTCCGTACCGGTGGTACTTAACGGCGCCAACGAAGAGGCGGTTTCCCTTTTTCTTCAGCGGAGGATAAAATTCAACCAGATTATTCCTCTGGTAGAGAAGGTGCTGAAAGAACATACCTGTACCGGAGTTACCACTGTAGAAGAAGTTATTCACCTTAACAACTGGGCCAGAAACAGAGTGAGAAGTCTGGCCGGCGTTTCCTGAAAGGAGTAAGTGATGATTGTTTCCGTCCTGGGGGTGCTGGTACTTTTTTCCGTGGTGATTGTCGTCCATGAATTCGGCCACTTCTGGGTGGCCAAGAAGTCCGGGGTCAGGGTGGAACGCTTTTCCGTTGGCTTTGGCCCAAAACTGGTTACCTGGCGGGGCCGGGTCCGTCAGAAGTTGCCCCTCTACCCTTACCCGTTCGGGCCAGAGACAGAAAGAGTGGTTGAGGATGAAACCGAGTACCAGATTTGTCTCTTTCCATTCGGAGGGTTCATCAAAATGGCCGGTGAGGAGTATCAGCCGGAAGGACCTTTCCAGCCTGATGAGTACATGGCCAAACCGCCAGGCAGCCGGGCGCGGATTGTGGCCGCTGGAGCTCTCCACAATCTCTTCTTCGGCCTGCTGGTGTTAATTCCCGTTTTTATGATGGGCGTTCCGGGATATGACGGCACCAGAATCGGTTCTTTTGTGAAAGGCCTGCCGGCAGAAACCTCCGGATTACAGATAGGCGATGAAGTACTTTCCGTCAATGGCAAACAGTGCCGGGAATGGTTTGACGTCATTCAAAACATCCGGCAGGCCACCCGGGAAAATCCGGGGCAGCCTGTGCACTTGGTGGTCCGCCGCCATCAGCAAAACCTCTCTTTCTCCATTATGGCCAGGCCAGCCACTACCGTCACTCCTGACGGCAAAGAAACAACTGCTTATCTCATCGGTATCAGCCCCAGAGAAAAGTTAGAAAGGTATCCCCTTTTCCCGGCGGTCATCCGGGCTGGCCGGGAATTTGGGAAGATGACCTATGGCGTCTTTTTAGCCTTCAAGTTACTATTTACCCGTCAGGTATCGGCCAAACTGCTCTCCGGCCCGGTAGGAATTGCCCAGTGGGGGGCAGAAATTGTCCATGCCGGACTGGCCAGGTTTCTCTATTTTGTGGCCTTTATCAGCGTCAACTTAGGTTTTATTAACCTGTTTCCCTTCCCTATCCTGGACGGCGGCCATCTGGTGGGACTGCTTCTGGAGCGGCTCCGGCGGAAAAGGCCCAGCAAGAAATTTCTGGAAGTGGTTCAGTATGCCGGAGCGGTGGCTCTAATCTTTCTGGCACTCTTTGTCACCTACAACGACCTGCTGCGGTTGCTGGAAGCCCGGCTGAAGTCTAACCGCTGAAGGCATAAATGATTAAGCGAAGACCTTCCCGAAAGATAGCCGTAGGCTCTCTCTTCATCGGCGGAGACGCGCCGATTTCGGTCCAGGCAATGACCAAGGTACCGACTTGCGACTGGCCGTCTTTGCTCAGACAGAGTAAGGCTCTGGTGCGCACCGGCGCAGAACTGATTAGAGTGTCTGTTAGGGACGAGGGTGAGGCTCAAACGATCAGCCGGCTGAAGAAAGAGATTTCCGTACCGATTATCGCTGACATCCACTACAGCGAAAGACTGGCCCTGGCGGCAGTGGCGGCTGGCGCTGATAAAATCAGGATTAACCCGGGCAACATCCCCCTGGGAAAACTGCGCCCCTTTATCCGGGAAGTTAAGCAACGCAAAATTCCGGTGCGGTTGGGGATAAATTCTGGTTCGGTGAAGTGGCGCGGGCAACTGGTCACCAGCATGGTGGAAACGGCCTGTGATACCATTAAGTTTTTTGAAGACAACGAGTTTTTCCTGCTGGTAGTTTCCCTGAAAACCCCCTCTGTTTCCGAGACCATCGCCTGCTACCGACGGCTGGCGGAAAAATGCGATTACCCCTTCCATCTGGGGATTACTGAGGCGGGACAGGGTCCGCTGGCTGAGGCCAGGTCCATCCTGGGCATCGGTTGCCTTCTCTTAGAGGGAATTGGCGACACGGTACGGGTCTCTCTGACTGAACCTCCGGAAAAAGAAGTGCTTTTAGCCCGAAGTATTTTGCAGGCTGCCGGATGCCGCATTTTTGTTCCTGAGATTATCTCCTGTCCAACCTGCGGCCGCACCCGGGTAAATTTAGTGAGGATGCAACACCTGGTAAAAAAAGAAGTTATGGCCCTGGCTAGAAGGTTCCCGGGGATATGCCGGCTCAAGATTGCCGTGATGGGCTGCGAGGTTAACGGACCGGGTGAAGCCAGACAGGCTGATATCGGTCTGGCTGGCGGTCAGGGCCGGTTTGCTCTGTTCCAGAAGGGAAAAATTATTGACACCTTCCCGGAAAAGAAAGCCCTGAAAGAGATGGTCAAGCGTCTTAAACAGATGTCCCGGTAAGAACACAATCTTGCTAACAGAGCGAGCATTCTGTTTGACAGAGGAATAATTGTGAGTATCATTTAACCATCTTGCCTAACAAGGAGTTTGCCATGGCTAACGAGATCCGGGTCGGTATCATCGGTTTTGACACCTCTCATGTGGTGGCCTTCACCAAACTTCTGTCAGACACCAATGACCCCCATTATGTGCCCGGGGCCAGAGTGGTGGCTGGCTACCCTTCTTTCAGTCCTGACCTGCCTTCAAGTTACACCCGGGTGGAAGGATACAAGAAGGAACTGACAGAGAAATGGGGCGTGAAGTTAGTTGATTCTATTCCAGAACTGTTAGACCGGGTGGACGCGGTATTGCTGGAAAGTGTGGATGGAAGGCGCCATCTGAAGGAAGCGGAACCGGTGCTAAGAGTTAGAAAGCCTGTGTTCATTGACAAACCGCTGGCGGCCTCGTATGCTGAAGCCGCGGCTATCATCAACCTGGCCAGGCAATACAACTGCCCCATGTTTTCTTCCTCTTCCTTACGCTTTGACGCAAATATCGCCGCAGCCAAAGATGACCCGGAGCTGGGCCAGGTTTTAGGCTGCGACGCTTTCAGTCCGGCCAGCCTGGACCCGACTAACCCGGGGCTTTTCTGGTATGGTATCCACGGCGTTGAGATTCTCTACACCTTCATGGGTACCGGTTGCCAGAAAGTCTTCTGCACAAAAACTGACACCTACCATCTGGTGGTGGGCACCTGGGCCCAGGGCCGGCTGGGGACGATGCGGGGAACCCGGGCCGGAAGTCATTCCTACGGCGCAACTGTTTTCGGCGAGAAAAAGTTTGTTCAGGTGACCTACTCCAGCCAGGTGCCTTTCTATGCTCAACTGCTGCGGCAGATCATCCAGTTTTTCCAGGGAAAACCGGCTCCGGTGAGTCTGGAGGAAACACAGGAACTGATGGCCTTCATTCAGGCCGCCCTGGTCAGTGAGCAGGAAAATCGGCAGGTATCCCTCAGCGAGATAATGAAGTAAGGCAGGGCTGGAAAAACTGGCAGGGGTATGTTTTTCAGCGACGGCTGAGTTCTTCCCGGAACTTCCTCACCTCAGGGTAGTTATTGATATCTTCCACCAATTTCAGGTCTTCAATGATTTTTCTCTCCTGCCGGGAAAGCCGCTGGGGCAGGCAGACCCTGATACGGACAATCTGGTCTCCCTTACCGTAGCCCCCCATTTTTGGAAAACCAAGGTTGCGCAGCCTTAGCAAAGAATCGTTCTGAGTTCCCGGCGGAATTTTCATCTTCACCTTTCCGGTCAGGGTAGGAACTTCAATCTCATCTCCGAGGACCGCCTGGGTCAGAGTCACCGGAACTTCACAGACCACATCGTCTCCCTGCCGCTGGAAGAAACTATCCTGTTCCACAAAAACGGTTACGTAAAGGTCACCCCGGGCACTCCCAGAAGAACCAGCATCGCCTTCCCCTCTCAACCGCAGACTCGTACCGCTTTCAATCCCGGCCGGAATTTTTATCCCCAGCCGGTGCTGCACTCTTACCAGTCCTGAACCCTGACAGTTAAGACACGGCTGGGTGATAACAGTACCTTCACCCCGGCACCGGGGGCAACTCTGAGCAAAAGTGAAAAAGCCCTGCTGGCTGACGACCTGCCCTCTGCCGTGGCAGGTAGGACAGACGCTTTTTCCCCGACCGCTTTTGCTGCCGCTACCGTGGCAAACGGGGCAGGTATCCCGGCGAGTAAAGTTAATGGTTCTTTCTGTTCCGGTGGCGGCTTCCTTCAAACTGATGGAAAGGCGATACTCCAGGTCAGCCCCGCGGTTGCGTCTGGTTCTGGTTCCGGTCCGGGCCGTGCCAAACAAGTTATCAAAGAAGTCAGAAAAAACATCGCCGAAGATATCGGAGAAGTCAACATCGGTCCTGACCCGGGAAAAGTCCTGCCGCCAGTCAAAACCCTGCGGGCCAAAACCTGCGTGTCCAAACTGGTCGTAGGTAGCCCGTTTCTGCGGGTCACTTAAGACTTCATAGGCTTCGGTAATCTCCTTGAACTTCTCTTCAGCTTCCTTGTTACCCGGGTTTCTATCCGGGTGATACTTCAAGGCCAGGTCCCGGTAAGCCTTCTTCAACTCGTCCAGCGAGGCATTTCGGTTAACCCCCAGGACCTCGTAGTAGTCCCGTTTTTCAGCCATTTTTCTCAGACCCCCGGTCTTATTTTACTTCGCTTCACACTTTAATAAAAGTCTTCAGGCAAGTACCCGGGCAAACAATATCCTGTCAGGTTTTTGTTTTGTTAGATGCTTTTTCCGGGGAAGGTGACAGCTTCTTCAGGAAGGCCAGCCTGTCACCGGCAAAAAATAACAACGGGGAGGAAACACGGAGTGTTGGCAGGAACGAACACAGCAGTTTTTACAGCATAGTAAGCGCTCAACTTTACTGACTCGCTACTCTGACAAAAGGGAAGCACCCGGGTTTCTTAAGGAACTCCTTGAAAGGAGGTGATCCAGCCGCACCTTCCGGTACGGCTGCCTTGTTACGACTTCTCCCTCCTTACCGAGCATACCTTGGACACCCTCCTTCCTTGCGGATTGGAACGGGTGGCTTCAGGTATCCTCGACTCAGTTGGCGTGA